>JBJKSF010000140.1:0-78617 GCA_046704285.1 Longimicrobiales bacterium | reverse complement strand
GCCGCGGTCGTGTTCGTCCAGTGCGCTCCGTCGTCCCGTGTCACCTGCACGTTCCCGTCGTCCGTCCCCGCCCAGATCACGCCGCGCGTCACCGGGGATTCGGCCACGGTCGTGATCGTGCAGTACTGGATGTTGCCGGAGCCGTTCTCCTTGGCGGGGTCGTTGGTGGTCAGGTCCGGGCTGATCTCCTGCCAGGTGTCGCCGCGGTCCTTCGAGCGCAGCACGACCTGGGCGGCCGTGTAGACCGTTGACGGATCGAAGGGTGAGAGGGCGATCGGCGTCGTCCACGTGTAGCGGTAGGGCTGCTCGCCGGCGGGACGCGGCGGCGGCTGGATCCGCGTCATCGTCGCCTCCTTCTGGTCCACGCGCGTCTGACCCCCGAACTCGTACGTGTTGTAGACCCACCGGCTGTTCGTCGGATCCACCGCCTGGTCCATGCCGTCCTCGACGCCGACCGTCACCCAGTCGGTGATCGAGCTCACCACGCCCGAGAACCCGTTGACCGGACCCTTCCACGACTCGTGGTCCTGCTCGCCCACGTAGATGTGGTACGGGTCGTCGTTGTCCAGCGCGAGGTCGTAGACCTCCCCGATCGGTAGGTTGGGCAGGAAGTCCACGGTCTTGCCGCCGTCGTACGTGACGTTCACGCCGCCGTCCGTGCCGATGAGCATGTGGTCGCCGTCCTGGGGATCGATCCAGACCTGGCGAACGTCGCCGAACATGCTCTCGGGATTGAAGAGCGGGCTGTGCTCGTAGTCGCTCCAGGTCTTCCCGCCGTCGAGGCTCGTGAGGAGCGCATCGCTCGTCACGTAGAGCCGCTGGTCGTTCTTCGGGTCGATGCGAAGGATGTTGAACGAGTACGGCGCCTTGCCTCCCACGTTCACCGACGGGGCGTTCGTCATGCGCCAGGTCGCGCCGGCGTCGTCCGAGCGGTACACCTCGCCCCATCCGCCGCTCACCCGCATCGCCCCCGGCTTCTGTCCAGGACGGGGATTGCCGTTCTCCACGACGGCGTACAGGACGCTCGGGTTCGCCCTGAAGACATCGATGCCGATCCGGCCGATGTTCCCGGTCGGGAGCCCGCCCTCCAGGCGCGTCCACGTGTCTCCGCCGTTCGTGGTCTTGTAGATGCCGCTCCCCGGTCCGCCGAGCTCGAAGGTCCAGGGGAGGCGCTTCATCTCGTACGTCGCGGCGTACAGGACGGCCGGGTCGTCCGGGTTCATGACGAGGTCGACGACGCCCACGTGGTCGTTGACGTAGAGGACCTTCTGCCACGTGCGACCGCCGTCGCGCGTGCGGAACACGCCCCTCTCCGTATTCGGGCTCTGCAGGTGCCCCATGGCCGCGACGTAGACGACGCGCGGGTCTTTCGGGTCGATCACGATGCGGGCGATGTGCTGCGTGTCGTCGAGGCCCATGTGCGTCCAGGTCCGCCCTCCGTCCATGGACCTGTAGACCCCGTCCCCGTAGGTCGTGTAGCGGGTCTCGAGAGACTCCCCGGTTCCGACCCACACCTCGTCGCCGTCCGAGGGCGCCACGGCGAGCGCACCGATGCTCAGGGGCCCCGCATCGTCGAAGACCGGCACGAACGTCGTCCCGTTGTTGACCGTCTTCCAGACGCCGCCGTTGCGCGCTCCCACGTAGAAGGTGCGCAGGTGCTCGTGCTCCGGAGCCGTCGGCACGGCGAAGGCAGTGATCATCGCCCCCGTGCGGAACGGTCCCAGGTTGCGGAAATGGAACGCGTCGAGCAGGGAGGAGGAGAGCTGCTGCGCCCCGACGGGCACGGCGAGGGCGAGACCCGCGAGCGCCGCGGCCACGGTGCGCAGGAGCGGGGATGTGCGGGTGTGGTGCGAACGCATGACGGGTCTCCTTCGTTCCCGGACGGGGGTCGGATCGGGCTTGCTCGGCGGCGGTCCCCTCGGGAGGGTGGGGTCGCAGAGGCGCCGCTCACGACGCCCGAATGTACGGACGGCCCCACCCGCTGTACACACGACGCGGGGCCGCGCCGCTCCTCCGTTTCCCGCCCGGCGGCGGCGGGTTACGTTGCCGCCGCGCCCGCACGGGCGCGTGCACCAGCACCTGCCCGGAAAGGAGGGCTCCCGTGAACCTGTCGCGTCGCACCGTCCTCAAGCTCGGCCTCGGCGCCGGCGCCGTGCCCCTGATCGGCCGTGTGCCCTTCGGCGCCGCGGAGATGATGAAGAACCCGGGCGACGACCCTCGGGAGAGCCCGCGGGTACGGGCCGTCGAGGACCGCATCCAGCGCTGCCGCCGTCTCCCGCTCGACGCGGTGCGGCTGCTGCCGGGCGGCCCGCTCAAGCACGCCCAGGAGCTCGACGAGAAGTTCCTCATGGAGCTCGAGCCGGACCGGATGCTCGCCTACTTCCGGGAGCGGGCGGGACTCGAGCCCAAGGCCAAGCCGTACGGCGGCTGGGACGGCAACGGGCGCAACCTCACGGGCCATCTGTGCGGCCACTACCTCTCGGCCACGAGCCTCATGTACGCCGCCACAGGAGACGCCCGCTACAAGCAGCGCGTCGACTACATCGTGGGTGAGCTCGAGGTCGTCCAGGACAAGAACGGCGACGGCTACCTGTGTGCGCTCGAGCACGGACGCGAGTGCTTCGGGCGCCTCGCCAAGGGCGAGATCGAGGTGGGCCCATTCTCCCTCAACGGCGAGTGGTCCCCCTGGTACACGATCCACAAGCTGCTCGCCGGCCTGCGGGACTCGTACCGGTTCACGGACAACAGGACGGCACTGAAGGTGGAGACCCGGTCGGCCGAGTGGGTCGAGCGCACCCTCTCGCGCCTGAGCGACGCCCAGCTCCAGAAGATGATGCTCTGCGAGTTCGGCGGGATGAACGAGGCGCTCGTCGACCTCTACGCCGACACGGACGACGAGCGCTGGCTGAAGCTCTCCCTCTCGTTCGAGCAGAAGGCGTTCGTCGAGCCCCTCGAGCGCCACCAGGACGACCTGGGGGGCAAGCACGCCAACACGCAGATCCCCAAGATGATCGGCTCGGCCGCCCGTTTCGGCTACACGGGCAGGCCTGCCGACCTCATGACGGCCTCCTTCTTCTACGACACCGTGGTGCACCACCACGACTTCTCGACCGGGGGCCACGGCCAGGACGAGGACTACGGCCCGCGGGACGTCATCGGCGGCATCGTGGACGGACGCACGGCGGAGTCGTGCAACGTCTACAACATGCTCAAGCTCACGCGCCAGCTCTTCACGTTCGATCCGGACGTCCACTACGCGGACTACCACGAGCGGGCGCTCTTCAACCACCAGATGGCGTCCATCGACCCCAACGACGGACGCATGTGCTACATGGTGCCGGTGGGTCGCGGGGTGACGCACGAGTACCAGGACATGTTCCATGACTTCACGTGCTGCGAGTGCACGGGCATGGAGAACCACGCGCTCATCAACGACGGCATCTACTACGAGGACGGAGAGCACCTGTGGGTGAGCATCTACGTCCCCTCGACCGCCGAGTGGAAGGACGCCGGCGTGCGCCTCAGGATGGACACCGACTTCCCGGTGGGGGAGCGCGCGAAGCTCACGCTGGCCGTGAAGAGGCCGAGGAAGCTCACGCTCACCCTGCGCCGTCCCTGGTGGGCGGGCGACGGGTTCCGGATCGAGGTCAACGGCGCGGCGGTCGAGGCGCCTCCGGTCAACGACGGCAAGGGAGACGAGCCGCACGGGCCGTACTACTTCCCATGGCCGCTGAGCTCGTGGGTGGAGATCACGCGCACCTGGAAGACGGGCGACGTCGTCGAGGTGACGCTGCCCAAGTCGCTCCGCCTGGAGCGCACCCCCGACATGCCGCGCCGCACCGCCATCCTGTGGGGACCCCTGGTGCTCGCGGGGGACCTCGGGCCCGAGCCGGAGCGGAGGCCGGAAGGTGACGCCGCCGCGGGCCGGGGCCCGGAGCGGGCGCCGGCTCCGGTCCTGGTCGCGGCGGACAGGCCGCTCGAGGAGTGGCTGCAGCCGGTCCCGGGAAGGCCCGGTCACTACCGCACGGTGGGCGTCGGGCGGGAGCGGACGCCCGAGGGCGCCGCGCACGACGTGGAGCTCATGCCGTTCTACGAGAACCAGGAGCGGCTGTACGCCGTCTACTGGGACACGTACACGCCGGACGAATGGGAGAAGCAGCGCGCGGCGTATGCCGCCGAGGACGCGCGTGCGGCGATGCTCGACGCGGCCGGCGTCGCGACGGTACCGGTCGGGGACTTCCGGCGCGAGCGCGAGTTCGACTTCCAGGGCGGGCGCGATGCCCGCTATCCGGTGCGCATCATGGAGCGCTTCGGCCGCACGACACGGACCTGGTTCAGCTACGCCGTCCCGGTCGACCCCACGCACCCGATGGCGCTCGTCGTCACGTACAACAGCGGCGGGAGCCTGTACAACAGCAGCGGACGGGGCGCCGAGGCGGACGCGTTCGAGATCCTGGTGGACGGCACCGAGATCGCCCACGCGCACATCGCCCCCTCGGACCCGCCCCGCTTCTTCGACGCGACGTACACGATCCCGGCCGACCTGGTACGGGGCAAGCAGAAGGTGACGGTGCGCTTCCAGGCGGACGAGGGAAGCCGCGTCCGGCCCGTGTTCGGCCTCCGCATGGTGCGGGCGGACCAGCTGAAGTAGCCGTCGGCGGGTGCGGCCGGCCCCCGGGGGGTGCGTGCCCGGGGGTATCTGCGCGGCGCAAGCGCGGACGCCGGCCGAGCGACGGACCGGAATGCGCCGCGCAGGCTAAGGCGAGCCCCAAAGTTGAAGACACGGACAGGGCGAGCCGGCCCCCGGGCACGCACCCCCCGGGGGCCGGCCGCGTCATGCGGCCCGGCTCACCCTCCCCGCCGCCGCATCATTCCCGGCTCCGGAGGATGCTCGATCAACGACTGCACGGACTTCCGCGTGTCTGCGTACCGGATGTGCGGCTCGGCCTCCTTCAGCCGGGCGAGCACCGTCGCGTGATCCGGCATCATGAGCGCGAAGCGCCATCCGCCCACGATGTAGCGCCGCACCCCCGCGCGGCGGTCGCTCAGGTGACGGACCAGTGCATCGAGAGCGGCCTTGTGCCCGCGCCCGGCCAGGACGCCGAGCGCCTCCGCGGGCAGCTGGTCCGAGGTCAGCGCAGCTTCGATCGCGCGCGTCATGCCGGCATCGTTGAGCCGCACGACGGCTTCGAGCGCGGCGTGCCGGATGACCTCGCGGTACGACGGAGTGGCCAGCGCCTGCCGGATCATCGCGCCCGCGTGCGCGGAGTCGGCGCGCGCATACGCGGATACCGCCGCGGCGCGCACGTCGTAGCTGCTGTCGTGCTCCCACGCGTGCCGGATGACCTCCACCGCCCGGCTGCCACCCACGCGGCCGAGCGCCCCGAGCGCCGCACTGCGCACGGACGACGAGGTGTCCTGTGCGGCCCGGGTGAGCGCGTCGAGCGCCTCCGCGGCGGAGAAGCCGCCCAGCGCAGTCGCGGCCTGAGCCCGCGTCAGCTTGTAGTCGGCCTGCACGGCCGCCTCACGGAGCGCGGCCGCGGCGGCGGGATCCGTCTTGCGCTCGGCCAGCTGGTCGATCGCCCACTCGCGGTCCCACAGGTTCTCGTCGTGCGTGAGCTCCGTGGCCAGCCACGGCGTGGGCTCGTCGAACTCGAGGCCCTTCAGGATGTGGTCGCCGTCGTCGAACACGACCATCGTGGGGGCGCTCTGGACGCCCTGCACGGTGATCGTCTGGTCGCGCTGGTCGAGCCAGGTGCTGTCCACCACGTCGCCGTCCGCCGTGCCCACGCGGATCGTCACCGGCATGCGGAAGACGCGCGCGACGTGGAACCGCACGCTGTCCGCTCGCGGCTGGAGTGTGTCCTCCTGCGTCTGCCGCACGTGCAGCGTGACCGTGTGTGCGGCACCGTCGTACGCCGCGCTCACGTCGAACTGCGGATACCCGGCACCGTACACCCACTCGCTCCAGAACCAGTCGAGGTTCAGGCCCGTGGCCCGGAGGACGGCCTGGCGCAGGTCGTCCGAGGTGCCGTTGCCGAACGCGTGACGGGTCAGGTAGTCGTGGAGCGAGGTCCAGAAGCGCGTGGGCCCGAGGTAGTCCTGCAGCATCTTCAGGATGAGCGCGCCCTTGGGATAGATGTCGTCGGAGTGATAGGAGGCCACCGCCATCGGGTGCGTGCGGTAGATCCTCATGTAGTCGTGGTACTCCGAGTCGTAGTAGTCCTGGGCGGCGTGCGGGCCGAGCTTCAGCCCCCAGTACTGGCCGGGCATGAACTCCGCGAAGCCTTCGTTGAGCCACAGGTTCGCCCAGTCCTCGGTGGTCACGTAGTCGCCGAACCACTGGTGCGCCAGCTCGTGCGGGATCAGCAGCCACAGGTACCACGGCCGGTCCTGATACGCGCGGGCATCCGGCAGCCAGTCCACGAGCGTCGTCGCGCTCACGTTCTCCATGCCGCCGAAGAAGTCGGCCACCGTCGTCTCAGAGTACTTGGCCCACGGGTACTTCACGCCCGTGAGCCGCGAGTACGTGTCGATCATGTCCACGGTGTGGTGGAAGAGCCGCCACGCCTTCGTGCTGTCGGAGTGGTAGACGAAGTAGTCGACCGGCACGTTCTCCCAGTGGTCGTGGAGCTCGGCGAACGGGCCCACGATCAGGGAGATCAGGTACGTCGCGGAAGGCTGCGCCTGGTCCCAGGTCATCGTGTGCGTGGCGCCGTGCGGAACGTCGGAGACCAGCCGGCCGTTGGACACCGCCACGTCGCCCGTGTCGACCGTGGCCACCATCTCCCACGACTCCTTGTCGTTGGGGAAGTCGTACGTCGGGAACCAGAGGTGGTTGTCCATGGCCTCGCCCTGGCTCCAGATCTGGCGCGGACGGTGTGGAAGCCCGTCGGGCCGGATGAACGTGAGGCCGCGGCCGTTGTGCACCTTGCCGTCGTAGGCGATGGTGAACACCGTCGTGTCGCCGTACGCCAGCGGGCGCGTCGGGAACACCACCAGGGTGTCCCCGTGGCGGGCCGTGCGCAGGGCCGTGCCGTCACGGTCGGTGACGCTGGTGTTCTTCAGCAGGGCCCCCTCGTCGAGGACGATCGAGTCGAGCCCCGGCTTCAGCGAGGCGAGCGTCGTCGTCACCACGCCCTTGAACGACGTGGAGTCCCAGTCGAAGTCCGAGACGACGATCCGCTGGTGGATCAGGTTGTAGTCGTGGGAGCGCGCGTAGTGGTCGACCGCCATCAACGCGATGTTGGACTGCACGGTGTCGGATTGCGCCGCGGCCGGGACAGCGACCAGCGACAGGCAGAGCAGCGCGACGAGCGAGCGCACAGGCAGACTCCCGGAAGAGGTTGGTGCGTACGATGCCCCGCAGTAGAGCGCGGTCCCCGCGGAGCCGCAAGGGCGCGGGGGACGCGCGGTCGCCTTCGGGCCGACCGCCTCCCTACCCCGCCGCGTGCAGCACGACCTCGGTGGTGCCCGTCCCGAGTGGCACCACGTACGCGCCCCGCTCCCTCGCATAGCGCTCTTCGGGCGTGACCAACCCCACGCCCTGGACCTTCGCCGGCTGGGAGACGCGCAGGAACGCCCGCGGCGTGTGCGCGTCGGCGGGCGACAGCGTCAGGCGCACGGTGTGCCCCCGGATCTCGGCGCTCTCGAGCGTCCCGGCGTCGAGCGTCACCCACAGCCCGAGCGGTGCCACGTAGAGCCGACGCCGCGCCGAGTCGAGCACCCGCACGCGCACGGCGTCCCCGTCCACCGTCAGGTTGCCGCCGAACGCGAGCCACCCGAGCTGCGGGTCGTCGACCACGTACGTGCCGGTGTTGACCGCGTGGCCGAAGAAGTTCGACCCGTAGTCGCCCGAGTAGCCGTCGATGCGCAGCGTCGAGGGGTAGGCGTGGAACGCGCACGGCCCGAAGCCGTCCTGCGTGACGTTCGCGATCGAGCCCATGAGGCCGCCGTAGCCGACGCGCAGCAGGTAGAGGTCCGTGGGATGGCGGCGATACTCCGCCAGCACCGGGATCGCGTTCAGGCCCGACCCGTAGTGCTGGAGCTGGCGCTCGATCCTGCGCAGCTTGCCCGCGTACTGGAAGTCCCAGTACCGGCGGGCGCTCCCGTTGTAGCCCCAGTTCGGCACGGTGGGCATGTAGCCCAGGATGGCCTCGATGGTGACCTCGGCCTTGGCGTCGAAGCCGAAGTAGCGGCACCACGCGTACACCTCCTCCTGGCCGGTGGAGTCCCAGGGCATCTCGCTCCCGAAGGGATAGGCAAGGGACCGCCACACCTCCGCGCGCTTGCGCATCACGGCCTCGAACGTCCGGGCCCGCGCCGTCCAGCCCTCGCGCTTCAGGTCCTCGAGGATCAGGACGAAGACCGTCCCCTCCATCTGGCCGAACTGCGCGTAGTACGGCGCGAAGCGCTCCATCGCCAGGCCGGTCTCGTACGCATGGTCGAGGTACCATCCCCAGGGATGGTCGGTGACGAGCCCGACGTGGTCGCGCGCCAGCCGGTAGAGCACCCAGTAGGCCGCCGCGACGTGCACGTAGTCGTAGGAGCGGCCGGTCGACATCGCCTCCTTCCTGTCCCAGCTCTCCCAGCCTCCGTAGTGGATGCTGTCGCTGTACGTGCCGGCAGGCATCGAGTCGGGCTGGTAGTAGAACATGCTCTTGCGCACACCCCACTTCCTCGCGCCCGTCTTGTACTGGATCCCGCCCCACAGCACCCCGTCCACGAACTCCTGCAGCTTGGCGATCTGCGCCGAGTCCGGCTCCACGAGCTGCTTCATGACCGCCGCGAGCCACGAGCCCGCGCCCCCCTCGTCGCTCAGGCCCGCGATCCAGACCCGATTGTCCTGCGTGACCTGCCTGTGCGCGAAGTAGTCGTAGCTGATGACCGAGGGACTGCGGCCGAACGGATCGTTCGGGTTGTCGTACCACTGCTTGGTCAAGAGGAAGTGGCCGAGGTCCCGCACGACCTGCGTCTCCGGGTCGATGACCTTGTACTGGACGGTCTGACGCATCCCGTCGGCGTACGTGATCGTGAGGCGCGCGCGCCCCCACCGATGGCCGCGCACGTCGTACGCCGGCCAGCCGCCCGGGGTCGTGTCGGCCGCGGCGACGGTGAGCGCGCCGGGCGGGTCCACGCTCATCGAGCGCACCGCGCTCGGGCTCTTCAGGAACAGCTTCACGTCCAGGTCCATCGGCACCACGTAGCCCGGAACGCCGACCGCCACCGGTCGGCCCGCCGCCATCAGCGTCGTCTCGATGTCCGGGATGCTCGGGGACACGAGGAACTCCACCCCGTACGAGCGGCTCGCTCCGGGAGCCAGCGTGTCCGCGGTGGGCGGGTTCCAGGGGCGCACGCCCTTCCATTCGTTCTCCGCGTAAGCCTCGCTCCGCGCCATCCACTCGTAGAAGCCCTCGAACGTGTTCGTCTTGCGCGTCCGGTCGTTCAGGAGCGGGTTGTAGGCCTCGAGGGGTGTGTCGCCGTACGGGACCACGACGAGGGCCGGCCCGTGCCCGCTCAGGCGGGTCACCTGGATGTAGCCCGCGTCGTCGCCGATGTAGGGGTCGGAGAAGGAGCAGGTCGCGTGCGCCGAGTCGAGCGAGCGTCCCGTGAGGATGTTGTCGAAGATCATCGGGATGCCGAGGGCCCCGATCTCGACCGGCCGGGCGCTCGTGTTGCGGAGATCGAAGCGCAGCACCAGATGCCCGCCGTGCACCTCCCAGGAGCGGCGCACGTCGAGGTGGATGTGGGCCGGCAGCGTGGGCGCGAGGTCGGCGGCGGCGAGCACCGCTCCCGACGCCGGCAGCGCCCGCACGGGGCGGCGCGCCGCGTCCGTGTCGTACTCCTTCCAGCCGCCCGCGTCTCCGACGAAGCGCAGCCGCAGGTCCAGGTCGCCCAGCTGGTGGTAGCCGTTCGCGGCGCGGCGCTCGAGCCAGTCCGAGGGCGTGAAGTCGAAGCCGCCCGCGCCGTTCGGGAGGAGCCCGGCGGCCGTCTGCGACGCCTTCACGAGCTTCAGCGTCAGCGACGGCGTCCGGAACGTGAGGAATCCCTGGGCGAGCCCGAGCGTGGGCGTGGTGTCGCCCGGCGTCCGGAAGCGCCCGTGGCGCTGGGCGGCGGCGCCGGAGCGCGCCCCGGCCAGGAGCGCCGCGACGCCCAGGCAACTCAGCATGGCACGCGAGAGCCTCATCCTCGTCTCCACGGGTGCGGCGCCGTGGGCGGGGTGGACGGACGGCGGCGTCTACAGCGCCCTGACCGCCCCTCCATCCACGACCAGCGACACGCCGGTGATGTAGCGCGCGGGCTCCGAGGCCAGGAACGCGGCCACCGCGGCCTGCTCGTCCGGGGTCGCCAGCCTCCCGAGCGGGATGTCCCGGGCGGTCTGCGCGAGCTCCTCCTCGACGCCGATTCCCTTCTTCTGGGCGCGCGCCTCGGCGAGCTGGACCGAGCGGTCCGTCGTGGTCGGCCCCGGGCCCAGGTTGTTGACCGTGATCCCGAACCCGGCCACCTCGGCCGCGAGCGTCTTGGCCATCCCGGCCACGGCGAGCCGGACGGCGTTGGAGAGCATCAGGTTCGGGATCGGCTCCCTGAGCGCCCGCGACGCGAAGTTGATGATCCGGCCCCAGCGCTGCTCCTTCATGTCGGGCAGCACCGCCCGGATGAGCCGCACGGAGCTCATGAAGGTCAAGTCGTACGCGCGGTACCACTTCTCGTCCGTCGCCGCGTCGAATCCCCCGGGCGGCGGCCCGCCGGAGTTCGTGACGAGGATGCCGATCGGCCCCAGGTCCCGGCGCACGCCGGCGACCAGGGCCTCGATCGACGCCGGATCCGTCAAGTCGACCTGGTAGGCCCGGACCTCCACGTCGTCGCCGGACGCCCTGACGGCGTCCGCCGCACCCTCCAGCGCGGAGGGATCGAGGTCACATACGGCGACCTTGCAGCCTTCGCCCGCCAGCCGCTGCGCGGTGGCGAGTCCGAGCCCGCGGCCCGATGCGCCGACCAGAGCGACGCGTCCCCTGATTCCCAGATCCACCGTTCCTCTCCTTCTCTTCGTCCGGTTGCTGCGATGTAGGGATCGTCCTTGTTCCTCACGTCCGGCGGGCGCGCGGAAAGCCCGACGGTCAGACCGCGTAGCCGCGCTCGCGCAGATACCCGAGGATGCGATCCAGGTGCTCCAGGGTCTTGGCGTCGGCCTCGGCCCCCGGATGGCGCACGTAGGCGGTCTCGAACACGCCCCGCCTCACGAGAATGTGCTTGCGCAGCGACACCCCGAGCCCGGGTTGGTACTCCCAGCGAACGAGACACGCGATGTCGTACATCACCTTCGCGGCTCCGTCCACGTCCCCCGCGCGGTACTTCCGGTAGATGTCCACCAGGAGCTCGGGATAGCCGAACCCCGTCATGATCCCCACCGCCCCGCGGTCCAGCTCCTCGAACGCGTAGCTGCCGCCCAGGGCACCGAACACCTGGAGATCCTCGCCGGCGAGCCTGCGCAGCTTCTCCATCTTCGGCCCGGTCGGCGGGTCCTCCAGCTTGATGTACCGGACCGTAGGCAGCTCCGCGTGCAACCGGGCGATGAGCGGCGCCGACATGAGGATCCCGGTGGCATCCGGATAGTCGTGCAGGATCACGGGGATGTCGACCGCCTCCGTGATCCGCTCGTAATACGTGAAGATGACGTCGTCGCTCTGGACCGGCGGCGGTCCCACGAGCAGGGCATCCGGGTGGTGCTTCGCCGCCGCGCGCGCCATCCCCACGGCCAGGTCGGTTCCGGCGGCGCGCACCCCCACCACGAGATGGAGGCCCTCGGGGAGGCTCTCCCGGAACGCGGCGGTCACCTGCTCGCGCTCGCGCCCGTCGAGTTTGTGCGCCTCCCCGAACGCTCCGAGGATCGCGGCGCCCTGGACGCCGCGCTCCGTCAGGAACGACGTGAGGCGCCGGATGCTGGGGAGATCGAGCTGCCCCTCGGCATCGAAGGGGGTGGGCACGATCGGGTAGATACCTGCGAGGGACATCCTGCGAGCCTCCTTTGGCGGTCCGGAGCGTCGGATCGGACGCTGGCTGAACGGGCGCACGGGCGGGCATGAATAGAGGGGCCGGAGCCTCGATGAGTCAAGCAGGGCGCGGAGCGCGGAGGGGCGGTGACCTGTTACTCTTTACGGGTGCGCCCGGCATCGTGATCGAGACGCCCGCCACGTCGGACATCGTTCCCAAAAAAGACCAAGGAAGGACCCGATCATGTTCCCCCCTGAGACCTACGCCGCGCGGCGAGCCGAGCTCGTGTCCCGCTTCGACGGGGGCCTGCTGCTCTTTCCGGGCAACGGAGAGAGCCCGGCGAACTTCGCGGACAACTGCTACACGTTCCGGCAGGACAGCACGTTCCTCTACTACTTCGGCCTCGACCAGCCCGACCTCGCCGCGGTCATCGACGTCGATGCGGGCACGACGACCGTCTTCGGCCACGAGCTGTCCATCGACGACATCGTCTGGATGGGCGACCTGCCCACGCTCGCCGAGCGCGCGGCCGAGGTGGGCGTCACGCGGACGCAGCCTCCCCAGGACCTCGCGCAGGTCGTGACGGCGGCGGCTTCCGCCGGTCGGCCCGTCCGCTACCTCCCGCCCTACCGCGGAGATACGGTCCTGCTCCTCGCGGACCTGCTCGGCGTCTCACCCGCCCGGGCGAGGGAGGGGTCCTCGGTGGAGCTCATCCGGGCGGTCGTGGACCAGCGCAACCACAAGAGCGCGGAGGAGGTCGCGGAGATCGAGAAGGCGATCGCGATCTCGGTCTCCATGCACGAGACGGCGATGCGCATGGCACGGCCGGGCGCGAAGGAGTACGAGATCGCCGGCGCCGTGGAAGGCCTCGCGCTCCGGCTCGGCGGACGCATCTCGTTCCCCGTGATCGCGACGATCAACGGACAGACGCTGCACAACCACGCACACCGGAACACGCTCTCGGCCGGAGACCTCTTCCTGCTGGACTCCGGCGCCGAGACCGCGAGCGGATACGCAGGCGACCTGACGTCGACGTTCCCGGTGAGCCCGTCCTTCGACGACCGCCAGAAGGCGATCTGGGAGCTCGTGCTGGCTGCCTACGAAGCGTCGGTCGACACCCTGACCCCGGGCGTCAAGAACCTGGACGTGCACTTCGCGGCGTGGCGGGTGATCTACGAGGGCATGAAGAGCCTCGGCATCATGAAGGGCGACACAGAGGAAGCCCTGGCCGCCGGCGCCTGCGCGATGGTGATGCCCCACGGCATCGGCCACATGATGGGCATGGACGTCCACGACATGGAGAACCTGGGCGAGCAGTACGTGGGCTACACAGGCGAGCCGCGCAGCACGCAGTTCGGGCTCAAGTCGCTGCGGCTGGTGCGGGCGCTCGAGCCCGGCTTCGTGCTCACGATCGAGCCGGGCGTGTACTTCATCCCGCAGCTCATGGACCGCTGGCGGGCGGAAGGACACCTGAAGCAGTTCATCGACTACGACGAGCTCGACAAGTGGCGCGGCTTCGGCGGCATGCGGAACGAGGAGGACTATCTCGTCACCGGGGACGGCGCGCGCAGGCTCGGGCCGCGCAAGCCCCAGACCATCGAGGAGATCGCGGCGGTCCGGAAGGGGTGACCGGGGCGGTCCGACGCGCCGAGCGCCGCGGCCCGGGAGAACCGACCGCGGCGCTCCTCTCCGGAACGTCCTGCTTGTCGCCGGAGGGCGGCGGGGCGTACTGTTCACGGTGGCCGATCCCGACGCCCCGAGAGGCGTCCAGAGCACTCATGCCAGAAGGGTCCTTGCCATGTCGAGCCCGAAGCCTCGGCGCACCCTCGTCCTGATGGTGCCCGCCCTGTTCCTGTTGGGCGCGACCAGTTGTACGTCCGCAAAGGTCACCAAGGCCACGATGACTCCGACCATCACGAGCGCACCGTTCGGTACGGCGCCGGACGGCAAGCCGGTGACCATCTACACGATGAAGAACTCCCACGGCATCGAGGTCCGCGCGATGACGTACGGAGGCATCATCCAGTCGATCCTGACGCCCGACAAGACGGGCAAGCTCGGCGACATCGTGCTCGGCTTCGACAGCCTCGGGGGCTACACGTCCCCGGCCTACATCGCCCACCTCCCGTACTTCGGGGCGATCATCGGCCGGTACGCGAACCGCATCGCCAAGGGGCGGTTCACGCTCGACGGCAAGCAGTACCGACTCCCCCTCAACAACGGACCCAACTCCCTCCACGGGGGCACGAAGGGATTCAACGAGCGCGTCTGGGACGCCACGCCGTTCCAGAGCGACACGGCGGTGGGCGTCGTGCTCACCTACACGAGCCCCGACGGTCAGGAGGGCTACCCGGGCACGATGCACGTCCAGGTGACCTACACGTTGACGAACGCGAACGATCTGGTGGTCGACTACCTGGCGACGACGGACAAGCCCACGATCGTGAACCTCACGCAGCACTCCTACTTCAACCTCGAGAACGACGGCCGGACGAACATCCTGACCCACAGGATCATGATCAACGCGGACTCGTTCACGCCCATCGACTCCACAGAGATTCCCACGGGGCAGATCCTGCCCGTGGCCGGGACGCCGTTCGATTTCCGGACGCCCCACGAGATCGGTGAACGGATCGACGAGGACAACCAGCAGCTCAAGTTCGCGAGCGGCTACGACGACAACTGGGTGCTGAACAAGACCCCGAAGGACCCGGCGACGGGGCTGACCGTGGCGGCGGAGGTCTGGGCCCCGACCTCCGGGCGGACGCTCGAGGTCCTGACCGATCAGCCCGGCCTCCAGTTCTACACGGGCAACTTCCTGGACGGGACGATCGTCGGAAAGGACGGCATCGTGTACGGACACCGGGCCGCGTTCACGCTGGAGACGCAGCATTTCCCGGATTCGCCCAACCACCCCAACTTCCCCTCCACCGTGCTGACGCCGGGCGAGCAGTTCAGGAGCCGGACGATCTTCCGCTTCGGAGTGGAGCCCTCGGGCTCGTGAGCGGCCGGCCTCCCGCGCGGCGCGGAGCCGCTCCCGGGGCGGGCGAGGAGGGGGTCCCCCCCCGCCACCCGCGCCGGCGTGCCGCCGTCCCGGCCGCCGCGGCTACGCTCGCGCTGCTGCTGTGCTCGTGCGGCGGCGGCTCTTCCGCTTCCAGCTACACGTACAAGACGCCCGAGCAGCGGCTGGTCGCCGCGGCGGAGACGGCGTGGATGACACCCGGCATCCCGTTCCTCAACGGCATCGCGGGACTGGACACGATCAGCAAGGTGACGCCCACGGGTCCGCGGAGCTGGGAGGTTACGGTTCCCGACCCCACCGCGCTGGGGGGCGCCGTCCACTGGGCGCTGCAGCTCACCCACGCACAGGTACTGCCCGTCGATTCGGGAAGCGCGTACGTCCACTGGCTCGGGAGCCGGGCCCAGCAGGTGGACCCCCGGCTCATCCTGCCCGCCGACGTGGGGGGCCTGCTGAGCGCCGGCCGTGTGCTGGCCGTCGGCGACGTGGAGGCGAGCTTCGGCAGGACCGATCGGATCGGCCGCTCGACGTTTCGTCGCGTCGCGTACCTCGAGCCCGTGGCGGGAGGGAAGTCGCACTGGGTCATCGAGCCCGACAACCGCGAGCCGATCGTCCTGCGCGAAGCGCTGGACACGGTCTACGATTACTGGCTCAACAACAACGAGCGCGTGATGATGTGCATGGGCGAGGCCGAAGCGAACGCCCCGCACGGACCCACGGAGCGCAAGTGCATCTCACAGGAGCTCGTGCACCGCTTCGGCGGCAGCCTCAACGCGCTCGTTCCCGGAATGAACATTCCGGGCCTCCCGTCGAGCGTGTCGAAGTTGATGAGGCAGCTCTCGGGCGGAGCCTAGGAGCGCCGCACCTCCCTACTTCTTCTTGGCGCCGGGCTTGCTGGCCGGCGCGGCCGGCGTGACGGGCTCGATCTTCAGCAGATCCACCTCGAAGACCAGCGTCTCGTCCGGGCCGATCCCTCCCTGCCGCCCGGTGGCTCCGTAGGCGAGGTCCGGGGGAATCACGAACCGATACTTGCTCCCCACCCGCATGAGCTTCAGTCCCTCCGAGAACCCCGGGATGACGCCTTCCACGTCGAAGGTCGCGGGCTGACCCCTCTGGTACGAGCTGTCGAACACCTTGCCGTTGATGAACATCCCCTTGTACTGGACGGTCACCTGGTCGGAGGCGGTCGGGTGCGGCCCCTTGCCCTCCTGCAGTACCTGGTACTGGAGGCCGTCCTTGGTGACCTTCACGCCGGGCTTCTTGGCGTTCTCGGCCAGGTACGCCTTGCCCGCCGCGAGGTTCTTGCCGGCCACCTGGACACGCGCGTCCGTGATGTCCTTGTTGAGACTCCGCGCGAAGCTCTGAACGAGCCCCTGCAGGCTGTCCTTCGGCACGGCGAGATCCCGTCCGGCGAGCGCGTCCTCGAAGCCGCGCTCCAGCGCGCGCGTGTCGATCCACTTGGCCGAGGGCTGCATCTGCTGGCCGATGTTCGCGCCGACCGCGTAGCTCTCCTTCTGGACCTCGGTCCGGATCGAGGCGCTCGCATTCGCGGAGGACTGCTGGCAGCCCGAGGCGGCGGCCAGGACGCATAGGACCGTCAACCCATGATGGACGCGCATCCGTTATCCTTGGAAGAAGGGGACGTTCAATGTAGCCTCCCGGCGGCGAGACGCCCACCCCGCACCGGCCTGCAGCGCCTCCCGTGCGGAAGGGGCGCCGGGAACAGGAAGGAGAGCGGATCGATGTCCAGAGCGTTCGTGAACGAGGACGCGGCGCCCGCGCCGGAGCCGCGCTACGACCTGCCGGATCCGGAGTCTCCGTACTTCGACGAAGCCGCGGCCTGGGCGCTCATGCAGGGTGCCGACCGGGGGGATTCGCGCAGCGCGGAGCGCGCGACGGGCTATCGCTGGGGCGAAGCCCGCCTGGCGCCGCATGTCCGCGCCATCCTGGACGAGGCGCGCAAGAAGGACGACCTGCGGCTCGAGCAGCTCGCACGTCGCTTCCTCAGTGCGGCCGGCCAGAAGGTGTGAAGAGAGGGGTCGCCGAGCGGGAAGTCGGCTACAGGGACCGAGGAGGTTCCGCCGGAGATCCCGCGCGACCGCCCGAGGAGCGGAGGCCGAACCCCGCAGCGGCCCTCTCTGCGTCGCGCTCACCCGGCCGCCGGCGGCGCGCCGCCTCCCGCCTGCCGCGCCACGAGCCCCTGAACCGCCTCGTGGATCACGGTGAGCGCCGTGTTCTGCGCCTCCAGCGTCGCCATCAGCACCCGGATCTCCTCCTCGGCCTTCTGATTGATGAGGAAGTCGTTGTGGGCCTCCAGACGGTCGCGCTCCGTCTGCCGGTTCTGGCTCATCATGATGACCGGAGCGGCGTAGGCCGCCTGCAGCGACAGCACCAGGTTCATGAGGATGAACGGATAAGGGTCCCAGTGCTGTATCCAGGCGATCACGTTGAGGACGACCCACGCGGCCAAGACGAGCGACTGGATGATGATGAAGCGCCAGGAGCCCATCACGCGCGCCACGGTGTCGGCCGTCCTCTGGCCGAACGTGAGGCGCTCCTCCATCAGGGTGTTGACGTTCTGAACGGGAGGGTGCCGATGCAGGAACGGCTCGGGGAAATGGAGGTTCTTCACGGGTAGCTCCTCGGTCGCATGGGCAGGACGGGACGGCCGGGCTCCCCGACCGACCGCCAAGCTACCACTTCGACCCGTGGAACGCGCGCGCAAGGGTCACTCCCGTCGGCAGCGCGCCGGGCGGTCCGTGCGAGCGAGCATTGCGCTGGTGCGCCTACGAGCGAGTACGGATCGCCCGGGCGCGCCTCCGCTTCCCTCAGAACCCTTCCTGCGCCGTGCGCGCGATGATCTCCTCCTGAAGATCCTTCCCGATATCCACGAAGTAGTCGCTGTAGCCTGCCACGCGCACCAGAAGATCGCGGTACTGGTCCGGGTGGATCTGGGCGTCCCGGAGCGTCTCCGTTCCCACCACGTTGAACTGGATGTGGTGCCCGCCGAGGCGGAAGTAGGTCCGCACCAGATCCGCGAGGCGGTCGATGCCCGTGTCCCCCTCGAGCACCGACGGCAGGAACCGCTGGTTGAGCAGGGTCCCTCCCGACTTCACCTGGTCCATCTTGCCGAGCGACTTGCACACGGCCGTCGGCCCGTGACGATCCGCGCCGTGCGCCGGGGAGGTGCCATCGGAGATCGGGAGGCAGGCGCGGCGACCGTCGGGAGTGGCGCCGACCCGCGTCCCGAAGTACACGTGGGCCGTCGTGGACAGCATGTCGAGGTGATACCTGCCGCCCTTCGTGTTGGGCCTGCCCTCGATCGTGTCGAACAGGGAGGCGTAGATCCGCTGCATGAGCGTGTCGGCCCGGTCGTCGTCGTTGCCGAACTTCGGCGTGCGGTTCAGCAGCCTCTGCCGCAGCGGCTCGTCGCCCTCGAAGTCGGCGTCGAGCGCCTCGAGCAGGCGCCCCATGTCGACCTTCCCCTCCTCGAACACGTGCGTGCGGATGGCCGACAGGCTGTCGGTCGTCGTGCCGATGCCGCAACACTGGATGTAGGTGGTGTTGTAGCGCGCTCCGCCGTCGTTGTAGTCCTTCCCGTTCTCGATGCAGTCGCGGATCACCACCGACAGGAAGGGAGCGGGCGCGTAGCGGGCGTACATCGATTCGATGTACTGGTTCACCTCGACCTTCACGTCCACGAAGTACGCGAGCTGCTTGCGGAACGCCTCGTAGACGTCCTCGAACGACGCGAAGCCCTTCGGATCGCCCGTCTTCGGGCCGATCCGCTTGCCGGATGCCGGATCCACGCCATCGTGCAGCGCGACCTCCAGGATCTTCGGCACGTTCAGGTAGCCCGTGAGGATGTACGCCTCCTTGCCGAACGTGCCGGTCTCGATGCATCCGCTCGTTCCGCCCTCGCGCGCGTCCTCCACGCTCTTCCCGGCACGCACCTGCTCGGCGATCACCGCGTCGGCGTTGAAGAGGGAGGGATAGCCGTAGCCCTTGCGGATGACCTTCGCGGCTTCCTTGAGGAAGCGGTCCGGGGTCTTCGCGCTGACCTGGAGGTTGGCCTGCGGCTGCAGGAGCCGGACCTCGTCGACGACCTCGAGCAGCAGGTAGGACAGCTCGCTCACCGCGTCGGCGCCGTCGGGTGTGAGGCCACCGAAGTTGATGTTCGTGAAGTCGTTGTACGTCCCGCTCTCCTTGGCGGTGACGCCTACCTTCGGAGGGGCCGGGTGGTTGTTGAACTTGATCCAGAGCGCCTCGAGCAGCTCCTTGGCGCGCTCCCGGTCCAGAGTGCCGTCGGCCAGCCCTCTCTCGTAGAAGGGGCGCAGGTGCTGGTCCAGGTGCCCCGGGTTCATCGCGTCCCAGCCGTTGAGCTCGGTGACGGTCCCGAGATGCACGAACCAGTACATCTGGATCGCCTCCCAGAAGTCCCGGGGCGCGTGCGCGGGCACCCGGCGGCACACCTCGGCGATGCGGAGCAGCTCGTCCCGGCGCGCCGGATCGCTCTCGGTCGAGGCCATCTCCTCGGCGCGGGCGGCGTGGCGCTCCGCGAAGACGATCGCGGCATCACACGCGATGTCCATAGCCTGCAGCTCCTCGAGCCTGCGCGTGGCCTCCGGATCCTCCTTCCAGTCCAGGCGCGCGATGCGGTCCGCGATCTCGGCCTTGTAGTCGAGCATCCCCTTCCGGTAGATCTCCCCGTCGAGGGCCGTGTGGCCAGGAGCACGCTGCTCCATGAACTCCGTGAAGACGCCCGCTTCGTATGCGTCGAGCCACCTCTGCGGGACGTGCGCGAAGACCCGGTCCCGGATCGAGCGGCCCCTCCAATAGGGGATGACGTCGCGCTCGTAGCTCTCCACGGCACGATCGTCCAGACGGTAGCTCGTCTTGTCGCGGTCGTTCAGCGTGCGCAGGTCCTCGGCCGAGTGGCACGTGAGCTCCGGGAACGTAGGCACGACCTTGGGCGCGGGCCCGCGCTCGCCGACGATCAGCTCGCCCTTCCCGATGTAGATCGTCTTCTTCTCGCAGAGATCCCTGAACGCCATCGCCCTGAGGACGGGGACCGGGTGCTTCCCCTCGTGCTCGCGGTAGAAGCGCGTGATGATCTCGGCCCGCTCCGTCGACAACGTCGGCTCGGCGTCGAAGCTCTGTTCTCTCAGGCACCTGATGCGCTCGTTCACGAATCTCACCCTCCGATGATGACCGGAAGACCGTAGCGCTCCAGGCGCGCCGAGAGCTCCTCGACGCGCTCTCCCGAGATCTCGCGGTCGTCCTTCAGCCGCCAGGGCATGCCGAACCTGGCGTGTTTGCTCTTGGCAGGTCGATGGAAAGGCAGGAGATGCACGCCGTCGATCCTCGGCAGCTCGGCGAGGAACGCGCCGGTACGGTCGATGTTCGTCTCGCTGTCGTTGATCCCGGGGATCAACGGGATGCGGATCCTGACCCGGCCCCCGGTCGAGACGAGCCGGATCAGGTTGTCCAGGATCGGCTGCAACGGGACCCCGGTGGCCTCGCGGTGCAGCTCGGGGTCCATGGTCTTGAGGTCGTAGAGAAAGACGTCCGTGTGCTCCGCGACGCTCAGGAGAACTCCGGGGGAAGCGAAGCCCGTCGTGTCGACGGCCCGGTGGACGTCCCGCTCGCCGCACGCGCGCAGGACCTCGATGAGAAACCTCCACTGCTGCAGAGGCTCACCTCCCGAGAACGTGACGCCTCCGCCCGACTGCTCGTGGAAGAGACGGTCGCGCTCGATCTCGGCCAGGACCTCCGCCACGGAGTAGGAGCGGCCGACCATCTGACGAGCCTCGGCGGGGCAGGCGGCCACGCACTCGCCGCACAGGTCGCACCGCGCCGCGTCGGTCGCCACACCGTGCTCGGTCAGGGTGAGCGCATCCTCCGGGCAGGCGTCCACGCAGGCCCCGCACCCCAGGCAGCGGTCCGGATTGTAGTACACGAACGGCTCCCGGCCCTGGCTCTCCGGATTGTGGCACCACCAGCAGTGGAGCGGGCAGCCCTTGAAGAACACGGCAGTGCGGATGCCGGGCCCGTCGTGCACCGAGTAGCGCCGGATGTCGAAGATCAGCCCGCGCAGTGCGATCCCTTCCTCAACGAGCTGCAAGGGCACCCCCCTCCCCCACCCCGTAGTACCGGCGGATGAAGGGGCTCTGCACGGTGAACGACCAGTGCACGTCCCGGATGAAATCCGCCGCGGCACCGGGCTTCCGGGCCGCGAGCAGCTCCACCACCGACTGGTGCTCGCGGGTGGAGCGCTGCTCCCACTCGAGGATCACCTCGTGGTGCTGCGGAAAGTCGTAGAGGCGCTGCTTCAGGATGTGGACGCGCTCGACCAGCTCGCCGTTGATCGACAGGCGGAGGAACCGGTCGTGGAAGGCGGCGTTGCGCTCGTAGAACCGGTCGTAGTCGGAGAGGGCGAGCGCCTCGACCATCTCCTCGTTGAGCGCTCCCATCTCGGGAGAGAGCGCATCCGCGGCAGCTAGGGGCAGGCTCCTCAGGACCGAAGCCTCGAGGGCTCCGATGATCTGGTAGATGTCGCGGATGCGCTCGAGCGTCAGCTCCGCAATCTGGACGCCTCGCCGGGACAGGATCTCGACGAAGCCCTCCGACTCGAGCCGGAGAAGGGCGTCGCGAAGCGGCGTGCGACTGATGCCCAGGTCCCGCTCGAGACTGCGGAGGTCCAGGAAGCTACCTGGGCGCAGCCCACCCTCGTTCATCAATCCCTTCAGGTACTCGTACACCTGAAGGCGAAGCGACCTCAACTCGAGGGTCGGCTTCGTCGAACCTTCGAGGGTTCCCGAGACGGCCACACCCACCTTCCCGACGTCCGAAGTGACAACTCGGACACCCGGGGAGGCGGGCGTCTGGTGTCTAATATATCAGTTCCTCCGCCCGCGTCCAGAACCGGCCTCAGCGTCCGGAGCACGGTGGCCCAAGGCCACCGGGAGGGGCATCCAGCGGATGCCGGATGCCCTCCGGTGCCTGCCACTACCGCCCGTAGCACCTCCCTGCCCCGCCGAACATCGCCCTGGCTCCTCGGCCCGCCTGCACCTGCGGCGCGGCGGAGCGCGGCCAGAAGTTGTCGGCCACGTCGTTGTCCGGGAACCGGCAGTGCGGGTCCAGGACGATCTTCTCGATCGGGCGCGGACCGAAGTCCAGCTTCGCGTCGAACGTGCGGCTCCCCGAGAACCAGACGTCGACCGGCCAGCGCACGATCACCGTGTGGTCGTCGACCTTCGTGCCGTTCGCCATCATGCGGATCGGCGCGCCCCGGGGGGCGAACTCCACCTCCAGGACGACCGGGGAGGGCATCCCTCCGTCCTGACGCACGGCGACCGTCGTCACCGGCCCGTTCGTCGTCACGCTCTGGATCGAGCCGTCGACCGCATCCGTCGTGAACAACCAGTAGTACCAGAACCAGGAGAGGTCGCGGTGCAGGGCCCGGTCCATCGCGAAAGCGTAGTCCCAGGGCGTGGGATGCTTGAAGCGCCAGGTCTTCGCGTACTCGCTCATCGCCCGCCACACTGCCGTGTCCCCGACGACCCCACCCAGCATCGAGAGCATCATGGGCGCCTTCACGTAGGCCTGGAACGTGTACATCGGCCCGCCGTAGTTCGCGTCCCACATGAGGGGAGCCTCGCGCTCGTCGCCGCTGATCATCCCGTAGCTCTGGCCGAGCCCGTCCAGGTCGACGGGCCGGCCATAGCGGTCGTCCGCCGAGAGGATGTTCATGTACTGGTTGAAGCCCTCGTCCATGAACGCGTACCAGGTCTCGTTCGTGCCCACCGTCATCGGCCACCACTCGTGTCCGGTCTCGTGGTCGGCGGCGCCCACGCTCGACATGATGAACATCGGGTACTCCATGCCGTTCTCGGGGCCGTCGACGACCGTGAGCTGCGGGAAGGAGTACGGCATCCATAGCTTCGAGTAGAACTCGAGCGCGTGGCGCACGGTCGGGCCGGCGTCCGCGTAGCGCGCGCTGTCGTTCGGTGTGTAGAGGATGTTGATGGGCACGGGACCCTTCCCCGGGATCGTCGCCCTGGTGGCCTCCCACACGTAGTCCTTCGAGGCGGCCCAGGCGAAGTCGCCGACCGTGTCTGCGACGAAGTGCCAGGTCAGGCGGTCTCCCACGGCGGTCGCACGGCCCGGACCCCGCTCGTCCGCTGCGACGATCGTGCGCGTGGCGTCGGAGTCCAGCACGTGCGACAGGCGCTCGCGGATCGTCGGGGTCAGCACTTCGTCGGGGTTCTGGAGAACGCCGGTCGCGCCCACGATCCAGCCGGCAGGGACGTCGAGCGTCACGTCGAAGTGACCGAAGTTGTTGTAGAACTCCGACGGACCCAGGTACGGATCCGTGTCCCACCCTCCCTGCCTCAGATCGTCGAACACGGCGACCCGCGGATACCATTGACCGACCTGGAACAGGGAGTCGGCCCAGCGGCCCATGCGCTCACCTCGCCCCGCCGCCACCAGAGGCACCTGGAAGCTCCACTCCGCCGTCAGAGTCCCCGTGCCGTGCGCCGGGATCGGGTTCGGCAGCGTGACGCGGGCGCTCGTCTCGTGAACCCCGTACGCGGCCAGGCGCACCTCACGAGGCGCGCCCCTCCGGAAGCGCCCCATCGGGGGCGGGTTGAGCTCCACGCTCTGGCCGTCGAAGGTGAGGCTGGTGAGCTGCATGCCCTTCGTGATCTGCGGGACCGGCTCGAGGCGGGGCGCGTCCGGAGCGAAGATGTTCTGGTCGAGCCGGAGCTGGATGCTCCTCATCACCGAGTCGCTGTTGTTGTGGATCACCGCCGTCTCGCGACCCGAGACCGTGGAGGTCGCCGGGTCGAGCCGGGCGTGGATCGTGTAGTCCATCCAGAGCTGCCAGTATCGCGGGCCCGGCGTCCCGAGTGAGTCCCGGGTGCCGGCCGCGTAGGCCCGCCGGATCATGTCCGTGATGGGGATGTCACGCTGGATGGCACGCTCGGGCAACGTGCTCCCTCCGGTGGATTGACCGCGCAAGGGGGACGCCGCGACGGCGGCGCCGACGACGAGGGCAACGGGGATCCACGATCTGGCGTTCATATCTGCTCCTGGTGGTGCGTCGCGGGGACGCGTCGACTCTCCGGAGACGGTGCGGCGGATAGGGAAGCGCACAAGAGACGCTCCCGCCCGCCGACGGTCGGACGCCACGACGCTCGCGACCCGCGCCGCGTCGACGCGGTTGGACCGCAGGCGGCGCGCCGGGGGGACGCGAAGCATCGCAGGACTGGGCGGAAGGCTTCGACGGTGAAGATGACACGCGGGCGCGCCCCTATGCTGAGGACGGCAGCGGCGCTCGTGCGCAGCCTCCGAGGCCTGGATCTTGCACCGCGCGCCCCGATGGCGCCCGGCGTTTCCCGGGTGTAGGCTGTCGGAATGAAGGGGTACGAAGACTCGAACCGGAGAACCTGTCGGAGCGCCGCCCCTCGTGCGCCGGGGCGGCGGATGATGTGATATGCCGACGGGCCTCCCGCCGGCCCTGTCCGGGCATTCCTCACTCCAGGAGAGACCCATGAGAAAGCCCACGTCCGCCCTGCTCTTCGGGATCGCGTTCGTCCTCGCGGGCTGCGCCAGCGCGAGCGGGGGAAACGGCGGCGGCTCCCAGGCGACCCCGGCGGCGAATTCGTCCGTGATCACCGAGAAGCAGCTCAACGAGTTTCCTTCGGCCACCGCCTACGACATCGTCGATCGGCTCCACCCGCAGTGGCTGCAGGACCGGAACCAGTCGAGCTTCCCGGGTAACGCCCCCACCGCCATCCAGGTATACCTGGGCGACTCCCAGCTCGGCGGGGTCGACGAGCTGCGCAACTACACCGGGTCTCAGCTCGCGAGCATCCGGTACCTCGACCCCGCCCACGCGGAGATGGAACTGGGCTCGGGGAACACGAACGGAGCCATCGTCCTGACGCAGCGCTGAAGACCGTGGGCGCCTCCTCCCGGAGGCGCCCATCCTCTCCCCCTGGCTACTGCGCGCATAGCATGCTAGGATGACGTTGACGGGCCTCCCGCCGCCGCTGCCCGGGCGTTCCTCGTTTCGGGAGAGATCCATGAGAAAGCCCGTCCCTGCCCTGCTCTTCATCATCTTCTCGTTCGTCCTGGCGAGCTGCGCGAGCGCCAACGGCGGCCATCGAGACGGCGCCGCGACGCCCTCGGCGACGGGCGACCAGTCTCTGATCACGCGGAACGACCTGGATCGATTCCCGTCGTCCACCGCCTACGAGATCGTGCACCGCCTGCGGCCGCAATGGCTCACCGCCCGGGGCCAGGGCGTCCTCCGGTACGGCGCGACGCCTCCCGCGGTGACGGTGTACCTGGGCAACTCCGAGCTGGGCGGAGTCGAGGAGCTGCAGAACTTCACCGGCGCGCAGCTCGCGAGCATCGAGCACCTCGACGCGGCCCACGCGACCATGCGCTTCGGTGCAGGCAACATGAGCGGGGCCATCGTACTCACGCAGCGTTGACCGTGCGGGTGCCTCCGGCCGGAAGCACCCTGCCGCCCGTACGGGACCTTACACCGAGGAGCAACCTTCCATGCGTAAGCGCACCGCGTTCGCGCTGGTGAGCGTATTCGCGTCCCTTATGCTGGCACGCGGCGTATACGCACAAGACGCACTCCCCCTGAAGCACGCGCCGCAGCCTACGACCGCCGCGATCACGGCCGGCGACCTCATGACCCGTCTCTACATTCTCTCGGACGACTCCATGCAGGGTCGCGAGGCGGGCACGCCGGGCAACGTGAAGGGCACCGCCTACGTCGCGGCCGAGCTGAAGAAGATCGGCGTCGAGCCGGCCGGGGAGAACGGCACGTACTTCCAGGCCATCCCGTACAAGAGCCGGACCCTCGATACGCTGTCGACCGTGTCCGTGGACGGATCCCCTCTTCGCCTCGGTGAGGACTACCTCCCCGTAGGCCGCGAGTCCACCAGGCTCGACCGGGTCGGGATCGTGTACGGCGGCGATGCGGGCGACACGGCGACGGCGCTCGCGCCGGAGCAGGCGCGGGGGAAGCTCGTCGTGCTGACCGTGAGCGGGCAAGCGGGCATCATGGGCCTGCGCCGTGCGCCGCGCGTCGAGGGTGCCGCGGCCCTCGCGATCGTCGGACTGGGCCGGATTCCCGAGGCCTTCCGTAGCTACTTCCTTCGCCCGCAGGGATTCCTGGACGACCCGGCCGCCGACGGGGGGAGAGGGGGAGGCATGATGGTGCTCCTCGTCTCGGAGGAGGTGGCCGGACGCATGTTCTCCACGCCGCTGGACAGCCTCCGCGTGGGCGCGAACGGAGGGACGGCGTCCCTGCACGTCCGCTACGACGTCCGTGCGATGCCCTATCCCGCCCGCAACGTCGTAGGCATCATCCGCGGCAGCGACCCCCGGCTCGCGGGCGAGTACGTGGCCATCGGCGCCCACAACGACCACCTGGGCGTCGGACGCGAGGCCATGGCGGAGGACTCGATCCGCATCTTCAACGAGATCGTGCGCCCGGAGGGAGCCGACGATGCGCGCAACCAGCCCACGCCCGCGCAGCAGCAGGAGGTCGATTCGACGCTCGAGGCGTACCGTGCGGCCCACCCCGGCAGCGCCCGCCGCGACTCGATCTACAACGGGGCGGACGATGACGGCTCGGGCACCGTGGCGCTTCTGGAGATCGCGCAGAAGATCGCGTCACTGCCCACGAAGCCGCGCCGGTCCATCCTGATCGTGTCGCACGTGGGCGAGGAAAAGGGGCTCCTCGGATCGCAGTACTTCACCGACCATCCCACCGTGCCGCGCGACTCGATCGTCGCCGAGCTGAACATGGACATGATCGGGCGAGGAGACGCGAGCGACGAGACGGGCCGGACCAAGGAAGGACAACCGGTGCACGGCGGTCCCGGCTACCTCATGCTCGTGGGCTCGCGGCGGCTCTCCACGGAGCTGGGCGACCTGGTCGAGGCGGTCAACCGCGAGGACGACCACGGGCTGGACCTCGACTACACGTTCGACGCCGACGGGCATCCCTCCAACATCTACTGCCGCAGCGACCACTGGGAGTACGCGCGCTACGGCATCCCGGTCGTCTTCTTCACGACCGGCCTGCACCGGGACTACCACCAGGTGAGTGACGAGGCCGAGTACATCGACTACGCGCACATGGCGCGGGTGACCGACTTCGTGGAGGACGTGACCGTCCACGTGGCCGACCTGGATCACCGGGTCGTCGTCGACCACCCGAAGCCGGACCCGCACGGAGCCTGCCGCCAGTAGCGCCTGCGACGCCCTCCGCGCCCCGACCTGCGGGGCCACGTCACGGCATCCGAGCCCCCGTCGGGTGAGTGGGAGCCGCCCCGGGAGGCGGCTCCCACTCCGGCGGGGGCCAGCCTCTCACGGGCACATCCGTGCCCGGTGAATCCCGCTGCGACAAGCGTGCAACGAAACAGAGGAGCTATGCGTCTGTATACAGTGTATGTGAACAGAACGTGAAACCGGCTGCCGAGGGTCCGCGCGGCCATCGGTTGCCGGAGCATCGACTCCAACACTCAGCACAGCGGGAATTCGTATGGGTGCATTGAGAGAAGCCGTCGACCCGGTCTCCTTGATCCCCCTCCAGCCCAGAGATTACCTGACGCTCTTCGCCCTCATAGAGAACGACCGGCATGGGTACGGGATCGCGAAGCGGATCGAGGAAGACAGCCACGGACAGGTCAAGATCGACCAGGCCAACCTCTATCGCTCGTTGAAGCGGCTGCGGTCCATAGGCCTTCTGGAGGAGGCCCACGGCCACGAGAGCGGAGAGCCGACGGAGGAGCGCCGCCGCTACTACCGCCTCACGGTGCTCGGCCGGAAGGTCGCCAAGCTGGAGGCCGCCCGGTTGGCCGAGCTGACGGCGAGGGCGAAGTCGTTGGCGTTGATCCCGGCAGCCGGGGACTGAGCGGCAGCCTTCGCGGGATCATCCCGCGCCGGGTGGACGCGCGGCTCCGGGAACGTGGATGCCCAGCGATTGGAGCACGAGCACCAGGCCGAGGTAGGTGAGCACGAGCACGAGCACGCGCACGAGCGTGACGCTGCGGAGCCGCCTGGCCGCGTTGGCCCCGACGTTCGAGCCGACCAGGACGCCCAGAACGGCAGGCGCGGTGACCGAGAGGTCGATGAACCCGTGCGCGTAGTAGACGTAGGCGCTCGCCGACACGGTGATGCCCACCATGAACATGCTCGTGGCCGCCGCCGCCTTGACGGGCACGCGCATCACCGTATGCATGATCGGCACCTTCACGGCCCCACCCCCGATTCCGAGCATCCCCGAGACGACGCCGGCCACGGAGCTCATGGACGCTCCGAGCGCCACCCGCTGCGGCACGTAGGCGACATCCTCACCCGACAGGTCCCGGAAGCCGCCCCGTAGCCGGAGGCGGTCGGGCCCGGCAGCCACGGGCTCCGCCGTACGGGGCGCAAGCAGGGTGGCACCCGCCAACCCGACGAGTGCCAACCCGAAGAAGCCGCGCAGGACGTCGGGGGCGATGAGCACGACGATGACGCTCCCCACGACCGCTCCCACGACCGTCGACAGCTCCATGAACAGCGCCAGCCGGACGTGCGTCACACGATGCAGGAGGTAGACGCTCGTGCTTCCCAAGGACCCCACCACGACCGACACGGCGCTCGCCGCGATGCTCGTCTTCAACGGCACGCCGAAGAAGACGGACAGGATCGGCACGAGGAAGACACCTCCCCCCAGGCCCACCGCGACCCCCAGGGTGCTGGCAGCGATGGCGGCGACGAGAATCCCGATCGCCGGGAACAGAGGAAGGACCTCGAGCCCGGACCCCACCGAGCCGTGCCGCGCGAACACGGTGGTCGCGAGGCTGGACAGGAGGAGGGCGAGCACGCCGCCCGACACCAGGGCGTAGAGACGGTCGCCCGCACGGACGAATCGAGCGCACAGCAGAGCGACGACAAGCGGCGGCGTCGCCAGGATCGTGACGAAACCCAACGTCACCCAGGCCGCGGCGTCGAGCTCCATCAGGCGGAGGGGAAGATGCCGGAGCGTGACGATGGCCGTGGGAAGCGCGCCCGTCCTCGCGAGGCTGATCACGACGCCCGCGAGCACGAACGCGATGCCCACGCCGAGCATCACGCGAATGAGCACCGCCAGCGACGCCGAGGCCTGCTCCCCGACGGCCTCGCGGTGGGCGCGGCCGCCAGGCGGGGTGGGCATGGTCACCGGTCTCCGTTCGAGGGGCGGGCAGGAGCCTCAGGGCCTTTATGTACACACATCTCGCCGTCTCGGGGAAGCCCCCTGGAGGCACCGACCCCGCGAGTGCCTCTCCGGCTCGACGGCCGCACCCGCTGAAGAGCGGCGCATCCGCCGAACCCCGGGGCCTCCTCGCGCCCCCCGACCGCCTTCAGAGGACCAGAAGGGCCTTCAGAGACAGGAACAGGACGGCGCTGAGGGCCGCTGCGGCGGGCAAGGTGGCGATCCAGGAGCCCATGATCCGCAGGACCGTGCGGAGGTTGAGCGCCGCCAGCCCGTGCGCGAGCCCCACGCCTACCACCGCCCCCACGAGCACGTGCGTGGTCGACACAGGCAACCCCATGCGGCTCGCGAGAAGCACGGTGCAGGCGGTCGAGAACTCGGCCGAGAAGCCGCGCGTGGGCGTGATCTCCGTGATGTGGCGGCCCACGGTGGCAATCACGCGATAGCCCCACATCGCCAGCCCGGCCACGATGCCCACGCCGCCCACGGCGAGGATCCACCGGGCCATGGGAACGCCGTTGGGGACCTGCGTGAAGCCCGACTCGGCGATGCCCACGACGGCGGCGAACGGGCCCACGGAGTTGGCGACGTCGTTCGCTCCGTGCGCGAACGCCACGAACGCGGCGGTCACGATCTGCAGCAGACCGAAGATGTGCTCCACGTAGGGGTACGGGTCCTCCACGACCCCGGGCGACAGCGCGCGGATCACACGGCGTCCGATCAGCGCCGCGACCGCGCCCAGCCCGAGCGACGCGACCACGCTCCAGGCGGGATGAGGATTCCGGACGATGTTGCGGAGCACCTGGTCGGTGAACGTCAGCGACAGGATCGTCGCGACCGCCATGATCAGATAGGGAGCGATCCTCACGGTGGCGGCGACGGGGTCGGAGCTCCGGAGCACCCACGCGCGGATGCCGAGGAAGATCAGGAACGCCAGGGCACCGCCCATGAGCGGGGAGATGATCCAGCTCGCGACGATCCGACCGATCGCGCCCCACTGGATCCCCTTGAACCCGACCTCCAGCAGGCCGAAGCCCACCACCGCACCCACGATCGAATGCGTCGTGGAGACCGGCAGGCCCAGCTTCGTGGAGAACTGGAGCCAGAGCGCCGCCGCGATGAGCGCCGACATCATGCCGAGCGCCAGCAGGAAGGGGCCGTCGGGGCCGAGGGGGCCGGTCACCGCGAACGTGGCCGGGTGGACGATGCCGGAGCGCACGGTCTCGGTCACGTGGCTGCCGAAGATGAACGCTCCGGAGAACTCGAAGACCGCGGCGACGAGGACGGCCTGGCGTAGGGTGAGAGCACCCGATCCGACCGAGGTGCCCATCGCGTTGGCGACATCGTTGGCACCGATGTTCCAGGCCATGTAGAGCGCCGCCAGGACGACGACGACGAGGATGGCGGTCTCCATTCGTGTCCGAGGCCGTTCGGCTGAAGGAATCGAGGCGGGCGGGTCAGCCCTTCGCGAGCATGAGGCGAACCATGTCGCCCGCGGTCTCCGCGTGGTTCGGCACGTCACCGAGCTTCTGGCCGATGCGCATGATGAACGTGAGCGAGACGGCGCCCAGCTCCTCTTCGAGGCGCACCGTCTCGCGGCCGAGCTGGGCACCGAGCTGATCCGACCGCCACTCCTGCTCCCCGAGCTTCTGGATCAGGTCGAGGACCTTCTTCACCTCCGGACCCGTGAAGGCGGCCTCCTGGAGGTGCGGCAGGAGTCTGGAGATCGCGAACCAGGTGCCCGACGCCTCGAGCACCTTGTCCACGAGCTCGTGGACGCGCGGCTGGAGGATGCCGGGCACGCGCGTGTCGCGCATGGTGATGAGCACCGACAGATCCTCGACGGCGTCCGCCATCGCGTCCTGCTCCTTGAGGAGGCGGAGCAGGTCGCCCCGGTCCACGGGGAGGAAGAGCGAGCGTGGCAGGTGGTCGCGGATCTCGGCCTTGAGCTGGTCCGCCTCGTGCTCCTCTCGGGAGATCCGATCCGCAACGGCTTGCGCCTCGGCCCAGTCCTGGGCGAGGAGCGCCTCGACGAGGGGCTCCACCTCCTGGATCACCTGCTCGACCATCTCCCCGTGCTTCGCGAGTGGCTCGAAGGGTGACTTGCCGAACAGCTCGAAGATCGTTCGCATGTGAGTCTCCGTGGAAACCATCTCACTCCCGGCGGGGCTCCGCCCGAGGCGCTCCGCGACGCCGACGCCCACCGTCTACCGCAGCTCGCGCACCCGGACCTCGATGTCCGCGTCGGCGGCGAGAAGCCGGACCAGGTCCTCGGGATCCGTCTGCCCGTAGTGGTACGGGTAGAGGATGCGCGGGCGGAACGCGCGCGCGGCGTCCGCGACCATCTCGGGCGTCATCGTGTAGGGCAGGTTCATCGGCAGGAACGCGACGTCGATGTCCCGGAGCGCCTTCATCTCCGGAGTGTTCTCGGTGTCGCCGGCCAGGTAGACCCGCACGTCGCCGAACGTGACGATGTAGCCGTTGCCGTCGCCCCTCGGGTGATACGGTGCGCCGGGGGCGCGCAGGTGGACGATGTTGTAGGCCGGCACCGCCTCCACGCGCATGCCCATCTCGTCGCGCACCTGCCCGTTCGCCATCACCACGGACCCTGTGACCTGCTGTGCGCACGACCGGCTCACCACGATCCGCGTGTCCGGCTTGCGGACGGCGGCGATGGCGGCAGGATCGAGGTGGTCGGAGTGCTCGTGGGTGACGAGGATGAGATCCGCCTTGGGCAGCTCGCCGTAGTCGGCCTCCCGGCTCACCGGGTCCACGTGGACCACCTTGCCGGCGTAGCGCAGCATCAAGGACGCGTGGCCGAGGAACCGGATGGTCAGATCGCCCCCGGAGGTGGGGATGGTGTCCTCCCTGGGCACCTGCGGCACATGCCGGTCGCCGGAGCCGGCGGGCCCGGAAGTCGCGAGGAGGGCGACGGTGAGCAGCAGGTCGTGGGCGAGCATGGGCACCTCCGCTTGCGGGGAGACGAGCGCGGCGGGAGGTGACCTCGTGCGTAAGTTACGGCTCGGCGCGCCCGGCGCGAGGGGAGGGGTCCTCGGTGGTTCCGGACGCCCCGAGCCGGACGCCCCGACCCGCGCCCGGCACCTTGCCGGCGCCCCGGCTTCCGTCCATGGTGTGCGGATCATGAACGAGCGGATCCGCTGGGGCATCCTGGGTACCGGCATCGTCGCGAGGGACTTCGCGGCAGGGCTGGCGGTCGTGCCGGACGCGGAGCTCCTCGCCGTCGGCTCCCGTGCGCGGGAGACCGCCGAGGGGTTCGGCGAGGCCTACGGGGTTCCGCGCCGCTACGCCAGCTACGAGGCGCTCGCGGCGGATCCGGAAGTCGACGTGGCCTACGTCGCCACGCCGCACACCCTCCATCGCGACAACACCTTGCTCTGCCTCCGGTCCGGCAAGTCCGTGCTGTGCGAGAAGCCCTTCGCGCTCAACGCCGGCCAGGCCGGCGAGATGGTGGCGGCCGCCCGCGAGCGAGGGCTGTTCCTCATGGAAGGGATGTGGAACCGCTGCAACCCCGTCGTCATCGAGGCGAAGCGTCTCCTCGACGAAGGCGCCGTCGGGAAGGCCCGCATGCTCGTCGCAGACTTCGGGGTCGGCCGCGTGCCCGATCCCCGGCACCGTCTGTTCGATCCCGCGGTCGGCGGCGGCGCGCTCCTGGATCTGGGCGTCTACCCGATCGCGATGGCGTCGATGGTGTTCGGTCCGCCGGCGACGATCGCGACCGCGGCGCACCTGGGGCCGACCGGGGTCGACGAGCGCTCCGGCATCGTGCTGGGCCACGACGACGGGAGCGTCGCGGTGTTGAGCACGTCGCTCACGGAGAAGACCCCGAGCGAAGCGACCTTCTTCGGCTCCGAGGGCAGCCTCCGGCTGCACGGCCCGATCTTCCGGCCCGTGGCGATCACGGTCGCGCGGACGGGCGACGAGCCCCGGCGGATCGAGCCCGTACTGGAGGGCAACGCCTTCAACTACGAGGCGGCCGAGGTCGTGCGCCGGCTACGCGCCGGCGCGTTGGAGAGCCCCGCCATGCCGCTCGATGAATCCCTCGCGATCATGCGCACCCTGGACGCGATCCGGGCGGCGTGGGGACTCAAGTACCCGGGGGAGTGACGTGGGCGGCAGGCGAGGAGGGGAGCCCGGCCCCCTTCGCTCGGCGACGTTGCACGAGCGTCGCCCGGGGGGCCGCGCTCCCCGCCCACCCCCTACCGCACCACCCTCATCGCGACGCGCGGGTCCGCATCGACCCGCCAGAGCGGGAACGTCGACCTGGGGCTCGATCCGTACACGAGGCCCCAGAGCGCGCCCGCCTCCGAGCCGAGCCTGCGGTCGAAGAGGCCCCAGCGCGCGAGCCCGTAGCCCTCGGGCTCGAGCAGCGCGGACACGAGCCGCCCCAGAGGCTGCGCCGTGCTCACGTAGTACGTCCCCGCGGGCATCGTCACCCGTGCACCGTTCCAGGCCCCCGAGACCGTCAGCAGGTGGTGGCCCTGGAACTCGTTGGCCGTCCAGCGCAGGCTGTCGATATGGAAGACTTGTCCGGCCCCGGTCCACGGGTGCTCGAGGCGCTCGACCTGGATGCCGTGCAGGCGGAGCAGGCTCGCCACGGCACCCTCCCCGGACGGCAGGAAGTAGCCCCCGGCCAGGGCAACGGTGCGCGCGGCCACGAAACGGTCCTCCACGGCGATCCGCACCGTGTCCAGCTTCCCGGTGGGCTCGTAGCGCGGCCGCCGCCCGGTCGCCGAGGGGACGGGCCGCACCTCCCGCAGCACGACGGGCTCCACCCCGCGCGAGGCGACCTTGAACGCCACCGCGAGCTGTGGGCGCGGCAGGACGCCCTCACCCTCCAGCGTCGTCCGCCGATCCGCGTCGCGCTCCAGCGCGCGGATCTCGCCCGCGTGCGCCGCCACGTACTCAAGCACCTCCACGATGAAGTCGTGGGTGACCTTGACGCGGGTGCGGAAGTCGGCGTGCGAGTATGCCTCACTCAACACCGCGATGCGCCCGCGCATCCCGACGTAGTTCGTCCCGTACCACGCCAGCGGCGAGTACGTGGTCCAGGCCCGGGGATGCATGGGGTCGCGCACGTCGCCGTAAGGGAAGACGGGCTCCCCGTACTTCGTCTGCATCGCCTTGCGCACGGCCGGCAGCAGCGTGTCCTGCGTGAACGCGATCGGACCGCGCGGACCGTTGGGATCGAGGGGCGGCGAGTATGTGAGCAGGTACCCGTGCAGCGTTCCGTCCGTCGTGTGCATGTCCATCATGACGGCGGGATCCCACGTGTCGTACACGCGCGCGAGCGAGGCCCTCGTCTCGGGTGCCTCCGCCTTGAGGTAGTCCCGGTTGAGGTCGAGGTTCAGGCCGTCCGGGCGCACGCCCACGCTGTCCGGCCCGTCCTGCTCCGGGCGGTTGATCGCCACCGGCCCCATGGCGTCGTTGCCGTCCGGGTTGTAGACGGGCGCGACCAGCACGATGAGCTTCTTCAGGAGGTCCCGCCGCGGGCCCGCCATCTCGCGGAGCAGGATCTGGACCGCTTCCTTGCCCTCCACCTCGCCCGCGTGGATGTTGGCCTGCAGGTACACGACCAGCTTCCCGGAGCGGGCGGCCTCCTCCGGCGACGTGACGCGGGGATCGGAAGCGATCACGAAGAGCAGCGGCCGGCCCTCGGCGCTCCTCCCCATGGTGCTCACGGTGATCGGCGCACCCGCGGCCTCCAGGCTGTCGAGAAACGCCGAGACATCGGCCGTCGTGGACGTCCGCGTGTAGCCCGAGCGCTCCGCCGTGGTCAGTGGAAGCTGCTGCGCCCGCGCGCCCGGCGCCGCCGTGACCAAGCCGGCGAGGGCGACCGCCGTGCCCCCCGTGATCCTCCGGATCCTGCCCATGCCGCATCTCCCTTCCGGGCCCGAAGCCCGGTCCGCGTGCTACCGCCGGGAATGCGGGTAGCCTAATCAGCCGCGGCCGATGCCGCCACACGGGTCCGGACGTCGAACGCGGGCGGCTGCTCGAGGTGCTTCTTCACCGCACACTGGCTCGCGGCACGAACCAGCGCGTCGTGGTACTTCGCGGGGAACTCGGGCGGCACGACGATGTCGAGGTCGATCCGCTCGATGAGGCGGGTGAGGGGGTTCATGTGCATGCGCTGCACGATCCTGATGCCGTCGGTGGGGAGCCCCCGGTGCTGGCAGAAGCCGAGCACGTAGATGCCGGCGCACGTCCCGATGGACGCCAGGAAGAGCCCGAACGGCGCCGGGGCCGAGCCGTCCTGGTTCGTCGTGACCACCATGTTGCCCATGACGGCGTCGACCCGCTCGCCGCCCGGAAAGACGATCTCCATCTCCATCGTGACACCCTCCGTTTCTCGGAGGGCGGACCGCCCCCCGGTTGATCTCGACCGACCGAGCGGCAATGATAATATAGATATATAACTATGTCTAGATGCGAGGGAGTGGCCCGTCGGGGCGGAGCCACCCTCATCGCGGGGGACGCCGCCGCGCGCGGCGGCGCCCCCCGGGCGCGCCAGCCCGGCGCTGCGGGAGTGCGAAGGCTCCGGGCCGGGCAGCGTCTCAGCGCGTCGTGCCCGCTCCGATCGAAACCGGTGCGGAGGCCGGCAGAACGGGCTCGTTGACGTACTCCATCAGGACGCGACCGGTGAGCGTCTGCAGCCAGAGAGCCACCGAGGCGACCTGCGGCTCCGTGAGGCTCTGCCCGAGCTGGTGCCAGCCCATGAGGCGGATGGCGTCCTCGAGCCGCTGCACGGATCCGTCGTGGAAGTACGGCCAGGTCTCGGCCACGTTGCGCAGCGACGGGACCATGAAGACCATGCTGTCGGCCGGGTTCTGCGTGACGGCGAAGCGCCCCGGATCCCTCTGATCGAACCAGGGATGGACGAGCCCCGCCCTCTGGTACATCGAGCCGCCCACGTAGCGGCCGACGTGGCACTGGGAGCAGCCCAGCGAGACGAACGTCTGGAACCCCTCCTTCTCGTCGTCGGTCAGGGCCGCGGAGTCCCCCTTCAGGTACGCGTCCCACGGCCCGGGCGTGACCAGCCCGCGCTCGAACGCGCCGATGGCCTTGCCGAAGTTCTCGAAGGTCACGGGATCGGACTCACCGGGATAGGCGGCCGCGAAGGCCTGCAGGTAGCCGGGGATCCCCTTGATGACGGCGACGACCTGTGGAGCGTCGGCCATGCCCATCTCGACCGGGTTGAGGACCGGGCCGAGCGCCTGGGCCTCCACCGTGGGGGCACGCCCGTCCCAGAACTGCGCAACGTGCCCCGCCGCATTGTAGACCGTAGGCTCGTTGCGTCCACCGAGCCGTCCGTCGTGGCCGACGCCCGTCCTCCGATGGCTCGTGCCGTAGTCGTGCAGAGGATGACAGACATAGCACGACACGTCACCGCTCGAGGAGAAGCGTGCGTCGTAGTACAACATGCGCCCGAGCGCCACCTTCGCCGGCGTGATCGGGTTGTCGGGGCTGGTCATGACCTCCGGCAGTGGTTGGAACGCCTGCAACGGCGAGGCCGCCTGGGCCGCATCGGCCGCCGGCGGCGTCCCGGCAGGTTTCCCGCCGCAAGCGGCCGCCAGGACGGTCAGGATCACGATGCCTCGCAATGTTCTCATGGGTGCCCCCGGGATCAGGAGGAGTCTGCCGCGGCCCGCCGGGCCGGGGGGAGGGCCCAGAGACCTGCGGGCGACGATTGTGGCCCGCGGGGCTCTCGTGGAGATTTCAAGCTGGCTCCCGCGACGGACCGCGGGTATCCGGCATGTGACAGTGGAGCGGGCATGGAGCGGGACAACGGGACGGGAAAGCGCGCGGTCCTCATCGGCGTCCTCGGGCTGCTCGCCGTCGACGGGGTCGTCAACCTGCTGCTCGACCACAGGGTTGGACCGCCCCTCGCGCATACCCTCTTCGAGGTCGCCAGCATCCTGGTGGCGATGGGGGCCGCGGCGGTCCTCTGGCTGGCATGGTGGAACGCGGCCCGGACGCTGGGCGACACCCGCCGATCACTGGAGCTGCGGCTGGCGGAGCGCGACGCATGGCGGCAGAAGGCCCAGCAAGCACTCGAGGGGCTCGGAGCGGCCATCGACGCCCAGCTGCGCGACTGGGGCCTCACGCCGACCGAGCGCGAGATCGCCCTTCTGCTTCTCCAGGGCTACAGCCACAAGCGCATCGCCGAGCTCACGGGCCGCCGCGAGCGCACGGTGCGACAGCATGCCGTGACCGTCTACCAGAAGTCCGGGCTGGCCGGGCGGGCCGAGCTCGCGGCCTTCTTCCTGCACGATCTGCGCCCCCCGGCGACCGGCAGCGACGCTGCGGCGCTGCCGGACCGGGCCGGGTGAGGCGTCGGATCGTGCCGATGGCGCGCACGCACCGGGGGTAGTCCTGGTCGTCGACCCGCCCGAAGATCAGGCCGCCGGCCGGGCCCATGTCACACGGTGCGTCTTACCTATGCGACAGACACACGGCCATCTCTCCGTCGCCGCGGTTGGCCCACAGGTGATACGGGACCGGGCGCACCGGCTCGAACGGCGCGGACGGGTCGGTGAGGGCAACTGACGGCGGGGAATGCGCTTGCTCATGTGCCGGCCTCCAGTGAAGACGCGGAACTCGTGGCGCGTGGATGCGCGAGGCGCCAGGGTGGACATCGGGCACGGCCGCCCGCGGGAGGAGGCACGGCGACCGAGCGGCGACCGCTCACCGGGAACGGGACTTGCAGCGTCCACCTTCTCGGTACCGTCGGTGTATCACCGCAGGTGAAGAAGACGGTCTCGCCCATACCGACGACGGACTTCCAACGGAGGGCTCTCCCATGCTGACCCACGACGAGCTGATGGAGTTCTACCGTGAGCTTCACGAGGAGCGGGTGTTGAGCGTGTACATCAACGCCGACCAACACGACCCCGCGCAGCGTAACCGGTGGCGAACGGCCCTCTCCCATCAGCTCGACGCGATCCGCAGGAGCCTCGGAGTCGAGGAGCGGGCCCCCTTCGAGGAGGCAGTGAGCAGGGTCCGCGAGGAGCTCGATGGGTTCGAGGCGTTCCTGCCCGACCGCGGCTTCGTGGCGTTCGCCACGCCCGCCGGGCTGCAATACGCCGAGGCGGTCCCGCTGCCGATGCCGGACCTCGCACGCTGGGAGTCTGGCATCCGCGCGGCGCCCTACGTGCGGGCGCTCGGCCGCAAGCGCCCTGTCGTCCTCGTGCTCGTGGACGCCCGCAGATCCCGGGTGTTCCGCTACCGCGACGGCGTGCTGGAGGAGGAGCCGGGGTACCGCGCGGACACGTTCATCGGAGATCTCTCGGACGCTCATTCCGGCAAGCGGCCCACGACGCGCAGCGGCGTCCGCGGCCAGACCTCGTGCGACGCGGCCCACCGGTACCTCGAGGTGAGCTGGGCACGCATGGCGAGAGCCGTGCTCGGAGGCGCGGTCCGCCTGGCCGGGGACGATGGGTTCCTGGTCGTGGGCGGCACCCCCGAGCGGGTCTGCATGGTCCGGGATCTGATCCCCAGGCGGATCGAGAGCCGGACTGCGGAGGCGCCTTCCCTGCACGTGGACATGAGGGAGCGGGAGCTGCTCTCGGCGCTCGGGGACATCGCCCTCGGCATGACAGGAGAGTACCACGAGGCGCTCCTGCGCAACGTGCGCGACCAGGCGCGGGCAGGCGGCCGCGCCTGCATGGGGCGTGCGCTCACGGAGCGGGCGCTCGCCGAGATGCGGGTCGACAGGCTGCTGATATCGCGCGCGCTCGTCGAGCGCGAGCCCGACTACGCCGATCGGCTGGTCAGCCACGCGTTCGCCGGCAGCGCCCACGTGGAGGAGTTGGAGGGGCCGGCGGGGGACACGCTGGAGCGCGAAGGCGAGGGTCTGGCGGGAAGGCTCCGGTTCACGGTCGCCGGAGCCTGAGCGGGACGGATCCGCCGCGTGCGGTCCGGACTGCGCCGCGCAGGAGGAGTCGCGCGTCGCCGGGCCGGCCGCGCCCCCGGAGGGTGCCGCACCGGCGGCGCCCTCCGGGGAGCCCACGGCAATCCTCCGGGGTACAAGTCACTCGACCGTCAGCCCGTGCGGGCCCTCCGGCGGGGAGGACCGCTCCGAGGCGCCAGGCAATCGGACCCGTATCGGAGGTGACATCATGGCGGTCTACGACTACGAGTGCCGGACGTGCGGCCACGAGTTCCAGGTCGTCGAGAGCATGGCGACGCACGAGAAGCGCCGCCCCAAGTGCCCCAAGTGCAGGAGCACGAAGGTCGAGCGCGTCTTCACCGGCGCGTTCGTGAAGACGGGCAAGAAGAGCTGAGAGGACGAGCGGTCCGGCCTCCGGACCTCATCGGCCGATCAGGCGCTTGCTGTCGTTCAGGAGCCCGTCGGAGATCACGACCTCGTAGGGTGGCTCCGCCGGGTCGAGCCCGAGGAGCCGCTCCGGAAGGGCGGCCATCCCCTCACGCGCTCGCTCGCGCGCCCGCTCCAGGGGCTCGCGGGCGGCGGTGAGGCGGCGTCCGCCTTCCATCACCGTGTGCAGGAGAGGCCGCCCCGAGCAGCGCTCGTCCGCCCGAGCGACCACGTCGCGCGCGGCGCGGCCGTCCGGTCCGTCGAGGCGGAACACCTGCTTCCTGCCCGGAAGCGTCCTCTTGCCGGAAGCGAGCTTGATCCTGCCCTTCCCCGCGTAGCCGGTCATCTTGTAGACCATGTCGAGTGAGGGCGCGTCCGCCGAGACGCCCAGGTTCGTGCCGACGCCGAAGCCGTCCACGGGCGTTCCCGCGCGCACCAGGTCGCGGACCCTCCACTCGTCCAGCCCGCCGCTCGCGAAGATGCGCACGCGCTGCAGCCCGGCGGCGTCCAGCATCGCCCGGGCGCTGCGCGCCAACGCGGCCAGGTCCCCCGAGTCGAGCCGGATCGCGCGCACCCGGAATTCCGCGCCGAGCTCGCGGGCCAGGGCGATCACCTTCCCGATGCCCTCCAGCGTGTCGTAGGTGTCCACGAGCAGGACCGTCTCGGGGAACTCCCGGGTGAAGGCCCGGAACGCGTCCAGCTCGTCGTCGTGGGCCTGGATGTAGGAATGCGCCATCGTGCCGCTCACCGGGATCCCGAACGTCTTCCCGGCCAGGACGTTGCTCGTCCCGTCCAATCCGGCGATGTGGAACGCACGCGCCGCCTTGAGCCCGGCGTCGACGCCGTGGATGCGACGCAGCCCGAAGTCGATCACGGTGCGCTCGCCGGCCGCGGCCTTCACCCGGGCGCCCTTCGAGGCGAGCATCGTCTGGAGGTGCATCTGGTTGAGGACGAGCGTCTCCACGAGCTGCGCCTCGGGCAGCGGGGCCTCGATCTCCAGCAGGGGCTCCTCGGCGAACACGGGCGTCCCCTCGGGAACGGCGCGCACGTCCCCGCTGAAGCGCAGGCTCCCGAGCCAGCCCACGAACTCCGGCCGGAAGAGGCCGGTCGAGGACAGGTAGGCCCGAGCCTCGTCGGAGAAGCGCAGCCCCTCGAGGTAGTCCAGCACGGAGTCCAGGCCGGCTGCCAGGAGGAAGTTCCTGCTCTCCGGCAGCCGTCGCACGAACAGACTGAACACGGCCCGCTCGGTGAAGCCTTCGGCCCAGTACGCCTGGACCATGGTCAGCTCGTACTGATCGGTGAGCAGGGCGACGGCGGATCCGTCGTCCCACGGTGCTCCGGACAACGACCGGCTCCTGTTCTGGATGATGGGAGAGCCGGAAGGTATTAGCTTGACCTCGTCACAGCGACATATCGCGCCGAGGCGGAGGTCGGGGTGCCATCGAGAGAGAAGCGAGCCTGAGTCGTGCCGCGCCGGCGCGTCCTCGTCACGGGGATGGGGCTCGTCACTCCCCACGGGACCGACCCCGAGGGGATCTTCGGGCGCATCTGGGCGGGCGAGCCGGCGATCCGCGTCATCCACTCGGGCCGAAAGCCGCTGGACGCGGACGTGCTGGCGGCCACGGCGGAGTGGAGCCCCGAGGCGGAGGTCACGCCGCAGCAGCGCGTCACGATGGACCCGGTCGCGCAGATGGCGTTCGCGGCCGCGCGGCGGGCGCTCTCCCAGGCAGGCCTCGTGGGGGACGCCGACGTCCTCGCGCGGGCCGGCGTCTACATGGGCTGCGCGCTCGGCGGGTCAGCCACGAATGAGGAGGCCTACGCGACGTACAACCGGCGCACGTCGCGCAAGGCCCGGCCGACGAACATCCCCCGCATCATGGCGAACGCCCCCGCGGCCCACATCTCGATGGAGTTCGGGATCCGCGGGCCTTCCCACACGTACTCGATCGCGTGCTCCTCGTCCGCGGCGGCGATCGGCGAGGCGTATCGGGCCGTGCGCGACGGATACCTCGACTGCGTGGTGGCCGGAGGGGCGGAGGCCATGCTCACCGGAGGGGTGCTGATCTGCTGGGAAGCGATGGGCGTGATCGCCAAGCTCCATCAAGACGGGCCGGGCGCCTCCGTCCGGCCGTTCGACGCGGCGCGCACGGGCTTCGTGGTGGCCGAGGGCGCCGGGGTGCTGGTGCTCGAGGCGGAGGAGGCCGCGCGTGCCCGGGGTGCCGCACCCCTGGGTGAGATCGTCGGGTACGCCGCGTCCAGCGACGCGTTCAACCTGACGCAGCCCTCCCGCGAGGGCCAGGCGCAAGCCATGCGCTCCGCGCTGGAGGACGCCGGCGTCCCGCCCGAAGCGGTCGGGTACGTGAACGCGCATGCCACGGGGACGCGCGCGGGCGACATCGTCGAGATCCAGGCGATCCGGGACGCGTTCGGCCCCCATGCCGCCCATCTCGCGGTGAGCGCCACGAAGTCGATGCACGGACACCTCGTGGGAGCCGCGGGCGCGGTCGAGCTGGGGATCACGCTGCTCGGTCTCGCGCGCGGGCGCATCCCGCCCACCGCCAACCTGACCGACCCCGACCCGGCGTGCGACCTCGACTGCGTCCCACTGCGCGGCCGCGAGGCACCCGGCCTCGAGTACGCGCTCTCGAACTCGTTCGGCTTCGGGGGATCGAACGTCGCCCTCGTCGTGCGCCGGGTCGGCGGCTGACGCCGGGACCGCACCCCCCGGCAGCCGGTGGCCCCCGAAGTGCGGGCGGCTTCCCGACTGGCCCGCTCCGTCCCGAGGCCCCAAACTGTCCTTTCTCGGAACGGCTCCGAAAGCCGACGCGTTTCCCGGCCCGACGGCCGGGCCCCTTCAGGAGGCTGCTCCCGTGCGCTCGATCACGCTCCGTATCGCTCTCGTGCTGGCGTTTCTCGCGGCCTCGGCAGGCCTGGCCGCGGCCCAGACGTCCCGGTTCTACTCCGACATGCAGTGGCGCTCGATCGGTCCCACCCGCGCGGGCAGGGCGCGCGCGCTCGACGGCGTACCGAGCGAGCCGAACGTCTTCTACATCGGCTTCGACAACGGAGGCGTGTGGCGCTCGACGGACTACGGCTCGACGTGGCACCCTCTCTTCGACCACGAGCCCGTGAGCTCGATCGGCGGGATCGCGGTGTCGCCGACCGACCCGAACATCATCTACGTGGGGACGGGCGCCGGAATCATCCGCCCCGACCTCTCCACGGGCGACGGCATGTACAAGTCGACGGACGCCGGCAGGACGTGGACGCACCTCGGGCTCCGCAACAGCCAGATGATCGCGAACGTGGTGGTGGACCCGACGAACCCGGAGCGGCTGTTCGTCGCGGCGCTCGGCCACCCGTACGGGCCCAACCCGGAGCGGGGCATCTTCCGTTCCACGGACGGCGGCCGGACGTTCCAGAAGGTGCTCTACAAGGACGAGTACACGAGCGGCAACGACGTCGAGCTCGATCCCGCGGACCCCAACACCGTCTACGCCGCGCTGTGGCAGCAGCAGCAGAGCTTCCGCGAGAGCTCCGAGTTCGGCGGCACTTCGGGTGGCATCTTCAAGTCGACCGACGGCGGCACCACCTGGAAGCAGCTCACGGACGGCCTGCCCCCCGTGATCGAGGCGAACCTCGGCGTCGCGCCGAGCGATCCGAAGATCCTCTACGCGATGGTGGCAGGTGAGCCGAAGCCCGGCGCGAGCCGCGGCGGCGGTGGGTTCCCGGGCTTCGGCGGCGGGCGGAGCACGACCGGGGTGATCGGCCTGTACAAGTCGACGGACGGTGGTGCGCACTGGACCGCGGTCGACGTGCCGGACGGGCTCGCGGGCGGACCCACCTCGCTCGTCGATCAGCGTCCCCTGGCCCGCATCGGCGGCGGCGACCTCCCGACGCTCGCCATCGACCCGAAGAACCCGAACGTGGTCTACGTGGCCTCCGTGGTGATGTGGCGCTCGGAGGACGGCGGCCACACCTGGACCGCCGTGCGTGGCGCACCGGGGGGCGACGACTACCAGAAGATCTGGATCAACCCGCTCCACACGAACATCCTCCTCGTCGTCGCGGACCAGGGCGGCGTGGTGTCCGCGAACCGGGGCGTCTCGTGGAGCAACTGGTACACGCAGCCGACCGCGGCCATGTACCACGTCACGGCGGACGACGCCTTCCCCTACCGGCTGTGCGGCGGCCAGCAGGACTCGGGCTCCGCGTGCGTGGCGAGCCGCTCGATGGACGGCGAGATCACGTTCCACGACTGGCATCCCGTGAACATCGAGGAGTACGGGATCGCCGCGCCCGATCCCCTCGACCCGGACCTCGTCTTCGGCGGCTCGCGCTCGGGCGTCACGCTCTACAACCGCAGGACGGGCCAGACCACGCAGGTGGGGCCGGACATGGGGCCGTACGGAGGCCCGTACAACCGCGACGTGCGCACGATGCCGCTCATCTGGTCGGCTGCCGATCCCCACGTCCTCTTCTACACCTCCGACGCGGTGTGGAAGACGGACAACCTCGGCCACTCGTGGACGCGCATCAGCCCGGACCTGTCCCGCAAGACGTGGACGGTCCCGCCGACGGCCGGAAAGTACGCCTCGGAGGTGAAGCCGGGGCGCGAGGGCGTGGTCACGGCGCTGGCGCCCTCGCCGCTCGACGTCGGCGTGATCTGGGCGGGCACGGACGACGGCGCCGTCCAGGTGACCATGGACGGCGGCAAGCACTGGGCGAACGTGACGCCTCCGGGCATCAAGCCGTGGACGCGCATCTTCAACATCGACGCGGGCCACTTCGACACGCTGACCGCGTACGTGGCCGCGAACACGATGCGCATCGACGACATGAACCCCCACTTCTGGCGCACGCACGACGGCGGCAGGACGTGGACGGAGATCGACAACGGTCTTCCCCCGGGTGCCGTGGCGAACTCGATCCGCGAGGATCCCCGGGTGAAGGGGCTCCTGTACGCAGCGACCGAGACGCAGGTGTGGGTCTCCTTCGACGACGGCGACCACTGGCACTCGCTGCGCCTCAAGATGCCGGCCGTGTCCGTGCGTGACATCGAGGTCAAGGACGACAGCACGTGCCTGTGCTCCGACCTGGTGGCCGGCACGCACGGGCGGGGCTTCTGGATCCTCGACGACATCACGCCGCTCCGGCAGGTCGCGGAGGCGGAGGCCGCTTCGGTCGCCTACCTGTTCAAGCCCGAGACCGCCCTGCGTGTACGCTTCGGTACCAACGACCCCACCCCGTGGCCGCCCGAGGTGGCCGCAGGGCAGAATCCGCCCCCCGGCGGGCTCATCGACTACTACCTGCCGAAAGACGCGACGGGCCCCGTCACCCTCGACGTCCTCGACGCCGAGGGCAAGGTCATCCGCCACTACTCGAGCACCGATCCGGTGTTGAAGCCGGATCCGGGCCTGCACCCGAACGAGTACAACGAAGACGTCTGCCAGAAGGATCCGCGGGCCCCGGACTGCTCGGTCCCGCTCTACTGGGCGGCTCCCCAGATGATCCTCTCCCCTGAGGCGGGGATGCACCGCTTCAGCTGGGACCTGCGCTACCAGCCCATCGGCGCGGCGCAGCCGAGAGCGGAGGGAGGAGCGACCGGCGCGGTGCCTCACCGCACGTATCCGCAGGCCGACGCGCCGTGGGCGCCTCCCGGGCACTACACCGTGCGCCTGACCGTGGACGGCAAGCAGTTCACGCAGCCGCTCACCCTGCGGCTGGATCCGAGGGTACGCACGCCGGCGCCGGCCCTGGCACGCCTCGCATCGCTGACGAAGGAGATGTACGACGGGGCGATCGACGCACACGACGCCTACGAGCGGGCACGCACGTTGGTGGCCGAGCTCGACAAGGTGAACAGCCCGGACGCGGCGGCGTTCAGGGCGCGCGTCGACTCCGTCGCTCCGGCTCCGAGACAGGGCGGGCGGAGGTTCTTCTTCTTCCGCATGGCGGAGTCGTCCGGGCCGCCGACGCTCGACGGCGTGAGCAGCGAGATGATGCGCGCCGCCATGGCGATGCAGGGAGCGGACGTCGCGCCGACCGCGAGCGAGGTGCAGGCCTGCGCCGAGGCCGGAGCGCACTCGAAGGACGTGATGGCGCGCTGGCGGACGCTCTCGACCAGCGGGCTCGAGGCGCTCAACGCGAAGCTGAAGGCGCAGGGGATGCCGGCCGTGCGGCTCAGGTGAAGGACCGGGGCCCGGCCGTCGTCCGGCCGGGCCCCGTCGCGACGGGAGGCGCCCCGGCGGTGAGCGCCGGGGCGCCTCCGCGCGCTCACTGCTTCTTCGTCTCCTCCTTCACTTCCTGGAGCCAGTTCTCCACCAGGATCGTGTGCTCGCCAGCGCCGTTCCCCGCCTCCGCGGCGCGGGCCATCAGGAAGCGCTGGTCGTCGGGGGCGATGTCCCACTGGCAGCACCAATGCGGGATGACGTATTCGCTCCTCAGGTGGAAGAGGACCTTGCCGGTCCCCGGGCTGAACGACGGCTTCGTCCGGATGCTCACGTCCACCACGTCGTTCCTGGCGTCGACGAAGAAGAGCTCCCGGCCGCTGTGCGCCCAGAGGGGGCCGTCGCCGCCGTCGGTGGAGATCTGCCACTTCCCGTCGTTCACGTCGGGGAACGGGCGCACGAAGACCTCGTCGCGGCCGGTCTCGTTGGAGACGTACGCGATCCACCGCGAGTCCGGGGAGATCTGCGGGTCCATCTCGTCATAGCCGCCGGTCAGGAGCGGCTTCGGGACGCTGTCCTTGCCGGGATGCACGATGACGATGCCCCGACCGCCGTTCACGCCCGGCGTCCCGCCCGTGCGCAGGACGAGCCATTTCCGGTCCGGGGACCAGAAACCCTGGAGGAGATCGCTGGTGTCGGCGAACAGGAGCGACTCCGCCCCCACGCCGTCGGCGCGCTTCGTCCAGATCTGGTGCTTCCCGTCCGGCTGCATCACGTCGAACGTCACCGAGCGCCCGTCCGGCGTCCAGTGCGGCATCCAATCGGCCGCCGAGTCGAACGTGAGCCGCGAGAGTGGGCCGCGCGGCAGCTCCTTGATCCAGATGTTGTCGCCAGCGGAGGTGTGGATCCGGGCGGCCAGGCGCTTCCCGTCCGGGGAGAGCGTCCACCCCATGTTGATGTCGCCGGGATCGAACGTCCACGAGGAGTCCACGGGCGTCGCGACACCCTCGCGGGTGACCCAGACGAACTGCGCCAGGCCCGAGCCGCCCTGGCCCATCGCCACGAGCAGCGTCCCGCTCCTCGAGAGCGCGAGCTGGGCGTAAACGCCCTGATCCACCTTCACGCCCTGGAGGACCGGAGCGGCAGGGCCGGTCGTCTTCAGCGTTCCGAGGTCGAACGGGACCGCGAACACGCTCCCGTCGGGCCGGACGTAGATGAGCCGGCCGATCGAGGTGTAGTCCGCCAGGACGGCACCGCTCAGCACCCGGTGCGCCTTCCCCGAGTGGAGGTCGAGGGCCCAGATCTCCTGCACCGTCTGGCAGTTGGCGTCGCAGAGCGTGAACAGCACGCCGCGGGAATTCGGAAGCGCCCGTGGAAAGGCATCGAAGCGCCCCTTCGGCGGCGCCCACACGGAGTCCGCGGTTCCGCCCCCGGCCGGAATCCGGCGCAGGCGCCACTTCGCGTCCACGTAGACGATCGTCCCGTCCGCCAGCCAGGCGGCCCCGCCCGTTCCCTGAGCGTTCACGGAGTCTGCCAGAAGGACGGATGCCCCACCCGCGATGGGGATCTTGCGGAGCTGCACGTTTCCCCCCTGGGGACCCATGTAAGCGACCCACTGGTCGTCCGGTGAGACCGAGGGAGCGATCGCCTCGTCGGTGCCCGCGAGCGCGGTGGCCTTGAACTGGTCGCGGCGCTTCACCCAGAGCTGCCTCGGGCTCCCAGGGCCGACGTAGACGATCGCGGAGCCGTCGGGCGCCAGGGCCATGTAGGGGTAGCCCGGGTCGGTGGGCTCCTGGCCGGAAGCGAACGCCAGCCCGTAGCGCGCCACGACGGGTGGCGCGGCGGGCCGCAGGAGCACCCAGGCGAGCGCGACAGCCAGCACGGCCGCCAGCGCCCCCGCCGCCATCGCCGCACGCTTCCAGCTCCGCACCGCCGGACCCGCGCCGGCCGCGGCGCCCTCCCCGTATCGGAAGCTCCGGTCCGCGAGCGCCTTGCCGAGCTCGCTCGCCGCGCTGAAGCGATCGGCCGGGAGCTTCTCCAGCGCCTTGCGGATGGCCGCGTCCACGTGGGCCGGGATCGAGGCGCGCTGCTCGGTCGGGGTGACGGGACGGCCCTGGATGATGCGGCCGAGCACGGCCTGCGCCGTGCTGCCCGTGTAGGGGGGCTCGCCCACGAGCATCTCGTAGAGCACGCACCCCAGCGCATAGATGTCGCTCTGCGGGCCCACCGCCATGTCGCCCGTCGCCTGCTCGGGGCTCATGTAGAACGGCGTGCCCACGCTCAGGCCCGTCTCGGTGAGGCGCGTGCCCCCCGCCGCCCCCACCGCGAGCGCGATGCCGAAGTCCGCGATGAGGGGCCGCCCCTCGTGCATGAGGATGTTGGCCGGCTTGATGTCGCGGTGGATCACCCCGTGGCGGTGCGCGTAGTCGAGCGCCTCGGCCAGGTCGCTGGCGATGCCCACCGCCTCGTCGATCGGGAGCTGGTGCTCGCGGTCGAGCTTCTCGCGGAGGCTCTCCCCCTCCACGTACGGCATCACGTAGAAGAGGAAGCCGTCGGCCTCTCCCGAGTCGAAGAGCGGGAGGATGTGCGGGTGCTGGAGGTTCGCGGTGGTCTCGATCTCCGTGAGGAAACGCTCGGCGCCCACCACGGCGGCCAGCTCCTGGCGGAGCACCTTGAGCGCCACCTTGCGGTGGTGGCGGAGGTCCTCGGCGAGGTAGACGACGGCCATGCCGCCCTCGCCCAGCTCACGCTCGATCGCGTAGCGGCCCGCGAGGGCCTGGTTCAGGCGGGCGACGGGATCGTCGGGCATGGGCATCACCTCGGGCGGCGGGAGGGGACCGGACGAGCGTCAACATCCCGCGCACCGGCCCCGCCGCGCAAGGGAAATCGCGTGGCCGGCGCGTGTGACCGCAGGGTGCACTCCGCGGCCCGCCTGGATCGGAGCACACCCGAGGCACGACGTTTGTCCTGCCCCACACCCACCGTCACCCCCAGACCGGAGGGCACCCATGCCCGCACCCTCACCCGTCGCCGCCCTCGTCGAGCTGATCGAGGAGTCCTACCGCCGCGCCGCGTGGCACGGCCCGAACCTCAGGGCTGCCCTGCGCGGCGTCGGCGCGGAGGAGGCGGGCTGGTCGCCCGCGCCGGGCCGTCCGTCGATCCACGCCATCACGCTCCACTGCGCGTACTGGAAGAGGAAGGTGCTCGCGCGCATCGGCGGCGTCGCCCCCGACGTCCCCCGGCTCGCTCGTGATTGGCCGGAGGAGCTCACGACCGCCGACGAGGCCGCCTGGCGCGCCGACCGCCGACTCCTCGATCGCATGCACACGGATCTCGTGGCCGCCGTTCGCGCGCTCTCGCCGCGCCAGCTCGAGCGGCCCGGGCCGCATCAGAGACGCACACGCCTGCAGCACCTGCGCGGCATCGCGCTGCACGATGTCTACCACGCCGGCCAGATCCGGCTCCTGCGGAAGCTCTACGAAGGGCAGGCCGGGCGATCGTGATCGGCGGCGTCCGCGCATCGAGGTGAGCCCGACGCGCGAGCGGTGGCTCCGACCCGGGCGGCACGCGCACGGGCGATGCGGTGAGCCGCTCCACGCCGAGGCGACGAGGGCCTGTCTGGCCTGGGTCTTGCTACCGGGGGCGGGACAACCTCTTCGGCGGGGAGGCCCGTGTGCTGTCCATCGTGCTCATCGTTCTGTGGCTGGGCGTCGCCGGTGCTGCATTGATTGCGGGCCTCGGCTACTACGTGTTGCCCGTGCACGAACGTGCCTACTCGAGCCTGGCGCATCTGTACGGGCCGGCGGGCCTCGTCGGCCAGGGCTACGGGGTCGTCGGGAGCGTGCTCATCGTCGTGGGCGTCGTCAGCTACATGGCACGGAAGCGACTCGCGTTCCTGCGTCGGGTGGGCACGCTGAAGCAGTGGCTGGAGGTGCACATCTTCCTGTGCACGCTGGGTCCGTTCCTGGTGGTGCTGCATACGACGTTCAGGGTCGTCGGCCTGGTCGCGATCGCGTTCTGGAGCATGGTCGTCGTGGTCGCGAGCGGCATCTTCGGGCGCTACGTGTACGCCCGGATACCCAAGACCGTGAACGGGCGCTTCCTCGAGCTCGAGGCCGTGAGGAAGCGGCTCGTCGACCTGAGCGCGGCGATCGCCGCGCGGATGCGCGTGCCCGCGGCCGAAATGGAGGCGCTCCTGGCGCCGGCCGGCATGGCCGAGTCGAGCCCGAGCCTCCTCGCCGCCCTCGGGCACGCGGTCCAGAGCGACTTCGCCCAACGCAGACATCTGCACGGTGTGCGCAAGTACTTGCATGCACGGAACGTTCCGCATGAGCTGCACAGGCCCGTCCTGAAGTTGGTGCGCGAGCAGCGGCGCCTGCATCAGCAGGCCCTCCTGCTGCGGCCCTTCCAGCGGATGTTCCGGTACTGGCACGTGATCCACCTGCCGCTCGCCATGGTGATGTTCCTGGTGCTCGGCGTCCACGTGTTCGTCGCGATTCTCTTCGGCTACACCTGGATCTTCTGATGCCCCGCCGGCTCTCCGGAAGTCCGCCTCCGGGCGTTCTCGCCCCGGCCCTCCTGTTCACCGGGATGGCGATCGCCGTCTTTCTGTTCGGGCAATCCTACAGCCGCAGGGACGGACGCCGGGCGCCTGCCGCGGCCGGCTCCTCCGCGGTCTCCCCGAGCGACTCCGCGGCGGCGGCCGCGGCCCACGCGGCCATGGGCGTGCCCCCGGGCGGCGGCGACGCCGGCGTGGTGTTCCGCGAGAAGGTCCAGGCCTTGAAGCACCGATTGGCGGCCGAGCCCGACAACCGTCATCTCGTGCTGCAGTTCGCGCAGCTTCTTCGTGACGGCCACCAGGGTCGGAAGGCGGTTCCGTACTACCGCAAGGCGATCGCCATGGACAGCGCCGATCCCCAGCCGTACTACGACCTCGCCACGATCTACGCGAGCGTCGGCGACTGGGACCAGGCGGCTGACCTGCTCCGGCGTCGGATCGGGATGGACGCCGGTGACGCCGTGGCGCTGTACGATCTCGGCGCCGTGCGCGCCAACCAGCGGCGAACGAAGGAGGCACGCGCCCTCTTCGAGCAAGCGCGCAGTGCGACATCGAGCGGTCCGCTCATCCAGCGCATCTCGCGGGCCCTCGCCCGCCTCGGCCCCTCGTGACGCGGTGATGTGGCGCCGCCTTGCATCATGGTCCCTGCCCGGGAGTCTCCTCGTCGTCGCGCTGGCACTGCCCGTGTCGGCGGCGGCCCAGCTCATCTCCCCGGGCAAGCTCTCCGCTCCGCACGCGTTCCTCGACGGGATCGAGCACTGCACGCAGTGCCACGAGCTGCACAAGCGGGGCATCTCGCCAGCGCGCTGCCTCGCGTGCCACACGATCCTGGCGAAGGAGATCCGCGCCGGACGCGGATTCCACGGCTCGCTCGCCGAGAAGAACTGCGCGACGTGCCACAAAGAGCACTTCGGCGTGCACTTCGATCTCGTGCGGCTGAACACGGCCACATTCGACCACTCGCGCACCGGATTCGTGCTGGTCGGCAAGCATGCGCAGATAGGGTGCAGGGATTGTCACAAGCCACAGTTCATCACGGATCCGGCGGTACGCGCCAACCGGGAGAAGTATCACGCGCTCGGCACCACGTACCTCGGATTGTCCACGCAGTGTGCCTCCTGCCACGAGTCGGATTCCCCGCATGGAACGCAGTTTGCAGGAGAGGCGTGTTCGCAGTGCCACGATGCGCGTGGCTGGAAGCCGGCGCGGGAGTTCGACCACGACCGCACGTCCTTCCCGCTGACAGGTGCGCATCGCGACGTGGCTTGCTCCAAGTGCCACGAAGCGACACCACGGCCCGGCAGTACGGTTCCGTACGTGCGCTACACGGGCATCGCGTCGGGGCGCTGCGAAGACTGTCACGAGGACCCGCATCACGGGACGATGAGAGGTACGTGCACCTCGTGCCACAACACCACCGGATGGTATGACGTGAATCGGCACGTGGTGGAGACGTCATTCGATCACAGCACGACGGGGTTCCCTCTCGTCGGCGATCATGCGCGCATACCATGCGCATCATGCCACGTCGCGCGCACGATTGCGACTCTCACGGACGTCCACATCCGGTTCAAGCCCGGGACCCTGGATCGTTCGTTCCCGATCCCGGTGAGCGGCAACTGCACGACCTGCCACGTGGACGCGCATCATGGCGTGTTCGCTCGGACGAAGAGCGGCGGCAACTGTGCGAGCTGTCACAGCCAGAGCGCGTGGCTCCCCGTCGATTACGATGTCGCGCGCCACAACCGGGACACCTCGTTCAAGCTGGTGGGCGCGCACGTGGTTGTGTCCTGCGACGCTTGCCACGAGCGCACGAGCAGCGTCCCGGACTTTCAGATGCCGGACGGCACGTGCGCGGACTGTCACCAGGTCCAGAACCCGCATGGGGACCAGTTCAAGGGGAAGGACTGCTCCGCATGTCACACGGTCGACTCGTTCCGCATCGTGCACTTCAACCACGACGACACCCGCTTCCCGCTGCGCGGCGCCCACGCGAAGGCGCCCTGCTCCGCGTGTCACAAGCCGGAGCCGAAACCCGGTGGCGGTACGATGATCCGCTATCGGCCGCTCGGGACCAAGTGCGTGGACTGTCACGGAGGCTCGGCATGAGTTCACGGGACCGCACACCGACACCCGTGCTCGGCGCGGGCGGGACTCACCGCGGCGACGCGGCGCGCCGGATCGAGCGGGCGGCCGCGCAACGGGTGGCCGGGCGCGTGGCGCTCTGGGCTGCGGCATGCGCGGCGTGGCTGGCTCTGGCGGGAGCGGCCTCCGCCCAGGTGCCGCTGAAGAGCCCCCACGGCAAGCTGCCGCCGGGCCTCGATTGCTCGTCCTGCCACGTCTCCAAGAACTGGCACACGCTGCGCTCTCCTCTCGGGTTCGATCACGCCAAGACCGGCTTTCCGCTCACCGGTGCCCACCTGCACGCCGCGTGCGCCCAGTGCCACCTGGACCTCCACTTCGACAAGCCGAACGTGGGGCCGAACCAGTGCGGGAGTTGTCACGTGGACGTGCACGAGGGGCACATGCTGGAGGCCTGCTCGGAGTGCCATACGACGCAGTCCTTCAGGCAAGTGAACGCCGAGCTGATCCACTCGCGCACGGACTTCCCGCTCACGGGGGCGCACCGCCAGATCACGTGCCAGGCCTGCCACACCAACGCTGCCAGCGGCGCCTTCACCCCCCTCCCCACCGCCTGCGCCTCGTGTCACATGAGAGAGTACCACAGCACGACGCTCCCCAACCACGCAGCCATGGGATATTCGACGGACTGCGCGGAGTGCCACACGACCGTCGACTGGCACGATCAGCCGGCGTTCGACCATGCCAGGATCTCGGGAGGCTTCCAGCTCGTCGGAGCCCACGCCAGCCTGCAGTGCGCGAGCTGCCACGAGATGCCCAGCCTCAAGCCCCTGTTCACGGCCACCTCGCAGAACGACTGCGTCGCGTGCCACCAGCCGGACTACAACAAAGCGCACGGCGGCTCGGGCTTCCCGACGACCTGCACCGCGTGCCACAACGAGAGCACGTGGAGCGGCGTCCAGTTCAATCACGCCTCCACAGGGTTCCCTCTGGTGGGTGCGCATGTGTCGCTGTCCTGCTCGGCGTGCCACTCGCCATCGAACGACCTGGCCAAGCTCGCCACGGGTCCCAACGACTGCGTAGCATGCCACCTGGCCGACTACAACAAGGTGCACGCCGGGACGCAGGTCCCGACCACATGCGCGCAGTGCCACACCCAGACATCGTGGGACGGCGCCAGCGCGGACCACTCCCTGCTCTCGAACGGGTTCGCCCTCACGGGCGCGCACCTCACCGCGCAGTGCACGGCATGCCATCAGGTCCCGGGGTATGCGCTCATCGTCCCGAAGCCGACCGACAACAACGATTGCGTCGCTTGCCACTTGGCCGACTACGAGCGTGCGCACGCGGGCAGCAACAAGCCGACGACGTGCGCGGAGTGTCACAACACCACCAAGTGGGACGATTGAGGTGGGTCGGATGCGGTGGTGGACCATGCTCCTCGCGGGGTTGGCCGTCCCAGTAGCACGACCTGCGGCGGCTCAGGATCAGGAGAGCACGCACCGCATCACCGTGCGCGTGCGTGAGATCGCGGGAAGCTCCATGTATCTGGACGTGGGCACGCAGAAGGGGATCGTCGCCGGAGACACGCTTCCCGTGCTCTCCGGCAGTCCCTCCTCGGCGGTCCGCGGCAGAGTCGTGGTGATGGCCGCCACGGGGACCCGATCGGTCCTGACCTTTGCGGGCCCTCCGTTCCCGGTGACCCGCGGTGAGAGCCTGGTCCTCCAGCTCCCGCGCGGGCCGGCCATGGCCCCTCCTCCGACCACAGCGGCGTCCACCGTTGGGGCCGACACCACCCGGGCGGCGGACGATTCCGCCGGTGCGAGCGTGGCTGCCCACGGTACGCCGATCGAGGCTCCGGCCGCGCCGGTGCCCACGGCGCCTTCCGCGTCGCCGCCTTCCGACAGCGAGACGTCGGCGCAAGCGCCCGAGGCTCCTCATGCCGCACCCCACGGCAGCGTGAGCCTGGACGTCTCGGCCATGCGCTCCACGACGCAGGTGGGCAACCCCATCCCCGCGTCGGTAGCACGCACGTTCGCGACGCCCACGATGGGACTGGACCTCACGGTCCCCCGGGCCGTGGGGCCGCTCAGCCTGAACACGGACATGTACCTGTCGTACCGCTACAGCAGCGGCAACGTGGTGCAGCCGGCGATGGGCGCCGACGTCTTCGCGGCCAACCTGGAGGGAGACTTCCGCGATTTCCGATTCACCCTGGGGCGCTTCTACAGCCCCATGGATTCCTACACCGGCTTCTGGGACGGGCTGATGCTGCGGGCAGGCGGTTCCGGGCTCGGCGTGGGGGCCATGGCGGGATTCGAGCCGAACCTGTTGACCCAGCGCCCCTCCCTGTCGACCCCGAAGGCCGCGCTGTTCGTCGACGGCGGCGCGCACGGGCAGGGCTGGTCCTGGTCCGGGAACCTCACGGGGGCCTTCGCCCGGCCGAATTACGCGCCCGACCACATGTTCTTCAGCGCCGGCCAGCGGTTCTCGATCGGGCCGGTTTGGCTCAGCCACGACATGGAGATCGACCGGAACCCCACGACCGGCAGATGGACCCTTTCGCAGCTGTACGTGCGGGCGTCCGTCGCGGTGACGAGCGGCGTCCAGGTGCACGCCGGATTCTCCCGGTCCGAGCCGTGGCTGCCCGAGCTTCCCGGGTTCCAGCAGCAGGCGGTGTTCGGGCCGAGGAGCGACCAGCTGGACGCGGGCCTGTCTCTCCAGGGAGGCGGCGGCTTCCTCTCCGCGGACGTGTTCACGGGCACGGACGTGACGGGGAGCAGCACGCGGGGCGCCACGGGAAGCTTCGCGATCCCCCATCTGCCCGACCTGGAGCACCTTGGCTTGTCCGCGAGCGTCTCCACCTGGGACGGCGCCTACGGAACGACGCTGTTCGCCTCACCCTCCGTCATCCTGGATGTCTCCGGCGCCACCTTGCGCGTCGGATACCAGATGGACCGCGCCAAATACCTCGGACGGTCCACCAAGACGAACGGCGCGGATCTCTGGCTGGATGCCCCACTGGCCGGAGGGCTCCGCCTGTCGGGAAGGCTGGACGCGCAGTTCGGGGGCCTCATGAACACGCAGTCCTTCGAGATCGGGCTCTACCGGTTCTTCTGACATGAGTCACGACACGCTCATCATCTGGGGCGTCGCCCTGGTGCTCACGGTCGTCACCGGCCTTCCCATCCTGCTCCGGCTCCGGCACAAGGAGCGTCAGACCGCGGAGGGGCATGTCGAGGCGCTCCGATACGGTCTGCACGAGCCCGTCTCCCTTCACCCCGTCGTCGACCCTGCAGGCTGCATCGGGACCTCCAACTGCGTCGAGATCTGCCCGGAGGAGGTGCTGGGGATCGAAGCGGGTCAGGCGGTGGCCGTGCGGCCGGCGCGCTGCATCGGGCACGGGCTCTGCGAGCGCATCTGCCCCATGGATGCGATCCATCTCGTCTTCGGAACGGAGAAGAGGGGCGTCGACCTCCCACGGATCAAGGAGAACTTCGAGACGAACGTCCCCGGCCTGCACATCGTGGGCGAGCTGGGCGGGATGGGCCTCGTGGCCAACGCGTTCGAGCAGGGACGACAGTGTGTGGAGGGCATCGCCCGCAAGACCGCGCAGACTCCCGACGGGATCCTGGACCTCGTGATCGTCGGCTGCGGGCCGGCGGGCCTGTCCGCCTCCCTCGCGGCGCAGGCCCGGGGCCTCCGCTTCGTGACGATCGAGAGAGAGGACGTGGGGGGCACGGTCCGCCACTACCCCCGCAAGAAACTGGTCATGACCAAGCCCGTGAAGGTCCCCGGCTTCGGCAAGCTGACCACGAAGGAGCTGGCGAAGGAGGCGCTCATCGATCTCTGGGAAGACGTGGCCCGCCAGGCGGGACTCGAGGTGAACACGAGAGAGACGGTCGCGTCGGTCGAGAAGCTCGGTCCCCTGCACTTTCGCGTGACGACGGAGCGGGGCGCGTACGAGGCGCACCGGGTGATCCTCGCCATCGGAAGGAGAGGAGTGCCGCGCAAGCTGGGCATCCCGGGCGAGCACGAGGCGGCCCACGTGTCGTACTCGCTCCGCGAGCCGGAAGCGTACACGGGCGACCGTATCCTCGTGGTGGGCGGCGGCGACTCGGCGGTGGAGGCCGCGCTGGCGCTGTCGGAGCAGCCGGGAAACGAGGTGCGCATGTCCTACCGGAACACCGCCTTCTCGCGCATCAAGCCCGCGAACCACGAGCGGATCGAGGAGGCCCGTCGGGCGGGGCGCGTCGAGGTGCTCTGGGAGACCCGGCCCACCGAGATCCAGCCCTCCCAGGTACTCCTGTCGCGGAGCACGAGCGACAGGCTGCGCGTCCCCGCCGACCAGATCTTCGTCTTCATCGGCGGAGAGCTGCCCACCCCGTTCCTGCGGTCCTGCGGCGTGGAGATCGAGACGCACTTCGGCACGCCCTGAGCCGGAGCCGCGGGGGAGCCTTCGAGGCGCCGGGATGCGGCCCGGCCCGGACGGTCGCGCTGGAAGGGATGGCCGAGGGGACCGGGAGCGAGGGCCCGTGGCGGTTGGCCGATCGCGCTCAGGGTCGACAGGGCCCAGGCCCTCGACGACGTGGACGCGGAAAGGCCGAAGAGGTCCAGCTTCCGGTCGCGGGACACGAGTTCGCCGCCGCCCTCGGGCTCGCGGCCGAAACCTTATCCCGTGCCCTGACCTCACTCGCCGCGGAAGGCGCCGCGGCCCGTACCAGGAAGGGGCGCTGCCGGGTTCTCGACGGGACGGCGCTGGAGCGCGCGGCCGAGCCCATCTGAGCCGGCCGTCCCATCGGGATCGCCGGTCTTGACCGTGGTCAATGCGCCGCCCTCTCCCCGCCACGATCTTCCCGGCGTGATCGAGACCGTTCGGAGTCCACTCCCCGTGCGGCCGAAACGCGACACCCGAAGACGAGAGACCGATCGATGATCGACGCGAAGGAGTTCCTCGACGCAGGCTTCCAGCTCCACGGCCACAAGTGCCCGGCGATGCCACTGGGGCTGAGGGCCGGCGCCATCGCCATGAACCGCCTGGGTGTGGAGCGGTCCGGGGACAAGACGCTTCTCGCGCTCGTGGAGCTCGGTGACGATCACTGCTCGCACTGCTTCGGGGACGGCGTGCAGACGGTCACCGGGTGCACCTTCGGCAAGGGCAACATCAAGCAGCTCGGCTACGGGAAGTTCGGCCTCACCCTCGTCGACCGCACCACCGGGCGGGCCGTGCGGGTCGTCCCGAGGGGTGAGGCGCAGATGGCGACCAAGCACACCCCCTTCTTCGTCGAGTACCGGATGAAGGGCGTCCCCCCGACCCGGGTCCCCGCCGAGGTCGTGGAGCCGCTCATCGACAACGTCATGAGCGCTCGCGAGGACGAGCTCTTCCACGTGGGCGAGGTGTTCGACTACGAGACCTCCCCGAAGGGCCCGGAAACGTTCGCGTCGCTCCTCTGCGAACGCTGCGGGGAGATGGTCGTGGAGACCTACGCGCGCGTCGTGGACGGCCGGAGGGTCTGCATCCCCTGCCAGCGGGAGCTCCTGGAAGGCGCATGAGGCCGGGACGGGTCGGGTCGCACGCAGACCCGACGCCGTCGGACACCAGGTCGCAACCGCAAACCAGGGAGAGCACCCATGCTCTACGCAGCCCTCGCCGTCGCCTTCGTCGGCGTCTCGTTCCTCTTCTCCATGCTCGGGCTCGGAGGAGCGCTCATCTACGTGCCCGCCCTCAAGTGGGTCGGCTTCCCCGTCAAGGAGGTCGCGATCCCGCTGGCGCTGCTCCTCAACGGACTGACCACGCTCATCGCGCTCGTCGCGTACTTCCGGGGGCGGCTCGTGGACTGGAAGGGCGGACTCCCCATGACCGTCGCGGCCTTCGTGTTCGCGCCGGTGGGGGCGGTCGCGTCCGGCGCCGTGCCCGTGGACTTCCTGTTGATCCTGTTCTCGATCGCCGTCGTGGCCGCCGCGCTCAGGATGCTGCTCACCTCCCGGCAGCCCGAGCCCAGGGAGCTCATGCCGCTGAGGCGGCGGCTGGTGATCGGCGCGGCCGTCGGCGTGTTCGCGGGGTTCATGGCCGGGCTGCTCGGGATCGGCGGAGGATTCATCATGTCCCCCCTGCTCATGTGGATGGGCTACGAGACGAAGAAGGCGGTCGCGACCTCCGCGTTCGCCGTGACCTTCTCGTCGTTCTCGGGCTTCGCCGGTCACGCCGCGCAGGGGCACTTCAGCGCGGGCCTGACGCTCCTCCTGGCCGTCGCGGTCCTGGCCGGCGCATATGCCGGCAGCCGGTTCATGGTGCAGAAGGCTAAATCCTCGAGGGTCAAGCAGGTGTTCGCTGTCGTGCTGCTTGGTATCGCAGCTAAATTGCTCGTCGGCGTCCTGTAGGGACGCTGGCCGGTAGCGTGAGGGATGGAGATGGACCATGTCGTCGTACGTCGCGGGCTGGCCGCAGTGGTGGCGGCCGCTCTGATCGCTTTCGGGGCCGCTCCGTTGTCGGCACAGAGTGCGCTCCAGTGGCACGGATACGCACAGATCCGCTACGCCAACTCATCGGACTCCGCGGGATTCTCGCTGCGCCGGGCCAAGCTCTGGATGAGCGGCCCGGTGCCCGGAGTCGGCGGGCTCTCCTTCAAGATGCAGGGGATCTTCCGCAACGACGCCCAGGGGGCGGTCGTCCTCCAGGACATGTTCGCCGAGTACCGCGCCCGCGCCGTGTCGGTGAAGGTCGGGCAGATGGTGCCGGACTTCAGCCTCGAGCGCTTCCAGCCGGACTACCGTATCCCTCTGGTCGAGCGGGCCGCGGTCGTCAACGCCCTCGTTCCCGGAGCCACGACGCTCGCGCGCGACATCGGGGCGCAGATCACGCTCGTGCCGGACTCCCGCACGTTCCACCTGAGCCTCGGGCTCTTCAACGGCAGCGGCGCCAACCGACTGAGCACCTCCCGCGGCGACTACCTGACGACCGCCCGGGGCACGCTCACACGCGACCTCGGGGACGGCGTGACCGGCTCGATAGGCGGCTCCTTCGAGATGCGCCTGACGAACGGCATGAGCGTGGGCGTCCTGACCCCCACCGGCTCGTTCGCGGGTCACGAATCCCGGTGGGGCGTGGAGAGCCGCGTGGCCTCAGGCACCTGGGCCCTCCAGGGAGAGTACCTGGAGGCTCATCTGGAAGACCAGGTCAGCCACGGCTTCTACGTTCTCGGCACGTACGCGCTCTCGGATGCGGACGAGGCCGCGCTGTCCGTCGAGCAGCTCCGGACGCCGCGCCCGCACCAGCCCACCGCGCCCTGGTACATCGTGGGCTTCGACCACTTCCTGGACCGGTCGAAGCACCATACGGCGCAGCTTGGTGGCTCTCCCGACGACATGGGGGGCGCGAGCCCCACGAAGCTGATGGCCGACGTGCGCGTGCGTCCCGACGGATCGAGCGCCCAGTACGCCGCGACGCTTCAGCTCCAGGTGTTCGTGCACTGAAGGGGAAGCGAATTCTCCCTACACGCAATTCAACGGAAGTCCGACAGCGGGTTGCCCGCCGTCGGCCGAGTTTGATTCAAAGCCTGCCCAGAGGTCTCCGAGGAGGGTCTCGATGGGACGGCGCGATCGTCGTACGGGCGAGACGCATGGAGGCAGGGCGCGTCTGGTCGTGACGTTGGGACTGGCGATGTCGGTGGGACTGACGGCGTGCGCGCCGCCGCGGGGGCCCGCCCCGAGCCCAGCGGGGCGGCCGGCGCCGGTCTCCATCGACGTGGACAATCAGGCCTTCGCCGACGCGGACATCTACTCGCTGATCGGCGGCATGCGTACGCGCCTCGGCACCGTGACGGGTAGTGGACAGGGCCGCTTCGCAATCCCATGGACTCCCCGCAACGTGGGCATGGAGATCCGCGTGATCGGCGGGGGCAGGTACGACACGCAGACGTTGCCGGTGCACCCGGGCGGTCGCCTCAAGCTGATCGTGATGCCGGGCCTGTCGGCGCCGAGCCTCCTGCTGCTGCCCGAGTAGCCTGGTCGGCCGGGCAGACCACCCCCTTCCGCGCGGCTCCTCCTCCTTCCGGCGCCCGCTCTCCGGGCAGCCGTCCGCCGCGAGGCACCCCGCCGGCAGCGTCGGAGCGTCGTACACCGTCCCGCAGCCGTCAGGTGGGCGAGCGCGAGGGCAACGGTCACGAGCCTGGCCGTGGTCCGAAAGGAGGGCGGCCGCCGGCCGCGAGGCACCTTCCTGTCGCGGGCCGTGCGGAGGGAACGGACCCGGAGGCGGCAGATCTCAGTCGACGAGGAGAAGACGATGGCGAAGCGGCTCTCGAGGCGCGATCTCCTGAAAGGCGCCGCGGCGACGATCTCCTACCTGGCCGTGGAGGGGCTGCCGCTGCAAGCGCAGCCCGCGCCGCCGGGGCGATCCGGTCCCGCCGAGCCCCGGACGGGCGGGCCGAAGGACGGCACGATCCTTCCCCTCGACTCGACGAGCGACGTCTTCATCCCGCCCCGGGGGCGCAGCTTCCAGAAGTTCAGCTTCGACTTTCCCGAGCCCTCCGTCGTGTTCAACGGCCTGGAGATCTCCTTCCGGATCTACACGTTCCAGAACACGTACGGGCTCGACCGCGACCTCATGAGCGTCACCCCGGCCGAAGACGGCGGGCTCGTGCTGGAGTGCTCCGGGCTGGTATGGGCGGGCAGCCAGGAGAAGGCGCCGGGCAAGCTCCGCTCGCTCATGCGGGCGGACGGGAGCGCGACCGAGTGGGACGTCACCGCCGAGATGGACGAGCCGGTCAAGTCCGTCGCCACGATCGTACGCGGGGTGCCGCGCGGCAGGATCGCGGGAGGGAGCGGGGACTTCTTCGATCCGCACGACGACGAGATCCTCCTCGGCTACCCGTGGGGCGCGGCGCGTCAGGCGCGCGGCGTCGACACGCCGCTCGCAGTGATCGAGACGGGCAAGGGGGACTATGTCTACCTGTCGTCACGGATGACGCAGGTGCGCGCCAACCGGCTCTACTTCCAGCCCGGGCCCGACGGCTACCGCGTGGAGCTCGTCTACGAGCGGGAGGGATGGAGCCGGGCGAAGCGCCTCGAGGGCGGCAGGTGGCGCGTCGGGCGGACTGCGACGGCCGACGCCGCGTTCCACGAGCATTTCGCGCACGTGGAGCGCGCCTTCGCGCTGCCGGATTGGTCCACGCGGCCGGACGTGCCGGCCTGGTTCCGCGACGTGGAGCTCGTCGTCTCGATCCACGGGATGCACTGGACCGGCTATGTCTTCAACGACTTCGCGAAGGCACTCCGGACGCTCGAGTGGGTCTCGACGAAGATTCCCGGAAAGAACGTGATGGTCTTCCTGCCCGCGTGGGACGGCCGCTACTACTGGGACTATCCGGTCTACAAGGTCGACGAGCGGCTCGGCGGAGAAGCTGGATTCCGGAACCTCATCCAGCAGGGGCAGCGGATGGGGTTCCACTTCCTGCCGATGTTCGGGCTGAACTCGGCCAACACGCAGCTCCCCGACTACACGCAGTTCGCCGACGCGCGCACCCGCCAGATCGACGGCAACGCGTTCAACCTGAGCTGGGTCGACTGGGACAACGACCGCCACGACGAGGGGTGGGGCCGCTACATGAACGTCGGTGTCGACGCGTGGAGGAACTGGATGCGCGACAGCGTCGAGCGGATCATCGACGCGTACGGCGTGGACGGCTACTTCCTGGACATCGCGGGCGGCTGGGTGAACAACACCGAGGCGGACATGCACGAAGGCATCCGCCGGCTGGTGGCGGACCTCAGGGACCGCTACCCGCACGTGCTCGCGGTGGGCGAGTTCTCGTACGACGCGCTCATGGGGGTGCTGCCCGTCTACCAGATCTTCCCGTCCTGGGCGTACCCGGCGGGATTCCGGAAGTACTGCAGGGCATTCAACCACCTCAGCCATCCCGCGCCCGGACGGGGGAGCACCGGCGTGCACGAGTCGGGCTTCCGCCACTTCGACCCCAAGACGCTCTCGCTCGATCCGTACGAGATCCCGACGATCACGGTCGTGGACGACACGTTCGAGAAGCACCGCGACGTGATGGCGCAGATCATCGCCAGGGCGAAAGAACGCGCCCTGCACGGCGCCTGATGCCGGGACGCACGATCGTTCCGAACATCGGTCCCGGCGAGCGCCGCCGCCGGCTCCGGATCGGGGCGGCCGCGACCGTGGCGGCAGCCGTGCTGCTCGGGGCGCTCCTCGCTCTGGATGCGTCGCGCTGGTGGCGCCTGTTCCTCGCGCTGCCGCTCTGGATCGGCGCGCTCGGGATCCTCCAGAGCCGAGGCGGAACCTGAGTGGCGCTCGCATCGCGCGGTCTGCGCGACATGGACGGTGGTCCCGAGGGAATCACCGACCGGGCCGAGCTGGACGCCGTGCGCCGCCAGGCACGCGGCATCCACGTGCGCGCTGCCGTGATCGCGGTCGTGGTCGCGCTAGTGGCGGTGGCGCTGGGATAGCGACGCGGCCAGGCGGACGTAGTACGCGTCCAGCTCGTTGTGGGGCGTCCGCTCCGCGACGTTCCGCAGGATCGAGTCGCCCTCACCCCGCTGACCGCGCTCGATGAGGACCTTGGCCAGCTCGACCTTGTCCACCAGGCTCGTGGTGTCGAGCTGGACCGCCAGGCGCAGCTCGCGCTCCGCGCTCTGCCACGAGGCCTGGCTCAGGACCGGCCCGAGCCCGAGCGCGCGGGCGATGAGCCGCTCCACCCACGGCAAGCGCTCCACCCCGGCGTGGAGGCGGCCGATGATGTAGTGGGCGCCGGCATTCCTCGGGTCGATCGCCAGGGTGCGCTCCGCCTGCATCCACGCCTCCCGGGCGCACACGATCTTCGTCCGGCCCCCCGCGTTGTCGGCCTCGAGACCCGTGGTGGCCGCGAGCCAGTAGTGCGTGTCCGCGCGTGCGGAGTCGAGCGCCAGCGCGTGGCGGGCCGCGCTCACCGCCCCACGGATCCAGGCCATCTTCGAGTCGGGGACCGAGTCGAGGATGCCGGCGGCGGCTCCCTCCCGGGCCGCGGCGAGGTCGAGCGCGACGCAGTCCGGATACTTCTCCCGCAGCGCGTTCAGGACCGGGACGGCGACGAACGGGGCGACGTACGGCGCAGGGACGGAGGCCATCTGCGCCCCCGTCGGGCACTCGGAAACGGCGCGACCCGACGCGATGCCGGGGAGGGCGAGCATCCCGAGGAGCACGCCGACCGCAGCCCTCATGTCCCGCCTCCCGCCAAGGCGTCCACGCAGTCCTCGACCTCGTCCATGGTGTTGTAGAAGTGAGGACTGATACGTACGAACCCCGGCCGGTGATCCACGATGATGCCCCGCCCCGCCAGGCGACGCACGGCGCCGCCCGGATCCGGGTCCCGTACCATGACGATGGCGGACCGTCGCCCGGGCTCCGCGACCCGGACCTCGAGGCCCCGCGCGCGGCAGCCCTCCACGAGACGCTCCGTGAGCGCGCGGTTCCGTGCGACGATCGCCTCGATGCCGACCTCGTCCACGATCTCCTGGCCGCCGAGGGCGGTATGGACGGTGGGCAGCGCGGGCGTGCCCATCTCGAAGCGGCGCGCGTCGGCGCGCCAGCGGAAGCCCCTCGGGTCGAAGTCGAACTGGCCTTCCGTGGCGAACCAGCTCGTGATCCGTGGGTGGAGGCCGTCGATCAACGTCTGCCGCACGTACAGGTAGGCCAGCCCCGGGCCCCCGAGCAGCCACTTGAGCGATCCCGCCGTGTAGAAGTCCACCCTGGACGTCGCGAGGTCGAGCGGCACCTGGCCGGCCCCCTGGTAGCCGTCGATGAGGCAGAGCGCACCGACCCCGTGGGCCACGTCCGCGATCGCCTGCACGTCCTGCACGTATCCGGTCGCGAAGAACACGTGGCTCGTCGCGACGAGCAGCGTGCGCTCGTCCACCGCGTCGGCGAACTGCTGGAGGTCGATACCGATGCCGTCGGCGCTCTTCAGGACGACGAGCTCGATGTCGGGCTTCACCACCCACTGGTAGGCGAGCGTCGGGAAGTCCAGCTCCGTGCACACGACCCGGTTGCGGCGCCCGGCCTCCAGCGACTCGGCCACGACGGAGAGCGCCACCGACGTGGAGGGGAGGAGCGCGACCTCCTGCGTCCCGGATCCCCAGAAGGCGGCCAGGCGCGCGCGCAACTCCTCGATGCGCACCAGCCAGTGCTCGTACCAGGCGGACGCGCCCATCGCGTGCCAGCGCTCCCGGAAGTCGTCCAGGTACGCCTCGGAGCGCCGCGAGAGCGCGCCGAGGGAGCACGAGTTGAGATAGGTCTTCCGGGACAGGATGGGGAACTCGGCGCGGATGCGGTCGAGGTCGAGCGCGACGGTCACGGAGAGGCTCCTGGAGATGCGGGCAGGGCGCAACATGATGGGACGCGCGCCGCGGCTCGTCCACCCGGGGCGTGGTTCATCCGAAGAGCGCTCCTGGCGTCGGGGCCGCGGCTCGCGGCGCAGGGACCACGGGCGGCGCGACCGACCCCGGGGGCGTCGCGCCCGCGCGGAGCGCCCGCCTCAGTGCGTCTTCGTCCAGATGAGGATCGCCCCGCACGGGCTGTCCGTGCCGGACGCGAACGCCGGCAGCCCCGCGGCGTGCGGGTACACCTCGATGGCCGCGACATCGTAGGGGCTGACGAGCTCCGCCCACCAGCCCGCCGTCGAGATCTGGCCGGCAGGAGTCTGCCCGCCGCGCCGGATCATGTCCCCGTCCAGGTAGACGCTCGGATAGCAGGTCTTCGCGTTGCAGCTCGTGGCCGCACCGCCGGACGTTGCGGCACCGGAGGCCGCAGCGGACGAGGCCGCCTCCCCCGTCGGGGGGGCACAGTACACGGGAGCGCCCCGCATCGTCACGTCGCAGTCGACGCCCGACGGATCACAGGCCACGCGTACGCCCGGGAGCCCGTACAGCGCGTCCGTGATCCTGCTGACCGCCCTCTCCTCGATCTGCGTCGCCGTGAGGAACGAGCCGAATCCCGCCTTCTCGCGTCTGTAGAAGCCCACCCGCTCGAGCGCGCGCTGGATCGCCGTCGTCTCGACGGTCAGCCCCTCCAGGGCGATCGGAGCGGGCGCCAGGTTCACCGTCGCGGAGACCTGCTGCGACGTATCGGCCACGAAGACGCGCGTCGTGTAGGGAGCGTATCCCAGCGCGTGGACCTCGATCGCGTAGGCGCCGAACTTCCGGATCGTCATGGCGAACCGGCCATCGGTGCCCGTCGTCGCGCGGCCGGTGACCTTGCCCTTCGTGCCGAGCAGGGAGACGTCCGCACCCTCGAGCGGCGTGTGCGAGAACTCGTCGAGCACGATGCCCTGGATGCGCTGCGCGCACAGGGGAGAAGCGAGGAGCATCGCGAGAGACATGCCCAGCGCGAATCGTACCCGCGTCCCTGCCGAGCCTGTCCGCATGCCCGCGCTCCGGCGCATAGGATGCGCGTCCGATTCGCCGACCCGGGGTCCGAAGGCCGCGCCTCCGTCCCGGTGTCCATACGCGCAACCCCCGTCGATGTTACAGTCGGCAGGGCCGTCGCGCACCCCGTCCCCTGCATGCGAGGCCTTCTCGACATAGCTTTCGCTCCGTCGCCGGGCCATTCCCTCCTTCAGCGAGCTGCCGTACCCCTCCATGTCCACCCGACCCCTGATGCAGTCCGCCGCCGAGCGCGCGCTCCGCTACCTGGAGGGCCTCGAGGCACGCGCGGTCGCGCCCGACCCCGACGCGGCCGCGGCGCTCCACGACCTGGACGAGCCTCTGCCGGACAGCCCCACGGCTCCCGAGCGCGTCCTGGAGATCCTCGACGAGCGCTTCTCTCCGGCCACGATGGCGATGGCGGGGCCACGCTTCTTCGGGTTCGTGATCGGGGGGGCGCTCCCCGTCACGCTGGCCGCGAGCTGGCTGGCGGGCGCCTGGGACCAGAACACCGCGCTCTACCGGGTGACGCCCGCCACTTCGCACCTCGAGCAGCGAGCGCTCGCGTGGCTGCTCGAGCTGTTCGGTCTGCCGCCCGACTGCGGCGGGGCGTTCGTCACGGGCGCCACGGTCGCGAACCTGTGCGCGCTCGCCGCCGCGCGCCACGCGGTGTACGCGCGGGCCGGCTGGGACGTCGAGGCCGACGGGCTGGTCGGGGCACCCGACCTCACGGTCGTGATCGGCGACGAGGCGCACCCATCGGTCTTCAAGTCGCTCGGGCTCCTGGGGCTCGGGCGCGCCAGGGTGCACCGGGTCCCGGTGGACGGCCAGGGGCGGATGCGCGCGGAGCTGCTGCCGCGCATGGCCGGGCCCACGATCGTGTGTGCGCAGGCGGGCAACGTGAACACAGGCGCGTTCGACGACTTCGGCGCGATCTCGGAGCGCGCGAGAGAGACCGGCGCGTGGGTCCACGTGGACGGCGCGTTCGGAATGTGGGCCGCGGCCGCACCGGACCGCGCGGCACTCACGGCCGGCATGACCGAAGCCGACTCGTGGGCGACGGACGCCCACAAGTGGCTGAACGTCCCGTTCGACAGCGGTCTCGCGTTCGTGCGCGACCGCGAGGCGCTGCGCGCCGCGATGGCCATCACCGCCGAGTACCTGCCCACCGAGACGGAGCAGCGCAACCCGTCCGACTACGTGCCCGAGCTCTCCCGGCGGGCGCGGGGAGTCGAGGTGTGGGCGGCGCTGAAGGCCCTCGGGCGCAGCGGCGTGGCCGAGCTGGTGGAGCGGACGTGCCGGCACGCACGCACGTTCGCGGCGGGCCTGGCGGGAGCCGGCTACGAGATCCTGAACGACGTCGTGCTCAACCAGGTACTGGTCGCCTTCGGCGACGCGGCCGCGACGGAGCGCACGATCGCGGCCGTGCAGCGGGACGGCACGTGCTGGTGCGGCGGCACGGTCTGGCAGGGGCGCTCCGCGATGCGCATCAGCGTCTCGTCCTGGGCCACGACGGAGGACGACGTCGAGAGGAGCCTGGAAGCGATCCTGCGCTGCGCCGCCGAGCAGAGGACGGCGGAGTGAGCGCGCGCTCCCGACGGCGATGAGCGGTCCGCGCGAGGCATACGAGGAGCGGGAGCGGCGCCACGCCGCCGAGCGGGACCGGGCGGCCCGTGACGCCCGCATGGTGTCGACGCTGCGCTCGCTCACGTTCCTGGCGGCGTTCACCGCGCTCGTGCTGTGGAACTGGCTGAGCGCCGCCGGCGCGTGGGTCGCGCTGGGAGCCTGCGCCCTCCTCGTCGTCCTGTTCCTGGTGCTCGTCTCACGCCACCGGCGCCTGCGTGCGCGGGAGAGGAGGGCGGAGACTCTGCGCTCGCTCGCCGAGCAAGGCCTCCTGCGCCTCGACCGCAAGTGGGCGGAGCTGGACGCGGCCCTGCCGGCCGCGGAGCGACGCGAGCCCGAGGTGGCGCCCGATCATCCGTACGCGCGCGACCTGGACGTCTTCGGGCCCGCGTCCCTGACCCGCCTGGCCGGACCGGTCACCTCCGGGCTCGGACGCCGGATGCTGCGGGCATGGCTGCTCTCCCCTGCCCCTCGCGACGTGCTCGAGGCGCGCCAGGCCGCCGTCACCGAGCTCGCGCCCGCCCTGGGGTTCCGCCTCGACCTGGCGGCCCTGGGCCGGCTCGCGCCGCCCTCCGAGGAGCACGCGACCGAGGCGCTCGTGGACTGGGCCGAGCGAGAGCCCTGGCGCTCGGGACGGTGGTGGGCCGAAGTCGGCGCCTGGGTCCTTCCGGCGCTCGTGCTCGGGCTCGCCGCTCTCGAGATCTGGCATGGAGCGCCTCCCTGGTGGATCCTGCCGTTGGCACTCCAGATCTGGCTCCTTGCGCACGTCCGGCGCCGCGTCGCCCCGGGCTTCGGCCCCGTCGAGGAGGGGGCGGCGGCGCTGCAGTCGGCCGCGCCCCAGCTCCTCCTGATGGAGAGCGCGCGCTGGAGCTCCGCTCCGCTGACGGACCTCGGCCGCCGGCTCGCCACCGCCGGGGAGCCCGCGCACCGCTCCGTGGCCCGCCTGGTACGCCTCGCCGACACGGTCCAGAGCCGGCGCGGCATGATGTACGAGCTGCTGGGTCCGTTCCTCCTCCTGGACGTGCACCTCGGCCTGGCGCTCGAGCGTTGGAGGGCTCGTTCGGGACGGAGCGTGCGCGCTTGGCTCGAGGCGCTCGCGGAGATGGAGGCGCTGTCGGCCCTGGCGGGCCTCGCCCACGACCATCCGGATTGGGCGATGCCGAGCCGGGAGGACAGCCCCGTGCTGCGCGCCGACGCCATCGGCCACCCGCTCCTCCGGCCCGAGGCCTGCGTCCGGAACGACGTGGAGGTCGGCCCTCCGGGGACGTTCCTGTTCGTGACCGGATCGAACATGTCGGGCAAGAGCACGCTGCTGCGCGCCATCGGCACGAACGTGGTGCTGGCCGGCGCCGGCGCGCCCGTCTGCGCCCGCGCCTTCTCGCTCCCGCGCGTGACGCTGTGGACGAGCATGCGCGTCGACGACTCGCTGGTGGACGGCGTCTCGCGCTTCATGGCGGAGCTCCTGCGGGTGCGCTCGATCGTCCAGGCGGCCGACGCCGCCTCACCCGGGGGACCGGTCGTCCTCTATCTCGTCGACGAGATGCTCCAGGGGACCAACACGGCCGAGCGACGGGTAGCCGCACGGGCGGTGCTCCGGCACCTTCTCGGCGCCGGCGCCATCGGGAGCGTCACGTCGCACGACCTGACGCTGGCGGACGCGTCCGACCTGGCGTCGCGGAGACGGGCGTTCCATCTCCGGGAGCACGTGGAGGTCGGCGAGAACGGCACACGCCTCGGCTTCGACTACGTGCTGCGGCCCGGACTCGCCACGACGCGCAACGCCCTGCGCCTGCTGGAGGCGGTGGGGCTGGGACCGATCGACGGGGACGGTGACGCGTCCAAGGAGCACGCGGAGCCACAGAACGAGGAGGATACATGAAGGGCGAATGGACCACGCTGGAGGTGGACGATGGCACGTCGATGCGGGCCTGGGTGGCGCATCCGGACGGCGAGGGGACGGGGTGCGGGATCCTCGTGCTCCAGGACGCGTTCGGCGTGGGCGAGCACATGCGCGACGTGGCGGGCCGGTTCGCGGCCGAAGGGTACACGGCGCTCGCACCCGAGCTCTTCCACCGGACCGCGCCCGGCTTCGACGTGCCGGCGGACCGGATGCAGGAGGTGATGCAGCAGATCCAGGCGCTCACCCTCGAGGGGTTGGCGGCCGACGTGCGGGCCTGCCATGCGTGGCTGGCGCAGCGGCCGGAGGTCGAGGCGGATCGCGTCGCGGCCATCGGCTACTGCATGGGCGGCCGGACCGCCTTCCTGGCCAACACCGAGGTGCCGCTCGCCGCCTCCATCTCGTATTACGGCGGCGGGATCGCCGAGACGCTGCTGGACCGCGTCCCGAAGATGTCGGGCCCACAGCTCCTCTTCTGGGCCGGCAAGGACCAGCGCATCATGCCCGAGCACGTGCGCGCCGTGGAGGACGCCCTGCGGGCCGCGGACAAGCGGTACGCCAGCGTCGTCTTCTCGCAGGCCCAGCACAGCTTCTTCAACGAGCCCACCGGCCGCTACGACCCCGAGGCCGCGACCCAGTCGTGGGCGCTCGCCCTGGCGTTTCTCGAGAGCTACGTGACGCGCGCCTGACCCACGGAGCGCGGGCGCTCCGGAGCGCCGCACGGAAGCCTTGCGGTGTCGGCTGCGCACCCGTTTCATAGGGGAGGAGCTGGGCCTCGGTCGGCGGCCGGCCTGGGAGGCACCGATGAGCAGGATCCTGGTGCTGGGGGGCACGGGCATGCTCGGCGCGCCGGTGGTGCGTCGCCTTCTCGCCGACGGTCTCGAAGTCCGCGTGTTCGCCCGCGATCCCGTGCGCATCCGCGCTCTGTTCGGACGCACCGTCGATCTCGTCGCGGGCGACGTGGGCAACCTGAAGGCGCTCGAGCGCGCGATGGGCGGCTGTGCGGCCGTTCACGTCTCGATCGGCGGTGACGTCGATCGGGAGAGCGCCGAGAGCGTGGCCTCGCTGGCGCCACGCCTGGGCGTGGGGCGCGTCGGCTACGTCTCCGGCACCACCGTGTGCGAGGAGAACGCCTGGTATCCGATGGCGGCGGCGAAGCTCGCCGCGGAGCGCGCGGTCCGGGAGTGTGGCGTGCCGTGGACGATCTTCCGGCCGACCTGGCCCATGGAGCAGCTCCAGAGCTTCCTGCGTCCGGGAGGGCCCGTGATCATCGGCACGCTCTCCACGCCGTACCACTTCTTCGCGGCGGCCGACCTGGGACGCATGGTCTCCACGGCGTACCGCTCGACGGAGGCCGAGGCCCGCTGCTTCTACATCCACGGTCCCGAGGCGGTCACGGTGAAGGAAGCGGTCGAGCGCTATGCGCGCAGCGTGGAGGCCCCGCGGAAGGAGGTGTCGGTCATGTCCGTGCGGAAGGCCCGGGTCGTCGGGCTTCTGACCGGAAATCGGAGGCTCCGCGCCGCAGCGGACCTCATGGGATACTTCGAGAAGGTCGGCGAGCCGGGCGACCCGACCGAAGCGAACGACCTCCTCGGAGCGCCTGGCACGACGCTCGACGACTGGCTCGCGAGTCGCATGGAGCGGGCGGCCGTGCCCTGACCGCGAGCGACGTGCCCGTGGTGGCACGCGGGCGGACATCGTAGAATGAGCGCGCCTCAGGCCGGCACGTCCTTCGTCCACGAAGCCCGAAGAGCCATGAACCTCCCTGCCCTCGCCACCCTGAACAGCCACCATCTGCCCTCCCGCCCCTTCACCCGCGCGCCCGGCCGCGCCCTGGTCGGAGCGCTGCTCGTCGCAGCGTGCGCCTCCACGATCCGCGCCCAGCAGCCGGACTCGTCCCGCTGGAGCGCCCTGAAGCTCTGGTACACGGCACCCGCGAAGACCTGGGACACCGCCCTGCCGGTGGGCAACGGCCGCCTCGGGGCGATGGTCTTCGGCCGCACGGAGCACGAGCGCATCGCCCTCAACGAGGAGACGCTGTGGACCGGCGGCCCCTACGACCAGGCGCGCAAGGGGGGCTACGAAGCGCTCCCCGAGATCCGCAAGCTCCTGTTCGCCGGAGACTACGCGAAGGCCCACGACCTGTTCGGGCGCAAGATGATGGGCATCCCCCACGAGCAGCAGAAGTACCAGCCGCTCGGCAACCTCGTCATCGACGTGCCCGGCGCCGACACGGTCGAGGACTACCGGCGCGTGCTCGACATGGATCGCGGGGTGGTCACGGTCAGCTACGAGGCGGGAGGTGTGCACTATACACGCACGATCTTCGCCAGCGCGCCCGACCACGTGATCGTCGTGCATTTCTCCGCCGACCGGCCTGGCTCCATCGACTTCGACGCCCAGCTCCACGGGGTGCGCAACACCGAGATGTCCAACTACGGGACCGCCTACTTCCAGATGGACGGGCTGCCGCCGGACACGCTCCGTCTCACCGGCAAGAACAGCACGTACCTCGGGATCGTGGGACGTGAGCGCTACGAAGCGCGGGTGGTCGTGCGCACCCGCGGCGGCTCGCACGAGGTCGACTACCGGACCCTGAAGGTGCGGGGCGCCGACGAAGCCACGCTGGTCATCGCCGCTGCCACGAACTTCGTGAACTACCACGATGTCTCGGGTGACCCGGCCGCGCGGGTGGCGCGCACGCTCGCGGGCGTGGCGCACCGCAGCTACGAACAGATGCTCTCGGCCGAGATCGCGGATCAGCGCTCGTGGTTCCGCCGGGTGTCGATCCAGATCGGCCCCTCGCACGACGACGTGCCGACCGACGTGCGCCTCGCGCGTCCCGACTCGCAGCCCGACGCCGACATGGCCGCGCTCGCCTACCAGTTCGGCCGCTACCTGCTCATCGCCAGCTCGAGGCCCGGCACGCAGCCGGCGAACCTCCAGGGGATCTGGAACGACAACCCGAACCCGTGGTGGGACTCGAAGTACACGACGAACATCAACCTGGAGATGAACTACTGGGCGGCCGAGAGCGCGAACCTCTCCGAGCTGACCGGGCCGCTCTTCGGCCTGATCGACGACGTCTCCCACACGGGCCGTGAAGTGGCGCGCCAGGAGTACGACGCGCCGGGGTGGGTCCTGCACCAGAACACCGACATCTGGAGGGCGGCAGCGCCGATGGACGGCCCCTCCTGGGGGACGTTCGCCACCGGCGGAGCCTGGCTGGTGACGTCCCTCTGGAAGCACTACGAGTTCGACCCGGACCGGGCGTTCCTCGAAAAGTGGTACCCGGTCATGCGTGGCCAGGTGCGCTTCCTGTCCGCGATCCTGGTGAAGGACCCGAACAACGGCTGGTTGGTCACCGCCCCGTCCACGTCACCGGAGAACTTCCCGGGCTACCCCGGCAACGGCCGCTTCTTCGACGAGACCAGCGGCCTCTACCTCAAGGCCCACACGATCACGGTCGGCTCGACGATCGACATCTCGATCATCCGCACGGTCTTCGACGAGTTCGAGCGGTGGTCGAAGATCCTCGGCAAGGACGCGGCCCTGCGGGCCCGGGTCCGAGCGCAGGCGGACAGCTTGCCGCCGTTCCAGATCGGCAAGCACGGCCAGCTCCAGGAGTGGATCGAGGACTGGCCCGAGATCGAGCCCCACCATCGTCACCTCTCCCCGGACTGGGGAGCGTATCCCGGCGACCTGATCACCCCGCGCAGCACGCCCGCCCTGGCGAAGGCCGTCGCGGTCAGCATCCAGAGGCGCGGCACCGGGGGGTGCGGTTGGTCCCAGGCGTGGAAGGTCGCCCTGTGGGCCCGCCTCGGGAACGCGGAGATGGCCGAGCAGCAGCTCCAGCTCTACCTGGCGCACAACGTCCTCCCCAACCTCTTCTCGCGGTGCGGTCCGGCGTTGCAGGTGGACGGCTCGCTCGGCATCACGGCAGCGATCGGTGACATGCTCCTGCAGTCCCAGAACGACACGATCGACATCCTGCCGGCGCTGCCGGGCGCCTGGCCGGAAGGCCGGGTGAGCGGGCTGCGCGCCCGGGGCGCCTTCACCGTCGACATCGCGTGGAAGGCGGGACGTCCCACCGAGGTCGTGGTCCGCTCGAGAGACGGCCTGCCTCTGCGGCTGCGCGCCGCGGGCCTCGGCCACGTCGAGAGCGACGGAGCGGCCGTGCCGTTCCGCCGGACGGCCTCGGGCGTGATGCTGCTCGACACCAGGCCCGGAACGACGTACCGGTTCACGCCGGAGTGAGGGCGGCGTGAGCGGGCCCATCGACGCCGCTCTTGCCTTCTCGACTCTCCGGATGGGATCTGGCCAGCTCTCGTCAGGGCCCACAGACGAGCACGGCCAGCGCGAGCGTGTCGGCCACGACGAAGGCCCAACCCACGCGCTTCAGGTGCCGTGGGTTCGCGGGGAGCACGGAGAGCAGAGCGACCACCGCCGACTTGGGTAGGACCGCTACCGCGGCGCCCGCGGCACGCCCGGGGGCCCCGGCGAGGACGCCGAGGAGCCCGAGCACCCCCAGGATGCCCAGCGCGATCCCGACGCCCGCGAGCGCCGGTGCCACCGCCACGGCTCGCCGCCCCGGGCCACGACCCTTGAATCGGTACTTGAGGGCGTGTACGGAGAGCGTCGCCAGACTGAAGCACGCCACCCAAGAGATCACCGGCCAGTAGGTGGCCGCCGCCCCCGCCCCTCCCGCCGCGGCCAGCACGGCGTGGACCGACGAGAAGGTGGTGGCCACCAGGAGCTCCCCGGGCAAGGACTTGGTCTTGCGGACAAGCAGCAGCACGCCCACCAGGACACCGAGGGACGCGGGGAGCACGCCCACCCCCCAAACCGCCGCTGGCGCCGTCCAGGCGAACGTGGCGCCGGCCACAATCGCGATCGCCGCCAGGCGCAGAAGCCTGCCTCGGGCCTGGGCGGTCTGCTTCGAGCGGATGCGCTCGCCCCGTGCCCCGAGCACCACGAGGACGGACTCGTGGGCCAGGAAGCCGCAGACGGCCAGCACGGCGAACGCGACTCCAGGCCACGAGAGCCCCCCGATCGCCAGGCCCGAGAGGATGGGGAAGGCGAGCATGGCGTAAGCACCATGCTCACGCGGGCGGAGGCGTCGATCCGCGGCCACGGGCTTCTCCGAGTGTACTTCCACAGGGCCGCCGCCTAACCCCGGGCCACGCGCCCGATCCTCACCCTCCAGACCTCCGGTCCCTCCTCCATGTAGCTCCACTCGAAGAGGTTCGAGCGTTCGTGCTGGAACTGGTAGCGCAGCGGGACCGGGTCGTGGTCGTTCACGAGCACGAACGCCTCGCCCTCGGCGAGGGCGTCGAAGGTACGGAAGATCGTGGGGTGCTTGTCCCTCGGCGGGATTACCCGCACGTCGAGAACGGCGTTCTCGGGAGCGCTCATCGGATGTGACTCCTTTCGCGTGATGAAGACCCGGACCAGGTCCGGGTGCTGGGGGCGGATACGATACACACACACGCGCTCCTCGAGCTGCGGCAGCGGGAAGCGCGGGACGCGCCCGTTCACCTGCACGAGCGTCGCGCCGGGAGCGAGGCCCTCGATCGCATCGAGGGTCGTCACCATCGGCTCGGGGGGCTCCAGGCCGCGCACGTCGAGCACGACGGCTCGGTCGGGGAAGAGCGCTTCAGACGGCGGGATGGGCACTCCCTCCTGTACGGGACGGAGCGCCCGCCCGGTGGGGTCCTGTCCGCTCGTGATTGCGTCGTCCGGCGCGAACAGCCACACACGCCAGTCGTCGTCCGCAATCCGCTCGGTCCAGTGCGAGAGGCCCTGCCGCTCCGTCACGGCGTAGAGCGGGTACGGCTCGAAGAGAGAGCGCACGCGCAGCGCGCCGTTCGGCGGAGGCGCGCGTCGAGCGGATCGGCTCGCCCAGGGCCACGGGAAGGAACTGGTATAGCGCCCCCATGGTCGAGAGCGTGATCCACCCGAGCGTGAAGCAGTGGGTCACGGCCTCGACCCGGGGCACGAGGTAGCCGCCGCCGGCGAGCGTCGGCGCGATGGTCACGAGGCCCGCCGCGCCCACGATCAGGAAGGCCGTGGCCGCACCGGAGTGGCTCGCGGGCAGGAAAAGCGGCGGCGCGGGCGCGCCGTCGGGGTCACCGGGACCGGCGATCACGTCCCGCGCTCTCCGCCCGCCGGACTCAGCTCGTACGTGCAGGCCGGGTCGCCGTCCGGAAGGTACTCCACCCGTGCGAGCGACCCGCCGACCAGCGCGCGCACGAGTCGCACCTCGGCCCGACAGGGCGCCTCGCTGACGTCGACGAGCGCCCGGAGAGGACAGTGACAGAGCCTGAGGCGGGGCACGCCGCGGCCCTCGACGATCTCCGCCATGTAGCCTTCCTCCGTGAGGATCCGCGCCACCTCGGCGAGGCGAGCGGCGCCCTCGAGGCCGTCGAGGCGCGAGAGCGCCCGGTCGCGACGCTCCTCCGCGAACCGATCGAGATAGCGCCGCAGCAGATTCTGCTGGCCGACCTCGGAGAGGTAGGCGGCCAGGCCTCGAAGGACCTCGCCCTCTCGGCGCGGGAAGCGGGACTCTGCCGACGGGGCCAGTCCGAAGAGCCGCTCCGGCCGCCCTCGTCCCCGGCGGCGCGAGCCGACCGCGGAGACCAGCCCGTCGTCCACGAGCGTCTTGATCTGGGAGCGAACCGTCTCGACGCTGACCCCGAACGCGGTGGCGAGGTCGGGGACGCTCGAGCGTCCGTTCCGCTTCAGATGGTCGAGGATCCGATCGCGGCTCCCCTCCCCGTATCCGCCCGCCGTCACGCCAGTGCCTCCGCCCCCGACGCGGCCCCCAGGGCGGAGCGCACTCGTGGGAAGAGCACGTTGTTCTCCAGGTGGACGTGGCGGTGCAGATCCTCCTCGAAATCGCGCAGCTTCGCGTAGAGGGTGCGGTAGGTGGCGCAGGCCGTCTCGGGCGGGCGGTAGTCGTCGCTCAGCCTCCGGATGCGCCGCACGAGGCGTCCCGCGTGCTCGTGATCGTCGCGGAGCGACGCCAGCAGATGATCGGCCGACGGCGGCTCCGCACGACCCGCGCGCGCGACGGCTCCCAGGGCATCGGTGACCCGAGGGAAGAGCTGGCTCTCCTCCTCCGACAGGTGCCGGTCGAGCTCCTGGGACAGATCTCCGACGAGCTCGCGGATCGTCCGGAGCTCCGAGTGGACCTCGCCGTGGACGCGCGCCGCCTTCTCGGAGAGCCGCGCGAGCGTGGGCAGGCTCGCGCGCACGTAGGCATGGTGCACGTCCACGATGTAGCGTGCCAGGACCGTCGGCTCCCATCCCGACGCGTCCGGCCAGCGATGGCCCGCGCCCTCGATGCCGGCCAGCTGCTCGTCGAGCGTCTCGAGCGCCACCCCCGCCTGCTCGCAGGCGAGGCGGAGAGACCTCTCTCCGCCGCAGCAGAAGTCGATGCCCAGCCGCTCGAACACCCCGGCACGCGCGTAGTCCTCCGCCACCAGCTCGCCCACGGTCCGATCCGCGAGCCCGTTCCCGTCCGACGTCCGCATGGCTCCCCCGTTCGCGACGTTGCCTGCTCGATGGTGCGAGAGGATCCCGAGCCGGATTCCCCTGTACGCTCCAACCTGGAGGTACAGGAGATATTTGTCAAGATATATTTCGTGTTTATATCCAACTGGGCACTGCGCGTCCGGCCTGCGGCCGGGAGCCGCCCCGTCAAGCAGCGACTCTTCCGCGACGGGAGCCTGGCGTCAGAGCCCGAAGGCCGCCGCCGCGGCCCGAACCACAACCAGGCACGTTTCATGCGACGCGCACCTTCTTGAACTTCCGACGTCCGTCCCCGGTATTCTGTGACACAACCGTGACCTCAACCCACAGGAGAAGGCCATGCGAAAGACGTCGATGCTCGTGGTGGCGCTCGCGCTCGCGTCCGCCGCCGTGGGCCTGCCCCGCGACGCACAAGCCCAGGCCGTCAGTCAGGAAGGGAAGGCCGGCGCGTACGCGGTCACGCTCAAGGTGCTGCCCGCGGAGTCGTTCGCGGGCAAGGACGCCGCGATGATGCGCGACGGCGGCGCCAGGGCGGTCCTGCTCCGCAGCCCGGAGCACCCGAATCACCACATGGTCGCGTTCATCGCGCGCGACGGAAAGCCCGTGGAGCATGCGCGCGTCTCCATCCGGTACCGGAGGATGGGGACCCGCATGAGGGCCGGGCGGTGGATGACGCTCCCGGTCGCCCGCATGCACGTGCGGGGCAAGAGCCTCGCCACGACGCACTTCGGCAACAACGTCCGGCTCGCCCCGGGCGACTACGAGGCGCGGGTCACCGTCGACGGGCACTCGGCTCTCTTCCGCTTCACCCTGCCAGGGGAGAAGTAGACCCACTCGGGTCGCATCCGGTCGCGCACGCGGGGCGCCGCCCGACCCAGGGTGGCGCCCCGCGGCGCTTGCAGGCAACCTACCCGACCGAAGCAGGCGTCTGAGGATCGGATCCGGACGCTCGCCGCCGGGGAGGTCGTCATGCTGGACACGCTGAGGCAGGATCTCCGCTTCGCGCTGCGTACCCTCGGGCGCAGCCCTGGCTTCGTCGTGGTCATGGTGCTGACGCTCGCGCTCGGCACCGGCGCCAACACCGCGATCTTCAGCGTGGTGGAGAGCGTGCTTCTCAAGCCCCTTCCCTACCCACAGGGCGACCGGCTCGTGCAGCTCTGGAGCACCGGTGGCCTGGGCGGCATGGCCGGGGCGGCGAAGCAGCGCATGAGCCTCTCCTACCAGCAGGTGCAGGACGCGAGCGGGCTGCACGACGACTTCACGGGCATCGCCGCCTACACGCAGGCCCGGTACAACCTCACGGGCACCGGCGAGCCCCGCGAGGTGCGGGCAGACCTCGTGTCGCCCTCCTTCTTCGCGGTGCTGGGCGTGCGGCCCATGCTCGGCCGCTCGTTCACGGAGCCCGAGCTGCGCGACCCGGTCGCCGTGCTGAGCTACGGCCTCTGGACGCAGCTCTTCGGCGACGATCGGAGCGTGATCGGCCGTCAGGTCACGCTCGACGACAAGAGCTACACGGTGCTCGGCGTGATGCCCGCGGGCTTCGCGTTCCCCGACCAGGGCACACAGCTGTGGGCGCCGCTCGGCCTCGCGTTCGTGGCCCAGCCGGACATGGAGACCAACCCGGGATTCCACGCGCTCGAGACCGTGGCCCGGCTGCGCGCGGGCGTGAGCCTCCGGCGCGTGCAGTCGGACCTGGACGTCCTGGCGGCCCGCAGGGCGGCGC
>JBJKSF010000139.1:0-51654 GCA_046704285.1 Longimicrobiales bacterium | reverse complement strand
GGGCTGGGGGCCGCGCCCCGCCGGCCGCGCCGCGCCCCGTGCGTAGAGGTCTCCCGAGCGCCGCCCCGGGCACGCACGTGGCCGGCGCCAGGGGGCATCCCCCAGTCCCGCAGCCCCTCGCAGCCCTCCAAGCCGTCGCGGAGCGGAATCGAGAGCACGCTCCGCACGGTCCTCTCGACCACCTCCGGTTCCGCTCCGGACGCACCCCCCTCGATGCGCACGACGGTGACCCGCTCGATCCCCCGTTCCTCCAGCCCCCGTGCGAGCCGGTCGGTCTCCGCCTCGACCATCAATTCCGGCCTCGTGACCAGGAGCACGTCCGCGCGGCGGAGTACACGATCCTGGAACGCGGCGATGCGCTCCTGGAGGTCGGCCAGCACGCGCTCACCCTGGAAATGCACGACCCGCCCTGCCAACCGCGAGGCCACGACCGACGCCTTCGCGGCCAGCGCGTCGAGCGCTTGTGCCCAGCCGGAGAGGAGGCGCCCCGAGTCCAGCAGGCGCAGCGTGTGGCCGGTCGGAGCGGTGTCGACCACCACGCGCGCGTAGTCGGCTCCGGCCTCCAGCTCGGCAAGGCGGAGTGCGGCCATCACCTCGTCCATCCCCGGCAACGACCGATCCAGGAACGCGTGTACGTCCTCCTCGTCGAGGTACGTGCCCCGCTCGAGGATCTCCGCGACCGCGCCGCCCACCTCGCGCACCCACGCCCGGGCCCGGCCCGGAGCGTCCAGCTCCTCGAGCGACAGACGCGGAGCGCACGCGCACGGAACGATCCTCCCGCCCGCCGGATCCTGCTCGAACACGTCCGCCAGCGAGTGCGCCGGATCCGTGGAGAGCAGAAGCGTGTCTTCGCCTCGCGCCGCGAAGGCGAGCGCCACCGCGGAGGCCGTCGTGGTCTTGCCGACTCCGCCCTTGCCTACGACGAGAGTGAATCGGGCGGAGAGCCGCTCGAGGAGTCCCGGGACGATGGCTCGTCCTCCTCGCCAGGGAAGGTGGCAGGGGGAAACTCGAGCGGCTTCCATTCCTCCTCCAGGCCCAGCTTCCGGCGCCACTCGCGCACGTCCCGCAGGCGCGCCAGGATTTCGGCCTCGGCCCGCTCGTACTCGTCGGGGCCGATCTCCTCGAGCTCGAGCTTCATCTGAAGCGCCATCAGATCCTCCTTCACGCGCTGATCGTCGGTGAGCTCGTGGTGCACCACGCCCTCGACCTTGCGCAGAGAGAAGTCGATCAGCGCGATCGGCCCGGTCACGGGCCAGAGAAGGAGGTGTTTGAGCAGGCCCACGGATCTCCGCCGGAAATCAGTCCGCGCGCTCGAGCTTGAGCTTGATGTTGACGAAGTTGTACGGAGGCCAGGGACCGGTGTACTTGAAGAAGAGCACGTCCTGATAGCGCCGATTGAGCTCCTTCACGGCCTTGTCGAACTCTTCCTCACGGGGCCGCTCGACCAGGAAGGCGGCGTTCAGGATCATGTTGTCGCCGAGGACCTTGTTCGAGCGGGTCGCCACCGACACGGGCCGCAGCGTCTCGTAGATGTCCGTCACGAACTCGTTTCCGCGCTCCTCCAGAGCGGACTCCACCAGGCGGCCGAGCTGCATGCGTGCGAAGTACGTGGAGCCTGCGGCGGCGTTCGTGATCTCCTCCTTCAGACCGCGGATGCCCGGGTCGGCTTCCTCGAGCCTGGCGACGACGAGCTCACGGTCCCACAGGACCTTGAGCCCGAGCTCGATCTTGTCGCGGATCTTGGCGAGCACGTCGCTGAACGCCTTTCCGGTGCTGCGCAGCAGTTCTACGATGTCGCCCTCCGTGCGAAAGATCGTGCCGAAGGACATCGGGATGATCGTGTACTCCTTCATCACGGTCTCGTTGACCAACTCGTGCGCGAGCAGGTTCTCGCGGGTGGGGTCGTAGAGTTTGAGCGGCGTGTCGCTAACGACTGCCGCCAGGTCGCCGAAGTGGACCGTGTAGACGCGATTCTCACCCTCGCCAATGCCGATGGGACCGAGGTCGAACTCCTCCTTGGTCTCCACGACGCAGTAGACATACTTGCCCAGCGCGGGCGCCTCGGCCGCGCCGGTCGAGGGCACGGCAGGGCCATCCACCGCCCTGCTGCGTGGATCGGGTTGGCCCGTGGGAGGGCCGGCCTCCGCATGGCCCGCGTCGATCGGATCCTGCGGCTGCTCTTCCTCTCCCATGTCTTCTCGCTGAACCGAGGGCCTCGGAAACGACTCCGCCGCGGCGGCGGCAGGCCGGACCGCCCGAAGCTTGCTCGTGGGCATCCGCTCCCGCAAGCGTGACGAATCATGAGCGTGTGCGGCGTTCGGGCTGGCCGCCTGCCCCGAAAGAGACTCGATCTCGTTCGCGGACTCCATCGTCACGATGCCCTTTCGAGGACGCGCCGCACCTCCTCCAGCACGGTGCGCGGCTCGCATGGCTTCGTCAGAAACCCGTCGCATCGGACCTCCTTCGCCATCTCCCGGTCCTCCGGAAACGCATGGGCGGTGATGACGATCACCGGGATCGATCGGGTCGCGGGATGCTCCTTCAGGAAGCGTGTCACGGCCCATCCGTCCATCCCGGGAATCGAGATATCCATCAGCACGATCGCCGGCCGCGTCTCGAACACCAGGCGCAGGCCCTCCGTGCCCGACGTGGCGGTGAGCACCTTGAATCCGTTGGCCTCCAGGATCAACTGGTAGATGTAGCGGCTGTCCTCGTCGTCTTCGACGATGAGGACGCGAGGCGGATCCGCACGGTCCATCGGGGTGGACATCGTGTTCAAGAAGGGACCCGACCGAACATCGGCCCGAACGGAGCAGCCACCCCGATCGGGAGCTTTCGCCACTGCGCGTCGCCCACCCGGAACATCCGGGGCCTCCCCCACGGCGTCGCGTCGACGCCGCCCCGTCCGTGCGCGCACCGCTCCAAGTCGAACATCGCGTGACCCTCCTCGATCGCGTGTCCCATGAGCGCACAGCTCAAGATCGGGCTCAGCGTCGCCCGGTCGTGCTCGCGCAGGGAGGGCCCGTGGACAGTCGCGCACTCGCGGTCCCACGCGATACCGTACCCACCCGCCACGGGAAGGTCCCTCCACCGGACCCGCGCCCCGAGGGTCTCCTCAGTCGAAGTCGGGTACATCGGGAAGGTCGTTGAGGTAGCTGTCGATCCGGTTGCGCCCGGGCCCGTACTTGAAGGTGAGGGAACTTCCAGTCTCATCATCGTCGCCGCTCCCCACGGGCCTCCAGGAGATGAGGCCGGTGCCCGCGATGAGGTCCGCGTACTCGAGGTAGGTCTCGATCGACGCGACGACGATGCGAGCCTCCACCCCGGCGACGATCAGCCCCACGAGTCGGAAGCTGACCTCCGCGTCGATGACGATGCCCTTGTCCAAGACCCGATCCAAGACGTCCGACATCGACGACGTGCCCGGAGTTGGTTGATTGGTCATCGGACGCCTCGGCTGCGAAACCCACGAACAACGGTGGCAAGCGGCGTGCCTCGCTGCGGCTCGCGAATCCTGGCGGTCGGGGCCGTCGAGCGGCGTCCGACTGTGGCCCGGACGCCACGGCTGGTGCTCGCACGCCGCGGGGCGCGGGAGGCGTGCCGGGGATCTCGTGGCCGGACCGCCGCCCCTTCCTGCGCACCTCTGGCATGGCCCCTGCACAGGTCCGCCGCGTCGTGATCGATCCCGCACCTCTGGAGGAGCTGATGACCCGGCCGAGCAGGAGCAGCGCGCCCCGGCGCATGGCGCACGCCCTCCGCCAGAGCTTCGAGAGATCGCTCCACCCGCGGCGGCGCGCCCATGCGTTCCGCGTTCTGCGGGCCCTCCCGCCGGCGCGCTCGGTCCTGGTCGTGTGCCGGGGCAACATATGTCGCAGCCCCTTCGGCGCACAGTATCTGGAACGGCTGCTGCGTGACGCCTCGCCGGCCCTGAGGGTCGTCTCCGGCGGATTCCTGGGTCCCGGTCGGCGACCTCCCCCCGATGCCATGCGCGCCGCGATGGAACTAGGCGTCGACCTCAGTTGGCATCTGTCACGCACGCTTGATGCGCATATGATGCGTAATGCCGACGTCGTTCTCGTGATGGAGCCCGTGCAGGCACGTGTGCTCGCGCGGGGATATCCGGACCGGCGCAGCCATATCCTGCACCTTGGCGACTTCGACCCCGCCCCGATCGACAGGCGGGCGATCGAGGATCCCTACTCGAAGGATCTCGAAGCGTTTCGGGCCTGCTACCGCCGCATCGCGCGGTGCCTGGACGGAGTCCTGAGCGGGCTCCAGCCCGGCTCGACCGGCGCTCCTGATGCAGCGGGGAGCAGTCGGAGCACCTCAATCCGTCGCCCCGCGATCGACTGAGCCGCCCATCCGAGAAGGAGCCCGCCGAGCGCACACGCGATCGTCCGTGGCGATCCCTCGCCCATGCCCACGAGACCGGGAAGCCAGATCAGGAGCGGCACGAGCAGAGCGGCAGCGACCCAGCGGTCGCGCGAGAGCCACAAGCCCGCGGGCAGGAACAGCCCCGCCAGCCAGATCCCGTCCAGAACGGGCAGGAGAGACCGCGGGAGCCCCTTCGCTCTCTCCAGCAACGTCCAACCGCGCCCGAGGGGCACGAGTGGGCGGCACCGCTCGCGCGCCGCGGTCGTGAAGGCGCACACCACGTCCCGGGTACCCGCCAGTTCGACGTCCAGGGTGCTGGCGCGCACCGAGGAGCGCGCTATCGCCCGCAGCCGCACGGTCGTCTCGTCAAGCGCGATTCGGGAGCCGCGAGAGCGCACCGAATAGCGGAGATCGCGCCCATCCAGGGAGAGGGCCTCCACATCGTTGCCCTGTTCGTTCACCAAGGCGAACAGGCTGCGCTCACCCGGCTGGACACCCTTCCAGAGGACCGCGAGCCGCAGCGTGTCGGAGGCGAGCAGGCCGGTTGCCCGGCCCTGTTCGATGCGGGTCAGGATCGCTCCGTTCGGAGCCGTGCGGGAACCCAGGAACGCATCCAGGAGGCGGCCCCCGTAGGGGATCGCCTCGCCCCCATGGGTCGGCTCCCAGGCGAAGCGCAGCGTCCCTGTGACCGGCGCGGGGGTGCGCAGCCAACCACCCAGCACCACGACGCCCAGTCCGGCGAGAAGAGCAGCCCATCCAGCCACGGAGCGCCAGCGGCCCGGAGGACGCAGCCACAGCGGCGCCCACCGCAGCATGGCCGCACCAAGGGCTGCGCCGGCACCGTTCGTGAGCACGTCCTGGAGCGAGGTCGACCGTCCGGGGATGTAGAGCTGCGCGACCTCGATAGCCGTCGAGAAGAGCAGGCCGATCGCCAGGACCCGAGCAACGCCGCGCCCGCCGGCGGCGAGCGCGGCGCCCAGCGGCACGAACAGCGCCACGTTGAGGATGCCGTCGGCGAGCCAGTTGGAACCGCACAGCACGCACAGGCCGATGTCGGTCTCCGGCTTCCCGGACGACGGAAGGAGCGTGAGGGCCAGGACGGCCCCGAGCGACAGGGCGAAGGCGAGGAGCGATCCCACACCTCCGCGCCTCCGCGGCCCGCTCTCAGACATCCGACGTGCGCGCCTCCACGTAGCGGGCGACGCAGGAGATCGAGCGCAGATCCTCCAAGTCCAGGGACTCCACGTCGACCACGATCCCGAACTCCTCCTCGAGGCGCACGATGAGCCTGACGAGGACGAGGGAGTCCATGATCCCGCTCTCCAGAATGTCCAGGTCGGGATCGACACGGAGGTCCAAGTGGTCGTGGAAGATCCGTTCGATGCGCTGCTGGATCACACCGATGGCCATCCTGGTCCCGGAGGTCATGTCTGCCTGCCGTAGCCGCGGAACTCGTCGGCCAGCATGTCGAACCAGAGCCTGTCGTAGACCGTGCCCTCGATGACGTGGCACGCGCGTTGTCGCCCGAAGAAGCGGAAGCCGAGGCGCTCCAGGGCACGCCGGGAGTGCCGGTTGCTCTCAACGGTCCATGCGTGGATCGAGCGCAGGCCCAACTCGTCGAAGCCATGAGAGAGGAGGCGCGCCACAGCCCGCACGGTCAGATCCCTGGAGCCGTACTGCTTCTCCCCGAGCACCGCCCAGAGCTCCGCGGTCCCGAAGCGCCGGTCGAGCCGGTGGAGACCCACGACGCCCACCGCCACGCCCTCGCACGCGGGCCCGTAGGTCCACACGATGTTATCGGGGCGCGCGGCCATGAGCTTGAGCCTGAGCGCGTCCATGCGACCCAGCGCGGGACCGAAATCCAGCCACCGCGCATTCCTCGACTCGGAGAGCCACCCGGCCACACGCTCGTAGTCGCCCTCACCCAGACGTCGCACCGCGACGTCGGACACGTCCACACTCCTGCTCGCCGTCGGCAGGATCATGACACCCCTCCTCCTACGAACAGGTCGCGGATACGGCTCCGATCCACCTTGCCCCGCGGCCCCACCGGGAGCTCGTCCAGTGCCATCCACCGAGTGGGGATCATGTACGAAGGCAGCTGCCCGGCAAGCGCGGATCGCACCGCATGGGGCTCCACAGAGACACTCCGTTCGGACGAGACGTATGCGCACCCGATGGAGGTGCCCTCGAAGCCGTTCGTCGGTACAGGGACCACGGCGCAGTCCACCACGCCGGGCACTCCCAGCAGCGCGTGCTCGACCTCGCCGGGCTCCACGCGATATCCGGCAGTCTTGATCTGAAAGTCCGAGCGGCCCAGGAAATGCAGATCCCCCGCGGCGTCCCGGCGGGCCACGTCGCCCGTGCGGTAGATGCGAGCGGACGGATCGTCCGTGGTAGGATCCGGCACGAAGGCATGGCGGGTCCGGTCCGGATCCCGCCAATAGCCAGCCGACAGTCCGGCGCCTCCGATCCACAGGTCGCCCGTCTCGCCGTCCGCTACCGGGCGAAGTCGGGAGTCGAGCACCAGGAGCTTCTCACCGGGGAGCGCGCGTCCGATCGGGATGTCCCGAGCGCCCTCGTCGAAGTCGTCGGGCACGCGGTAGCACGAGCTGGCCACCGTCGTCTCGGTCGGACCGTACAGGTTCGAGAACGCGACCCCCGGGAGACGGCGCCGCCAATATCCGAGCACGGACGGCGACAGGGCGTCGCCGCACCACGCCACGTGGCGCAGCGAGGGGACGCCACCCTCCGGGAGCGCGTCGAAGCGGCTGACGTAGGCGAGCTGCGCCGGCACGGAGAACCAGAACGTCAGCCCCCGGCGCTGGATGAACTCCACCAGCCTGTGCGGCAGCAGGGAGAGATGGTCCGGCACGGGATGCAGCTCCGCACCGGCCGCGAACGCGGCGTAGATGTCCAGCGTCGACAGATCGAACGTCAGGCTGGCGTGACCGGACAGCCGATCACGCGGCCCGAGATCGAACCACTCGAGCGCCCACTCCACGAGAGGCCGCACGTTGGCATGGGAGATCGGCACTCCCTTCGGCTCCCCCGTCGATCCCGACGTGAACAGAATGTACGCCGGGTCCTGAAGGCAGGCACCGCCGACGGCCCGGTCCTCGGCAGGCTCGTCACCCTTGAAAGGGATGTCGTCTTCCATGGCGAGGGATTCGAGCCGCACGACCTGAACTCCGGCCAATGCCCGCAGCGCGTCCAGGTCACGCAGCGCTCGCGCGCTCGGCTCGTCGTTGGAGACGAGGAGGATGCGCGGCGCGCTGCGCCGGAGGATGGACGCCGTCCGTGCCGCAGGGTTCCTCGGATCGAGGGGCACGTAGGTGCACCCCGCCTTCAGGATGCCGATGAAGCTGGTGATCGCTCGTGCCGACTTCGGGACGAGCACCGCCACGCGATCGCGGCGCTCGCAGCCCCGTGCGCGAAGCGCGGTGGCCAGCGTTGCCGAGCGGAAGTCGAGCTCGGCATAGCTTACGCTCTCGTGCTCGGTGACGATGGCGCGGGCCGCCGGATGCTTCGCGGCGCTGCGCGTGACCCACTCCTGGATGAAGCCCTTCACGCGCACACCTCCGCTCTGCGGGCCGCGACCGCTCGAGGCTCCTCGCTCGACGCGAGCCAATGCAGACCGATGGAGAAGACCTTCACTCCCTGCAGTCCGACCTGCGGCCATGCCTGTCGCCGTCAATTCTCCCCTCCCGACACTCATCGTGACCCGTTGTGGTCACCTTCGGCGCTCCGTTGGCGCATGGCCCCGCGTCTTGCACGTTCCACGCCATCCGGCCGCCGCCTCCCCAAGGCTGCCCGACAGACAGGGGCCGCACCGGACGGCGCTCCGACGCTGCAAGGGCGCAACGTTCCGCGTGTGCCGTGCGGCGCGCGCGCAGCGCCCGCGCCCCTATGGCCGGCCTTCGCACGACTGCGCACAGGTTGCGTGGCCTCCTTGCAGGAGATCGCCTCTCAGACGGTCGACGAGGGACTCGCGGGGATGCGCCCGGAGAGCCTCGTCGCCTCGATGCGCAGAACCTTCTCGAGGCCGAGGACAAGGGCGACGAGGACGTAGAGCATCTCGTTGTACGCCATCGTCAGGAAGCACGCTCCCACCAGGAAGGCGACGAGCGACGTCATGAGCGTCTCGGTCTGGGTGCGGATGCCCCTGCCTTCCGTCCCGAGCCACCCGGCGCCTCGCTCGACGCGGAGCGCCATCAGGAACGCCGCCACCAGGAACGCCACGTAGAGGAGGAGCCCGGGGATCCCCAGCTCAGCGCCCACCTGCACGAACTGGTCGTGAGGAGCGCTCCATTTCCAGCCGAGGCCATACTCCTGGCGCCAGGCCTCGGGCGAGAGCGTTCCTTCGGCGACCTCGAAGTTGTCGACGCCTACGCCGAACGCGGGATGGTCGGCCATATAGGCGAGGCCGCGCTTCCAGATGTCCAAGCGTCCCGTCTCCGACGTGTAGTTGTAGTCGTGCGCCGGAGAGACGATCGTCCCCATGTCGGACCAGAAGCGGGCGCCGGCGAACACCACGATCACTCCGCCCACGATCGTTATGGCGGCTGCCTTGCGTGCCCTGCTCACGGCCCGGCTGCGCACGAGGAAGAAGAGGCTGCTGGCTCCGATCGCGAGGAGGCCGCCGCGCGATCCCGCCCACACGAACGCCACCAGCACGACGAGGAGCCCGGCCGCGTCGACGGCACGCGCCCACGCGCGCCTGCCTTCCCGGACGAGGGAGCCCACGCCGAGCGGGATCGCCGTCGTGGCGAGCAGCGCATAGTCATTGGCGTCGTATGTGACGAGCGTGCCCAGGCGCCAGTCGGCCCCTCCCACGTGATATCGGATCAGGATGAAGGCCGCGTAGACCACGACGGCCATGAAGTAGCACCACGCGATGCGCTCCACGTCGCGAAGACTCCGCACACACCCCGCCACGACCAGGAAGATGAGGACCGTCTTCGAGAAGTTGTTGACGAGGAACGAGAGGCTTTGGTGAACCAGAATCGACGTGGGGAGCCCGAGCACCATCCAGGCGCAGAGTGCGAGGAGCAACAGCGTGGGCTTGCGCATCGACCACCGGACAGCGCGCGCGGGAGCGGGATCGAGCGTGTAGAGGGCCACCGCCACGGCTCCGATCACGAACAGCGAATGCAGCCCGTTGAGCTGGTGGACGACGAGCTGCAGGCGCCCGATCGAGAATGCGACCAGAAGACCGACGGATACGAGCAGCGGATCCCACTTATCGACCGGGGTGGATGCGACCACCGATGGGCGAATCGGCCTCCACGACGAGGCGGCCGATGAGACGCCGGCTCCCGTCGCTGCAGATGCCGGCCATCCGCGGCGAACGCCGTCCCCGCGTGCTGCGTCCATCCTCATCGGCCCCTCAGCCCCCACTGGTGCTGTCGGGGCCGCATCCGATGCGGCTCGTGGCCACGATGAAGTCGTCGAAGTATCGGCTTTCGGCTTTCGGCGCCCCCGTGTTCCAGTAGTTCTCCAGGAAGATCGCATTGATGCCGTACTGGTCGAAGGAGCCGACGAACGTGAGGCCCGTCTCGTCGACGTCCTTTCGACCATCGACCCACACCTCCTCCACGCCGTTCGACCGGCCGGGGTCGTCGAGGCGCGCGTGCACCTCGACACAGAGCCACTTCCCGGCGTACGCGTGATCGTAGATGGGCATGGGGCCCTTCACCTGGCCCAGCCAGTGCAGATGTATGAAGTCGTTGTACTTGAGCGTCAGCAGGAGCCCCGTGAGCGGGTTGACGCCGGACGCGGGATCAGAAAGGAGGTAGTCCTGGTTCGGCGGGTCGTCGCTCCACACCTGGGCGATCATGGCCTCTGCCCAAGTGCTCGAGGCGAGGGACATGGCACGGGTGAGCTTGTAGCCGCCGCCGCCCGTCCAGTCGGAATCCCTCCGGAAGTAGAAGCGCCAGTATACGTCGCGGTATTTGCGTGTGCCGCTGTCCACCGGCTTGAAGTACGACGAGGGTGTCAGGCCGAACGCGAGCTTGAGGTTCCCGGCCGCCACCTGCCCCGAGTCGAAGTGCGCCTCCATGCCCCAGGAGCCGTTCATCCCCACGCCGGGCTCTCGCACGAACGAGCCGTTGTCGGGCACATACTCGAAGTAGCTCGACAGACGGTCCTTCTCGAAGTCGTCGCACCAGATCCACGTGGACTCGGGGTGCGCGCAGGTCGTGTCCACACCGGTGCCCGTCGGGCCATCGGCACCGGTCCCGCCGCGGGTCCTCCCACCACCACCACTCGTGCCGTCACCTCCTGGGCCGGCGCCTCGCGCCGGAATGCTGCTGCAGCCTGCGACGGCTGCCAGCAGGACAAGGGCGATGCACTCCGCGAACGCCTTCATGACCCCCAGGGCCTCCCTGGCACAGAGCCTGCTTGAGAACGGTCGGCCTCCGCAGGTCAAAGACACGTGTTTCCCGTGAGCAGGATCGGTGCCAACCGATGAGATCGGAGTCACCCGTTTCCACTCAGGCGCGACGAGTATCCATGCGGATAGGCCTGGTCCTGCCAGGCCTAAGCGCATACGGATGGCAGGCCGAGTGCGTCGAGAACCTCCTCGCCATCCACGACGCGGAGATCAGCGTGTGGGTCGAGGGCGTTCACCTGCCGCCCCCCGCATGCCGTGGCGGACGAGCGGCACCCTGCGCGGGATTCTGGGATCTCGACGCCCGGTCGCTTCTCTGGCGCCTTGCCTCGACGCCAACCGCGTCGGATGTGCCTGGCGCCCTGCGACGCGTCGAGTTGTCTCGACAGCTTCGAGGCGTCTCCCACCTGCGTTGCCAGGTGCGTTCCCATCCCGACGGCTCCGTCTCGCTCGACGGGCCGGACGCGGGCAAGATCATGGACCTGGCCCTCGACGTGCTCCTCGACCTCACCTTCGGCGACCTGCGGGGGAGCGTGTTGGACTCCTGCACCGAGGGTGTGTGGGCTTTCCGCCACGGATCGCCGTCCGCGGCGGGGCCGCCCGGCGCGGAGGAGATCCTCCGAGGAGTCCAGGTCCTCGAATCTGCCCTGGTGCGCCTCGAGCGGGGAGGGATGGGTCGGGTCCTGCATCGAGGATGGTCACCGGTGACTCCCGACTCCCTCTCCCAGACCCGGGACGCGTGCCTGAGCAGCGTCGCCGCGTGGCCCGCGCGGGAAGTCAGGCGATTGATCGAAGTCCGGCGGTTGGCGCTGGCCTGCCGTGGAACCGGTGGCAGCGCAGGCACGGGGCCCGCCCGGGGCACGACGACCGAGCGCCTGCCGCCGCGGTCGTGGCGTCCGCTCTCGCGGCCGGCTGCTGCGCGGTTCGTCGCGCGCGTCTGGCGGAGTCGGGCCCGCACGCTCTGGACGTCGCTGTTCCGTCACCAGCAGTGGAACATCGGGCTCGTAGACGCGCCGGTGCACCACCTCATCGACGGAGCACCGCTGCGCGTCCGGTGGCTACCCGACCCTCCCGTCGGAACCTTCCTGGCCGACCCCTTCGGGGTCCAGGACGGGCAGACGCTCCACATCCTCGCCGAGGCGTTCGACTCGCGCTCTGCGCGCGGCACGATCGCCGCACTGTCGGTGGCGGAGGACGGGCTCGTCCGGGAACGGCGACCGGATGTGCTTCCCAGCCGTGGACACACGTCGTACCCGCACCTCATGACCGTGGACGGCGAGACCTACTGCGTCCCGGAGAGATCGGCCGCACGTGAGGTGAGGCTCTTCCGGTGCCGTGAGGCGCCGCACGTCTGGGAGGATCTGGGGGCACTCATCGAGGACTTGGCGGTCGCGGACGCCACCCTCTGTCGTCACGCAGGACTGTGGTGGCTCTTCGGCGTGGACGTCGACCACCAGCCGGAGGCGCATCTCTATGTCTGGTGGGCGCGCGAACTGCTCGGCCGCTGGCACCCGCACCTCCTCAACCCCGTCAAGTCCGATCCCCGGTCGGCCCGGCCTGCCGGCCCGATCGTGCGTCGAGGGTCTGAGCTCTATCGGCCCGCCCAGGACTGCTCGAGCAGCTATGGCGGCGCCGTGGCCTGGAACCACATCGTGAAGCTGTCGCCGACGGAGTTCGAAGAGGAGGTCGTGCGCGTGCTCCGCCCCGACCCGCGCGGTCGGTATCCGAACGGCCTGCACACGGTGACCGGTGTCGGAGACATCACCCTGGTCGACGGCCGGCGGGACACGTTCGTTCCCAGAGAGTTCCGCCGGGCCCTGAGCCGGCGCCTGACGAGTCGGGTCGGCGCCCGATCACGGTGACCCGGAGACCCACTCCGGCAGCCGCCGCGTTCCCCGCGTCCACCCCAGTCGTGCGGCGCCCACGAGCCCGGAGCGCTCGCGGGGCGTCAGCACCCCGAGGTGCCAGAGGCCGATGCCATAGACGGCGAGCAGCGCGAGACGGAGCGCCACGCTCGTGACGATCCCGAGGCGCGGGAGCAGGAGCGAGCCACCCGATATCGCGAGCGCCAGGGCGAGCAGCCGCAGCACCGGCGCCCAACGATAGCGCACGTGCCAGAGGCGCTGCGAGAAGCGATAGGCGAGCGCCCATCGGACGAAGAACGAGAGTACCGTGGCGACAGCGGCTCCCCATCCCCCGTAGCGCGGGATGAGCGAGACGTAGCCCGCGACCGCCACGAGCGCGCCCGCCCAGTCGGCCGCGGTCACATACTCGGTCCGCTCGCTCACCAGGATGCCGATGTCCTGCGTCTTCGCCCATGACTGGAAGACATAGGCCACCAGGATCACAGGAACGAAAGCGGCAGCACCCTGGAACGACGCTGCGGACATGACGCGGAGAACGGGCTTCACGAACAACACGATCCCGACCGCCACCGTCAGGAGCAGCACGTTCGTGTAGATGAACCCTCGCGCGAGCAGGTCGTCGCGGTCGGGCCGCGGAGCGATCTCGAACCGCTTCGGTTGCCAGATCTGGGCGAAGGGCATGAAGCCGACGACGACGAGGAGGAATCCGAACTGGTACGCGAGGCTGTAGATGCCGACTTCCGTCGTGCCGGCCGTCTTCTGGAGAACGAACCGGTCCCCGAATGTCGCGATGAACGTGGCGAACTGCGTCGCCACCAGCGGCAGTCCGTAGCGGACCAGGCTCTTCCCGGCCACCCTCGAGGGGCGGAGGGAGATCCTTCTGGACAGCCACGTCGTAAGCCCGAGGCCCACCACCGCGTTCGTGATCAGGCCGCTGGCGAACACCCCCGCCGGCCCCATGCGCATCTGGACGATGAAGAGCACGTTGAGGCCCGCGCCGAGCGCGAGCTTCGCGGCGCTCGCGCCGACGTAGAATACGGATCGGTCGCGCACGCGCGCGAACGCGAGCGGCACGATCAGGCACGCCTGGAACGCGAGGCCGCCTGCGGCGAGGCGGATCAGGGCGGCGTAGCGCGCCGTGTCGAACACCACGCGGGAGAGGAGCGGCGCGGCGAGCGCGACGGTGACACCCACGAGGAGGTAGCTCGCGCCGAGCGCGATCAGCGCGGTGGCCACCACCGCCTCCTTCTCCGCGTCGTGTTCCGCCTTATGGTAGAACCGGTAGATGCCCTCTGCGATCTGCGACCCGGCGGCGATGCTGATCACGTCGAGCGTGATCATGATGAGGCTGATGACTCCGTAGTCCGTCGCCGTCAGGTATCGGGTGTAGACCGGGAGCATCACGAAGGAGAGACCCTTGCTGAGCAGCACGCCTGCGCCGTAGACGAGGGTGTGCTTGCCGAGCCTTCCCATCGTGAACGGGTCGGGCAGATCCTGTGCGCGGCTGGCGGGGGCCGTGTCGATCCCCTGCTCGTGGGTCATGCGACGGGAAGCTCGGCTTGCCTCGCATGGCGCCAGAGACGGCCCGCCCAACCCGTCACGCTCGCGAGCAGCGCCCGGCGCTCCGCCGGATCGGTGAACGTGTGATCGGCACCGGCCTGGAACTCGAGGCGCAGCGTCCCGCCGAAATCCACGGTCCGGAACGCGTCCCGGAACTGGTTGGCGTAGTTGTAGCTCCCCTCGATGCCCGCCGTGAAGATCTGCAGCATCCGTACGCCCCGGTCGGCCAGGGTCTGATAGCCTTCGGTGACGACCTGCCGTTCGGGAAAGCTCGTGCGGAAGAGCTCGACCTCGGCCGTGTCGTCGTCCTGGCTCCTTCCTGCCATGCGCCCAAGAACCGATCGCACGAACGGGCCCACGTACGTCCGCCCCATCAGCAGGTTGAGCCAGCTCTCCGCGCGCAGCAGGCGGGGCCGATAGCGGTGGACCCAGTAGCGCCACGTCCGGTACGCGTGCCCATCCAGCGACACCAGACCCACGACCCGCTCGTCCGCCAGGGCGGTGGCGAACGAGACTTCGGCCCCCGAGCACAGGCCGAGGAGCACGAACCGCTCCGCCCCGTGAGACGTCGCGAGGTAGTCCATCACCTCGCGCGCCTCGGCCACGCTGCGCTCGTCGAAGGCGCGATCGTCGGGGCGGTGGGGCGAATCCCCGATGCCCGAGAAATCGAAGCGGAGCGCCGTGAACCCATCCCCGGCCAGGGCCCGGGCGAGCAGCACCCCGATCCGCGAGGGCCCCACGCGGTGCACGATGCCGGCATTGAGGATCAGGAACGCGGGAGCCTGCGGACGAGCTCGGTCCACTGGCTCCGACACGATCCCGATAAGGGGATGAGGATCCCCGATGCGGACTGCCCGCTCCCGCACGCCTCCGATCAGGACAGCCACGCAGCCACCTCGTGCACGAGACGCGGCGCGAGCACCGCGTCTCCCAGACGCCTGCCGTCGACCCACACCCGGTCGTCGGGCAGGTCGCGCCGGAACGTCGCCACCCCCAGCTCCTCCGCGCGCATCGCGAGCGTGTCCGACGCGGGGTCCGGGTCGGACAGGAAGAGCCCGAGACGCCCGAACGACGCCCCGGAGAGACGGGTCAGGTCCAGCCCTGCGATCTCGCGCAGTATCCGAGGCGAGAACGGAAACCCCTCCACATGGAGCGCGCGGCCGACATTCCCGTGTCCCTCGACCCTGGGACCACGGCCCGGACCTCTCCCTGCCACCTCGACGAGCTCTTCCCGGTGGCGGCGGCCATGCACCACAGGATCCCAGAGCGCCACCGCGACCACGTCCGCACGCCCGTCGGCGGCCATCAGCGCGAGCGCGCCGCCGAGGCGCACGCCCACGAGGCTGATGTCGGCGACGCCGGACATGGCCCGCAGCTCGTCGACGGCGGCGAACACATCGCCCCGCCATCCATCGATGTCTCCGGAGAGAGCGTCGCCACCGGAGTCGCCGGTGCCGAAGTAGTCGAACCGCAGCACGTGGTGGCCCCGGCGCGCCAGCTGCTGTGCCAGCTGACGCAGCGCCGGATGCGTGCGTTGGTAGTCGATGCCCACCGGCCCGCACACGACGATGCCCTCGGCATGCACCGGGCGGCGGGCAGGTGCGTGATAGACGCCGAAGAGAGGGCGGCTCCCCACCCCGAAGTGGAACGGATTCACGCCGCGGGCTCCGCTTCCGCCGCGATCTGGCGCAGGGTCTGCAGCACCATCGCCCGTGGGTCGAACTTGCGCCCGGTCGCCTCCTCCATCCGATGGATCGCGCGCATGCACAGAAGCGAATGGCCGCCCAGGTCGAAGAAATTGTCGTCGATGCCGACGTCGTCGATCCCGAGCACATCCGCCCAGATGCGCGCGAGGTCCCGCTCCAGCGGCGTCGACGGCGCAGGGGACCCGTCACGGCCTTCGGTCGGGGAACCCTCAGCGTCCGGCAGCGCATGGCGATCCACCTTGCCGTTGGGAGTGCGCGGGAGCGCGGGCATCTCGATCACCAGCGAGGGGACCATATAGTCGGGCAGCAGGTCGGCCAGGCGGCGGCGGACGTCGCTCGCCGTCAGAGCCTCGCCCGGAGTGCCCACTACCCAGGCGACCAGCCTCCGCTCGCCGGTGGCGTCCGCGGAGACGTCCGCGACGCTCTCCCGGATCCCGGGAACGTGCGCGAGCGCGGCCTCGACCTCGCCCAGTTCGATGCGGAACCCTCGCACCTTGACCTGGTGATCGCGGCGGCCGTGGTACTCGAGCACCCCGTCCGAGCGCCAGCGCGCTCGGTCTCCCGTCCGGTAGATCCGTGCGCCGCTGTCCTCGGAGAACGGATCCCGCACGAACCGCTCCTGCGTGAGCTCCGGCCGCCCCTGGTAGCCGAGCGTCACACACGCTCCACCGATCCAGAGGTCACCCACGGTGCCGATGGGCATCGGGCTCATCGCATTGTCCAGAACGTAGGCTCGCGCGCCTCGCACGGGGCGACCGATCGGAGTGGACGATTCGGCGCTCGTCACCCTCTGGCGCGTGCACCACACCGTGGCCTCCGTCGGTCCGTAGAGGTTCCACACCTCGCGCGCGCGCTCGACCAGCGACGCCGCCAGATCGGACGCCAGGGCCTCCCCTCCGCACAGCGCCCGCAGGGGAGGATCTCCGTCCCACCCCGCGTCGAGCAGGAGCCGCCAGGTGGCGGGCGTCGCTTGCAGCACGTCGATGCAGCGCTCGCGCATGAGGTCGAGCAGACGGCGGCCGTCTGCGGCGCTCCTCCGGGTCGCGATCACCGCCGTCCCTCCTGCCGCCAGAGGCAGGAGCAGCTCCAGGACCGCGATGTCGAAGGCGATCGTCGTCACCGCCAGCACGCGCTCCCTCTCGCCCAGGCCCGGCTTCTCCATCATCGTGCGCAGAAGAGACGCTACGGCACGATGGGGTACGCGCACCCCCTTCGGCACTCCGGTGGAACCGGACGTATAGATGAGGTAGGCGGGATCTTCGGGGCCGGCCTCCGCGCCCGCTGCCGCGGGGGTCTCCGGGAGAGACCCCGCCTCCAACTCCTCCATCTGCAGGATCGCGACCGACGACGGAATGCGCTCCACCGCCGCGCCGGCACCCGCGCACATTACCGCGCGGGCACCCGAGTCGGCGAGCATGAAAGCGATCCGCTCCTGGGGGTAGTCCAGGTCCAGCGGCAGGTAGGCGGCGCCCGACCCCAGGATGCCGAGCAGCGCGACGAGCATGCCGACGCTTCGCTCGCCGCACACGCCGACCACGTCACCGCGCCCGAGGCCCTCGCCCCTGAGCGCCGCAGCCACACGCCGCGCGCGCCCGTGAAGCTCGGCGTACGAAAGGGTCGCACCGGTCTCGTCTTCCGCTGCTGTCTTGGACGACGAGGCGTGCGCCGCGCCCTCCAGCACATCGAGAACCGTCTCGCGCAGCGTGAGCGGGGCTCCCCCGTCCCCCCACGCCAGCAACGTGTGCCGCTCGTCGTCCGGCAGGATCGGGAGCGCCGAGATGGGACACTCCGGATTGGCTGCCGCTCCGCGCAACAGCGTACAGTAGTGCGCGAGGATCCGCTGCGCCGTCGAGGCCTCGAAGAGGTCCACGTCGTGGTGGAGCGCGAACCGCGCGCCTTGGGTCGCCGCCTGCACGGAGAGGTCGAGGTCGCAGTAGACGCCACCCGGCTCCACCGCCACGAGCTCCACCTGCAGCCCCCCGAACTGCGGGACCTTCCGCCCGACCTCCTCCGAACGGAACAAGACCTGGAACAGGGGATTGTAGCTGGTACTGCGGCTGGGGCCGATCGCCTGCACCACCTGATCGTACGGCGCGTCCTGGTGCGCGAGCGCGCCGAACATCGCGCGCCCCGTCCGGCGCACGACCTCACGGAAGGTCGGCTCGCCGGACACGTCCGTGCGCACGACGACCGTGTTGATGAAGCAGCCGACGATCGTCTCCAGCTCCGTACGCGGGCGTCCCCCGACGACTGTCCCGATCAGCAGGTCCGTCTGGCCACTGTACCGGTGCATGAGGGCCTGGAAGCCGGCGAGGAGCGTCATGAATTCCGTCGCCCCCTCCTCGCGCCCGACGTGCGCGAGCGTGCGGCGTACGTCCTCGCTGACGGTGGCGTGCACGGTCCGACCGCGGAAGCGTTGGACGGCCGGACGGGCGCGGTCGCGGGGCAGATCGAGCATGGGCGGGTCGCCGGCGAGCTGCTGCCGCCAGAAGCTCGTCAGCTGCTCGATGCGCTCCGCAGTCAGCGCCGCCCTCTCGCGGATCGCGTATTGACCGTATGTCAAGGCGTGACTCGGCAGGTCCGTGCCGCGGCCCTCCACGTGCGCATCGTACAGCGCAGCCAGCTCGTGCACGAGGATCCCGTGGGACACGCCGTCGAGAAACGCGTGATGCCCGTTCTGGAACAGGACGTGGTCGTTCGGCCCGCACCGGATCAGCAGCCAACGGATGGGAGCGCCCGAGCCCAGGTCGAATGGGCGGCGCGCCTCGGCCTCCAGCCGCAGGCGCAGCCTCTCCTCGTCCACCGGGCCATGTTCGGGGGCGAGGTCCTCCACCTCGAGGGCCCGGTGCACCCACGGCAGCACGACCTGGCGTGGCTCTCCACCATCCATGCGGATCGCCGTGCGCAAGGCGTCGTGCCGGAGGACGAGCCGGCCGAGGGCCCAGTCCAGGACCCGAACGTCGAGGTGGCCTCGCAGCCTGAGCGCGATCGGCATGTGGTAGGCCGTGCTGCCCCCCATCATGCGCTCCAGGTAGTATATCCGCTCCTGGGCGAAGGAGAGCGGGGCTGCGTCAGTCGATTCCTTCAGGTCCGTTCCGATCACGAGGGCACCTCTCCTCGGCTGGTCACAGGGGCGTCAGCGTCGCCCGCCAGATGGGCAAGCTCTGCGCCAGCCGCGCCGGCGGGTCAGCCGGCCGCAAACGGCGTGAATCGGATGATTCCGGCGCGCTGGACGCTCCCCGGCAGGCGTCCGGTGGCTCGTGGACGCCACAGGCAGGGCACGAAGCGTGGCGGCTACTCGACAGCGATCGAGTCGCCCCCCGGCTCGCCCGGCCACGTCCAGCAACGCAGGCGATCGAGGGGTCCCCACACGGCCGACGCACCTACTCGGCCGGGCGCCGGGCGCAGCTCGATCAGGGACCAGTCCGCCGGCTTCCCGAAGCCGGACGGACAGCCCACCAGCCGCGCGGGGGCGCCGGACGCGACGAGGACCTCGAAGCCCAGAAGCCCGCCGGAGATTCCCCGCCCTGTCGCCTTCAGCAGGGCCTCCTTCGACGTCCAGCAGCGCAGAAAGTCACGCTCGCGGTCGGCCCTCTCGGACTCCAGAAGGACCTCCGCCTCCCTGCGCCTGAAGTGGGCCAGGACCAGAGAGGCCAGCTCGGGCACGCTGCGCACCCGCTCCACGTCTACCCCCACGGCGCCCGCACGCGATACCGAGAACAGGGCCAGGTCATCGGCGTGCGACACGTTGAAGTCGAACCCCGCCGCACGTCTCCCGAGCGCTCTCCCGTCCTCGTCGCAAACGCACGGCTTGCCCCACGGCCCCTGTCCGAGCGGGATCCGGGCCGGCTCGATACCGAGGTAGTAAGAGAGGATCGTCCTGAGCACTCCGCGGGCGACGACGAAGCGGATGCGGTCGCGCTCGAACCGGCGGCGCCCCGCGCGTGCCCGCTCGGCATCGGAAAGGACGCTCTCGAGGGCCGCGCCCGCCGGCCGCCACCGGTCCAGGAAGCAGCGGTAGACGTGGACCTCCCCCACGGGGAGATCCGGTCGGTCCGGGGCGAGTGGCCACAACCTACTCGTCCCCGCCGGCACGGCCCAAGGGAGGGCCGCCTCGCGCCGGGCAGCCCTGAGGGCGAACGGCTCCGACTCACCCACGGCGCTCACCGCGCTGCGACACTACGTAGCGGGGAGCGCCAGCCCCCTTTGCCCCAGGGTGCAGGCTCGCTCCGGCGCATCGCGCGCGGAATGCGCGACGCCGCCTCGAGCACCGGACGGCACAACTCCTCGCGGGACACCCTCGCCCCCTCGTGAGCGCCACGCGAGCCCGCGCCGACTGACGCCCAGCCTACCTCCCGTACCCACCCTTCTCGAGGACCGCGGCGACCGGAGCTGCGCATGGTGTCCTCCTGGATCGAGCCGTACTGCGATCCGTACGGACCGCGACGCCCCATCGGGGACGCGTGCTTCCTCGCGGGGCACGCCCGGGTGCGTCTCCAGTCCTCCCTGCAGATCCGGTGCCGATGCCCGCCGCACGCGCGTTCCCGGCGGACCCGGCGGATTTCCCGATCCGGATCCCCCGGCGGCACGCAGGCGGCGCATGTGGCGCGCCCGCCACGCCACCCTGCTGCGTCGTCTCTGCACCTGTCGCCCGCACGCCCCACCGCTCTTGCGCCACTCCGATGGGACGACCCTCTCCGTCCCGTTGCCGGGGGCGGGCATTCGGGCCGCGACGGAGGCCGCTGGCATGCCCGTTGCTTCGCCGCCGCGTCGAAGGCCCGTGTGCAGCACCCGACGATCACATCGAGGGAGGTCCGGCCCGCGAGCATCCGGGGCTGGCTCCGGAAAGGAGAAGCTGAGATGCCCAGAACGAGCTGGATGCACCTGAGCCTGGCGCTCACGGTTGCGCTCGGCATGACGGCGTGCAGCAGCAACGGAGGGACGAGTCCCTCCTTGCGCACTCATTCGGCGGTCCGCGGTCAGGTCCAACAGACCGGCCCCGAGCCGACCGCTTCTCGGATCGGCGCCTACCCGATCGCGGCCGCAAGCGTCGCTGCCACGACCGCGAGCACCGTTACCGTCGCCGAAGTGGCGTCGGACGGCTCGCTCGACGCCGTTGCGCAGGGCAAGGTCCGGACGGACGGCTCGTTCGTGGTCACGGGCGTGCCCGCCGGGCGCAGCGACCTCGTGGTGGACGTCCAGAGCTCGGGTGGGGCTCACGTGGGACGCGCGATGGTGTACGGCACGACGAGCGCGGGCGACACCCTCACGGCGGCTCCCATCGACGACGGGACGACCGTGCGCGGCCTGGTCTGGTCCGACCTCGAGGCGAACGGCGACGCTGGCCTCACCTCGCCGGCCGAGGTGGCCTTGTTCGTGAATGCCGGCCCGACCGCTTCCGCTTCCATCCTCGCCAACGACGAGATCCACGCGACGGCACAGGGAGTCGCCACCGCGAGCGACGCGATGACCCAGGTCTTCTCAGGGGCGGGAGCCGCGCTGAGCGCTTCGGCGCGGGCCGCCCTCATGGGGTCGGCCGCCGCGGACTTCGCGGACTCCCGCTTCCGCGGGATTTCCTCGGACTCGGCGCATGCAGCCCTCGTCCAGGCCGCCTTGGCCGCGTATGGCAAGGCCGGTGTCTCCGGCGAGGCGCTGGTCATGGCCTCGGCCGCGGCGGCCAGCACCATGGACGCCCAGTTGGACGGAGCCACCACGTCGCGCGGCGAGCTCGACGCCGAGGCGGTCTGGATGAACCTGGCCGCACGCGAGCGGCTGGCTGCGAGCTTCCAGTCGAGTGCCGAGGCCGCCGTCGCCGACTCCATCATGGACGTGCTCTCCGCCACCACGGTGAGTGTGCGAGAAGATTCCACCGCGGCGGAGATCGAGACGGCCATAGCCACCGACGAGACCACTGCGGACTCGGCGACCACGCACGCGATGCTGAACCTGCTCGTGCCGAACGCGAGCGCGATCGTGCGCGGCTCGGTCCAGGCCGCGATCCAGAGCGCGCTCACGGCGGCCAGCCTGAGCGCGCGCCTCTCGACGGCGACCACCGCGAGCGCGGCGGCTCAGGCGATCGCGACGTATCAGGCCGGCGTACAGGCCGCGGTCCAGGCGATGCTCACGGCGGCAGGGCGCACCGACCTGAGTGCGGCCGCCCTCACTTCACTGTGCATCGCGGCCGAGGGGAGCGCGTACATCCGGGCGAGCTGATCACACCGCGCGCCAATCGCCGACCATGCGCGCGCTTGCGGCCCGTGCTCGCTTCGGTGCCATGGAGATGTGCTGCGGCCACGCTGCACCCATCCCAGAGATGAGACTCGATCACGCTCAGGCCGACAGCCGCCGGCTGCTCAGGCCTCGGGGGGCACCGCAGGAGGGAGGCTCCCACTGGCACGGATCTTGTGATTCGCAGACGAGCAGACACGGAGTTCACCCAGCGGCCCGGTCCTGGAATCGTGCCAATCGACGACCGTCCTCAGACCCATCGCTCCTCCGGAGCCGTTCACCGCTGGCGCCGGGCCCTCGCTCTCGCGGGCTCGGCGCTGGCTCTGACGCTCGCCTCCGGGTGCAAGCTCGGAGACCTGGTCTCTCCGGCCGATGCGCCGCACGGCCTCCAGGTGCAGCCGGCCGCGGTCGGGGACTCCGCATTCGCCGGCCAGGGTGACGTCACCACGGTCCGGCTGCTCCTCTCGCCCGACGGCGCCAATCCACGCGGGTGGAGCGCCACGGTGTGGAAAGGAAGCGCCTGGCTGCGCCTCGGCGCCCGTCAGGGCACCGCGCCTGACGAGCTTGCGGTCGAGCTCGACCCGAGCACGTTGAGCCCCGGGGTCTACACCGACACGGTGGACCTGGTCGTGTCGGGCAGCGGTCGACCCGTGCAGGTCCCGATCCAGTACACGATCCTGTCGGCGCCGAGCGGCGCCACCTGCACGTTCGGGACGCTCTCCGAGGGGTGGAGCGTATCCGGCACGCTCGGCCCCGGGTGCGCCTCTCCCAGCGAACAGGGGCGGTACGCCCGCCTCTACCACGTCACGGCCGCGGCGGGGGACAGCATCGACCTTCTCATGAGTGCGACAGGCTTCTCGCCGCGCCTCGTTCTCTACCAAGGCACCCCCTCACCCTCCTCGGTTCTGGCCCAGTCCACCGGCTGTGCGAGCGCCCAGGCCGGCGCCTGCATCGCCGGGTGGGTGCCCAAGCAGGGTGGCACCTACACCGTCGAGGTGAGCTCACAGCAGGCCAGCGCCTCCGGCACCTTCGATCTCTCGGTGCGTCGGATCTCGACGGCGTCCACGCCGACGTCCAACGGGCCGGCCGCACCGAGCCGCCTGGCGCAACTCCAGTCGGACGGAACCACGTCGGTCGCCACCGGCGACACGCTCTCGTCGACGAGCGTGGTGCTCGAAGGGCAGCTCTCCGACTCGGACCCGGCCGAACACGTGCGCCTGCAGGTCGAAGTGAAGCCCGTCGGCTCCGCGTTCGACGGCACGGGAGTGGTCACCGGCGCGGCCGTCGCCAGCGGCTCCACGGGATCGGCGAGCGTCACCGGCCTCACGCCGGGAGTAGGCTACCACTGGCGGGCCCGCGCCGTCGACGACACGGGCCGCAGCAGCTCGTGGGTCTCCTACGGCAACAATGCCGAGACTTCCCCCGACTTCGTCGGACCCCCCGCCGACTCCGCGGGATCCGGCGGGAGCGGTGGCGGATCGGGCGGGGGAGGCCAGACCGGCGGGCCGGCTCAGCCCGCAGGCCTCGGCCAGTTCGACGGCAATGGAGCGTCCGTCGCCGTCGGAGGGACCGTGAGCGGATTGTCCGTCGTGCTGAAGGCGCAGCTCGCCGACTCCGACCCGAGCGCACAGCTCGTGCTGCAGGTCGAAGTGGTGCCGACGAACCTGCCCCTGGTCGGCAACGTCACGGCCCAGAGCTCTCCCGTGAGTCCAGGCCAGGTGGCATCGGTCTCCGTGAGCGGCCTCCTGCCCCTCACCGCGTACCAATGGCGCTGCCGCGCTGTTGACCAGGCCGGGCACGCGAGTCCGTGGGTCGCGTTCGGGGGCAACGCGACGGGGGCCGCGGACTTCGTCACACCCCTCCTCTGATGCCAACTGGAGCACGCCGCCGCCCGGGTCCGCGACCCCGTTCATCTCTGAGCATGAGGATCGCGGGCGCGACCTGGCGGATGCGCGTCTCCGTGCGATGCGGGTCCGCCACAGGACGCCGCCTGCGCGCCGCGCCACCTGACGGCGGCACCGTCGTCCTCCATCCACCCTGCACTCCCTCCAGATCGGGCTGAACCATGACGAAGGCACGAAGCATCGTACTCGGACTTCTCACCGCCACGGCCCTGGTCGCAGTGGCGTGCTCGGACCTGCCCTCCGGACCGGCGGCACACGTGTCGCGTCCGGCCGCGAGCCTGCTCGGGTCGGGTGACACGAGCCAGGTCCAGGTCGTCGAGCGGCTCAGCCCCCTCAGCCAGAGCGAGATCGTCACGACCACGATCACCCCTGCGGGGGGCACGATACTCCTGCCTGAGGCGGGCCTCACGGTCACGGTGCCGCCCGGCGCCGTCACCCGGGATACGACGATCGTCGTGGAGGCGCCGGCTGGGAATCTGGTCGGCTACCACTTCTATCCGCAGGGATTGGTCTTCAACGCTCCCCTGATCGCCGTGCAGGATCTGGCCGGCACGAACGCGGCCGTGTCCGGCCCCATCGCGTCGAGTCTGGTGGCCGCGTACTTCCAGGGCACTCTGGCCCCGCAGGTCACGGCGCTCCAGATCCTTCCCCTGAACCTCTCGGGGACGCTCGGTACGTTCGAGATCCATCACTTCTCAGGCTACGTGATCGGCACGAGCTGACCACGGACGAAGGGAGGGATCGTGGCATCGTCGCTATCCACCGAGGAACGCTTCGAGAAGGCTCTCGCGCTGGCCCGCGGGGGGCGAACCCTCGAGCGCCGCCGCGACCTTTCGGGCGCTCTCGATCTCCTCGGCGAGGCCGAGCGCCTGCTCGAAGGGGTGCCTGCCAGCCCGCTTCTCGCAAACGTGCTGCGGTGGAAGGGAACCGTGCTCAGGGACCAGGGAGAGCTCGACAGCGCCGACGAGTGCTACCGGAGGAGCCTCGAAGCGGCTGAGGCATGCGGGTCCCTGGAGGCACGCGCCGCCGTGGAGAACTGTCGGGCGGCCATGGCCCAACGGCGCGGCGACATCGATCGGGCGATCGCGCTCTACGGGTCCGCCACGGCCCTTGCCACAGAGGCCGGGGAGATCCCCCTGGTGGGTCTCATCCAGATGAATCTGGGAGTGCTGGAGAACATTCGCGGGGACCTCGCGCACGCCCAGGACCACTACCGCACGGCCCTGAAAGCCTTCGAGGACGTGGGGGATGACCGGTCCGCGGCCTGGGTCCTCAACAACCTCGGGATGCTCCTGAACGACCGAGGGCTCCCAGCGGCTGCGGGGAACGTGCTGTCACGAGGCCTGGAGATCGCCCGCTCGCGTGGCGACCGGCACCTGGAGGGCATCCTGCTGACGAGCTACGCGGAAAGCCTGATCGCGAAAGCACGTTGGGACGATGCCACCACCACTCTCGAGGAGGCGTTCCGAATCGTGTGCGAGGGCGACGAACCAGGTCGGGCGGGCGAGGTGCTCAAGTTCCTCGGAGTGCTCGAGCGCGAGCGCGGGAGCCCGAAGGAGGCGGATGAGCACTTCCGCGAGGCACTCTGCGTCGCCACGAGCGTGCACGACCCCCTCCTCGCAGCGGAAGTCCGAAGGGAACGTGGCGAACTCCACCTGCGCCAGGGCGATCGGGATGGCGCGCTCGGCGACTGGAAGGAAGCGCTGGAGGCGTTCAGGAAGGCCGGCGCGGTACGCGACGCAGACGAGACGCGCCATCGGATCGAGGAACTGGAGAGGGCAGCCGCCGAGCCGGGGTCACGGAAGGCCTCCAGGTAGTGGACGCGCGTCCCCCGAGTCCCGAGGAGATCCCCGTGGCTGCCGCCCGTCAACCAACGTCCATCGGGCAGGAGCCTCGGGCTCCAGATCGTAAGTCGCGGGGGCGGGGATGAGTGCGGCGTTGCGGGCGGCGAGAGCACCCGGCACCCAAACGGCACAATCCATTGTTGCACAATTACTTATACGAATCCATGTCGCTGCAGGACTGCCGTCGGATCGCGACGATTCCGGGTGATTCCGGAGGAAGCCCGGTCTGAGCCGGTCTTCCGGGGTGGGCGAGGGCGTCGGGTCGCTCGAAGGGCTGAAATCGGGGGAAGGGTCGCAGACCCTGGGTTCCAGAAGTCGGGGATTCTCCGGGTGGACCTGGTGACTCGACGCTGGGTGAACCGGGACCAGACAGTCGGCGACTTGCCGCAGGACCGACCGCAAGGCGTGACTCAGTCGGGGCGGCGTCTCGAGGAGCGCGCAGTGGGCTCTTCGCCGCCACCCACGGGGGCGCCGACTCCGTACGGACGTCAGACCTTCGTGACCCGGAAGAACTCGGCGTTGCCCATGAGGCGACCGTTCGGATCCGACTCGCCCATGCCGTAGAGCTCGTCCAGCTTGGCGCTCGCGTTGGTCACGAAGTCCGGTTGATTGATGAACTCGTACAGACCGAGGTTCGGATCGAGCCACTGGAGGCTCTCGCTCGGGCGGCCCAGGACGTCGGCGACCGTGACCCGGCGGAATCCCATGGCGTGGCCGCCGCCCTTGCCGTCGATGCAGAAGACGTAGGTGCCGCTGTCCAGGCCGTAGGCCGTGCGGCAGACGTTCTCGAACGTCGTGATCTTGAGCTTCTGGTACGCCTGGACCTTCAGGCCCATGCTGGCGATGAGCGTCTGGTCGGCCATGTTCACGGTCTCGTAGGCGGTCTGCCCGATCGCCCACTTGAACTCGCTGAGCTGTTCCTTGTGGGTCACACCCTTGGCGCCGGCGCTTGCCAGCGACTCGTTGGCCCAGTCGCAGGACATTCCGAAGCAGTACCCCGCGTCCAGGTGACGAGCGAACTGGGTACTGTTCGTGGTGGCGAAGACGAGCTTCATGGGCGTCACTCCGTCGTCTTGGGAGGGTCCGGGGCAGTCCTGCCACGGTACGCGTGCGGTCGCGCGGAAGGCAAGAGGCGGAGACGCTCGCCAAACTGGACCGGCGCGACGTCTCCCGGTCGGCGATGCGTCTGTAAACATACGTATGTCGTTGTCCACAGACGTTTCCCGGGTCGCGCCATTTCCTTGCGGCGGCTATATGCCCCGTGAATATTGCGTTCTCGGCCTCCCCCTGGGAAAGGCAAAACACGCTCGGCGGCCGGAGGAACGTGCGGTTGGCTGCCCCGTGGTCGTGACCCTCCCCCAACCCAGTGGTCGCACCCTCCATGAAGATCGAGTTGAAAGCCCTCATCGAGAGGCTGAACCCTCTGTGCCGGAGGGCGTTGGAGAGGGCCGCCGAGCTGTGCGTCAGCCAGACGAACTACAACGTGGAGGTCGAGCACCTGTTCAGGGCGCTCGTGGACCTCAGGGAGTCGGACCTCCACGTGGTGTTGCGCCACTTCGGCGTCGACGAGGCCCGGCTCCAGGCAGAGTTGACGGCAGGCATCGACACCTTCCGACGCGGCAACGCCAGGACGCCCGCGTTCTCGCCGGACGTCGTGCGCCTGCTCGAAGCAGCCTGGGGCGTCTCGTCGCTCCAGCTCGGCGCGGACCGGATACGCTCCGGCGCGCTGCTCATGGCCGCCGTCGCCACCCCGACGCTCCGAGGCAACCTGGAGGAGACCGCCCCTTCCCTCGCGTCGATCAACCGCGAGTCCCTCGAAGAGGCTCTCGGGGAGCTGCTGAAGTACTCGCCTGAGGCCGTGAACGGGCTCGCGACGCCTCCGGGCTCGATCGGCGCGGCGCGGAGGGGCCCGGAGGGAGAGGGAGGACCGGCGCCCGCTCCACCTCGTCCTGCGCCGGACGGAGGGAGTGCGCTGGAGCGCTACACCGTGGATCTCACGTCGCTCGCCCGCGTCGGAGGCATCGATCCGATCACCGGGCGGGACGACGAGATCCGCCAGATCGTCGACATCCTCATGCGGCGGCGGCAGAACAATCCGATCCTCACGGGTGAGCCGGGCGTAGGGAAGACGGCCATCGTCGAGGGCTTCGCGATGCGTGTCGCAGCCCACGACGTGCCGGAGCCGTTGCGGGAAGCTTCGGTCAGAGCGCTCGACCTCGGCCTGCTGCAGGCGGGTGCGGGCATCAAGGGGGAGTTCGAGCACCGGCTCAAGAGCGTGATCGAAGAGGTGAAGGCGTCGCTGACCCCCGTCATCCTCTTCATCGACGAAGCCCACACGATCATCGGGGCGGGCGGTCCGGAGGGTCAGGGAGACGCCGCCAATCTCCTCAAGCCGGCGCTCGCCAGGGGCGAGTTGCGCACGATCGCGGCCACCACCTGGTCGGAGTACAAGAAGTACGTGGAGAAGGACCCCGCCCTGGCGCGGCGCTTCCAGGTGATCAAGGTCGACGAGCCGGACGAGGACGCGACGCGGCGCATGCTGCGGGGGATGGTGGGCCACCTGGAGCGGCATCACGGGGTGCGCATCCTGGAGGAGGCGATCCGGGACGCCGTCGAGCTGTCGCACCGGCACATCTCCGGGCGCCAGCTCCCTGACAAGGCGGTGAGCGTGCTGGACACCGCGTGCGCGCGCGTCGCGATCGGGCGCGGCAGCCCGCCGGTGCAGGTCGACGACGCGAGCCGCGAGGCCGCCCAGTACGAGGTGGAGATGGCGGTGCTGGAGCGCGAGCAGCGCGCGGGCGCGGACCACGAGGAGCGCATGAAGCATCTGACGCGTGGGCTGGCCCGTGCGAAGCTCAGGCGGCAGGAGCTCGAGGCGCGCTGGAAGAAGGAGCTCGCGCTGATCGAGGAGATGGACCGCATCCACGGGCTCCTCGACGGGAGCGTGCGTCAGGACGCCGAGGGGGAGACTCCCAGCCAGCAGGATCTGCAGCGGCGGCTCGTCGAGCTCGGCACGGAGCTGGAGGAAGTGCAGGGGGACGATCCGCTGGTGCCGGTCTGCGTGGACGGAGCGGTCGTCGCTTCGGTCATCTCCGGCTGGACGGGGATCCCCGTCGGGCGGATGGTGAAGAACGAGATCCGCACCGTACTGGGGCTGCGCCGTCGCCTGGAGGAGCGGATCATCGGCCAGCCCGAGGCTCTGGACTCGCTCTGCCGCCGCGTGGGCACGTCGAGCGCCGGCCTCGAGGACCCGCGCAAACCGACCGGAGTGTTCCTCTTCGTGGGGCCCAGCGGAGTCGGCAAGACCGAGACCGCGCGAGCGCTCGCGGACTTCCTGTACGGCGGGGAGCGCAACATGGTCTCGGTGAACATGTCCGAGTACCAGGAGGCGCACACCGTGTCCTCGCTCAAGGGGGCCCCTCCCGGCTACGTCGGGTTCGGCACCGGCGGCGTCCTGACCGAGGCCGTGCGCCGCCGCCCGTACTCGGTCGTGCTTCTGGACGAGGTCGAGAAAGCCCACCAGGACGTGATCGAGCTCTTCTACCAGGTCTTCGACCGCGGGGAGATGGAGGACGGCGAGGGCCAGCTCATCGACTTCCGGCATACGCTCATCATCCTGACCTCGAACGTGGGCGGCGACGCGATCGCGGACCTCGTGCGCCGCTCCAAGGAGCGCCCCGACGCCGAGGCCCTGGTGGAAGCGATCCGCCCGGAGCTGAGGTCCTACTTCCCGGCCGCGCTCCTCGGGCGCCTCGTCATCGTCCCGTTCTATCCCCTGGGAGACGGGGAGATCACCGAGATCGTCGAGCTGAAGCTGGCCGAGATCCAGAAGCGCGTCTGGGAGAAGCATCTCACCGACCTCACCCACGATCCGGACGTGGTGAGGGCCGTGGCGGAGCGCTGCACCGAGGTGGATTCGGGGGCGCGCAACATCGACTCGATCCTGTCGGACACGATGCTGCCCGAGCTGTCCACGAAGATCCTGGAATACATGGCGGAGGGGCAGCCGCTGAACTCGATCCGGGTCGGGCTCGCGGACGACGGCCGCTTCCGCTACGACCTGAGCTTCAAGGAGATCGCCGCCTCGTGAGCCTGAGCCAGGAGAACCTCTGGGCGACGGTCTCGACCGGTGCGGGAAAGGACGTCTTCCGCCTGCGCGAGCTCTGGGGCGAGGAGCGGGTGTCCAGCCTGTTCCACTTCGAGTTGGTCATGGATTCGGACGATGCGTCCGTCGACTTCGGGAAGGTGGTGGGACAGCCGGGCGTGGTGACCCTCACGTTCCCGGGAGGGGGCAAGCGGTACTTCCACGGCCTCGTCACGAGGCTCCGGCAGGGGGCCACCGATCCAGGTGTGTCGCGCTACGTGGCGGAGCTGCGGCCGTGGACCTGGATGCTCACCCGCTCGGCCGGCTGCCGGATCTTCCAGGACATGAGCACGCCGGACATCCTCGAGAAGGTCTTCGAGGACCTGGGCTTCAGCGACTACAAGAGGAATCTCAAGGCGACGTACGCCAAGCGCGACTACTGCGTGCAGTACCGGGAAACCGCGTTCGACTTCGTGAGCCGGCTCATGGAGGAGGAGGGGATCTTCTACTTCTTCGAGCACTCGGACTCGAAGCACACGCTGGTGCTGGCGGATGACGCCTCCGCACACGCCGACTGTCCCACCTTGAGCAAGGTGCGCTACCGCGGGACGTCCACGGAGACGCACCAGATCGATGTGGTCTCGGACTGCGACGTCGAAAAGAACGTGACGACCGTGGCCTACTCGATCGAGGACTACTCGTTCGAGACGCCGACCACGGACCTGGCGGCTACGGCGGGCAGCGGCACCCCCGCCCGCTACGACTATCCCGGAGGCTACACGCAGAAATCCGACGGGGATAAGATCGCCAAGCTGCGGCTCGCGGCCCACACGGCGGAAGCGGACCTCGTCAGCGGACGGTCCTTCTGCCCCAGCTTCTGCGCCGGCTACAAGTTCACGCTCTCCGACCATCCACGCAGCGACGCCAACAACGCCTACGCGCTCCGCTCCGTCGAGCACAGCCTGACCCAGGAGCGTTACCAGAACAGCTTCGTCGCCTTCCCGTCGGACGTGACCTACCGTGCCCCACTCACGACACCGCGCCCCATCATCGCGGGGACCCAGACGGCCAGGGTTGTGGGAAAGTCCGGGGAGGAGATCTGGACGGACAAGTACGGTCGCGTCAAGGTGCTCTTCCACTGGGACCGCCTCGGCAAGGGTGACGAGAACAGCTCCTGCTGGATCCGGGTGGCGCAGGGATGGGCGGGCAAGAACTGGGGCGCATTCTTCCTGCCGCGCATCGGCCAGGAGGTCGTCGTCTCGTTCCTGGAGGGAGATCCGGACCGCCCCCTCGTGACAGGCTCGGTGTACAACGCCGACCAGACCGTTCCCTACGCGCTACCCACCAACCAGACGCGCGAGACGATCAAGAGCAATTCGTCCAAGGGCGGCGGCGGCTTCAACGAGATCCGCTTCGAGGACAAGAAGGACTCCGAAGAGATGTACGTGCACGCCCAGAAGGACATGACGACAGAGGTGCTCCACGACCACACCACGACCGTCAAGAACAACCGGGCGCTGACGATCTCGGAGGGCAACGAGACCCACGAGGTCAGCAAGGGGACTCGCTCGCTCAAGGTGAAGGGAGACGAGACGCACACCGACGAGGCGAACTTCACACATGAGGTGAAGGGCGACTTCACGCTGAAGGTGACGGGGGCGATCACCATCCAGGCCGGCAAGGACATCACGATCAAGGCGGACGGCGGCGTGACCGTAAAGGCGGGTAAGGCGCTCGAGAACCAGGCGGGACAGGGTCTGACGAACAAGGCCGGGACGACGCTCGAGAACCAGGCGGGCACGTCGCTCACCAACAAGGCGGGGACGTCCCTGACGAACCAGGCGGGGACGTCGCTCACCAACAAGGGCGGCACGACGCTCAGTAACGAGGGCGGCATCTCACTGACGAACAAGGGGAGCGCGAGCCAGACGGTGGACGGGGGCGGCATGCTGACGGTCAAGGGCGGACTGGTGAAGGTGAACTGATGAGCGCCGCACCCGCCTCCGCTCTGCGTCCCGAACCGGCGGGAGCCGCCGCACCCTCAGGGGCGGCCGCCGCGGAGGAGACGGCTACGGGGGAGGTCGTCGAGTTCTATGAATCCGGTGCGAAGCGGGAGGTCTCCCACTTCGTCGACGGACAGCTGCACGGTCCCGTGACGCTCTACCGGGAGGACGGCTCGGTCGAGTGCCGGTCGTACTTCGAGAAGGGCCTCCTGCGCGGCCGGGCCGAGCTGTTCGACGAGGCGGGCAACCTGGCACAGTCGGCGGACTACGTGGACGGCAAGCTCGAAGGAGAAGTCCGCGTCTTCGCGGGTGGCCGGCTGGTGATGAGGACGGAGACCCGGGCCGGCAAGCAGCACGGCGTGAGCGAGACCTGGGACGACGCGGGGCGGTTGACGGGCAGGGAGCACTACGCGGAAGGCCTCCGCGAGGGCGAGGCCTCTTGGTTCGGGCCGGACGGCGGCGTCGTGAAGACGTCGTCGTTCCGGGAAGGCGTCCTCCACGGCGACACCCTCGAGTACTACCCGGGCGGTCGACTGCGGCAGAAGACGCCGTACGTCGACGGAGTCGTGCGGGGCGAGGTGGTGAGATACGGTCCGGACGGGGACGTTATCGGACGGGATGTCGTGGCGCTGGGGGCGGCCCCGGCCGCCACGGAGCCGGCGGCGCAGGTCCACGCGGAGCCGGAGGCGGCTCTGCGGGAGGACCGCGAGAAGACTTCGTTCACGGGCTTCTTCGGCCGATTCAAGGGAGGTTGATGGAATGTCGCAGGCTGTCGCGATGGGGGCGATGCTGCAATGCAGCTTTGGGGTGGCCCCGAGCACGCTGGCGGTGCTTCCGACGAACCGGGTGATGACGGGCACGCCCACGGCGACGATCATGGACTGCTCTCCCATGATGAACATCCCGCCGTTCGGGATGTGCAGCTCGCCGGCGAACCCGACGGTGGCCGCAGCGACGGCGGCCGCGATGGGGGTCCTGACGCCGATGCCGTGCATCCCGGTGACGACGCCGTGGGTGCCGGGCGCGCCCACCGTGCTGATCGGGTCGATGCCCGCCCTGGACAGCTCGTCCAAGTGCATGTGCTCATGGGGAGGGGTGATCCAGATCTCGTACCCGGGCCAGGTGACGACCGAGGTGCCGTGAGGATGAGCGCCAGGCGGGTGGTTCTCGATCGGACGGGCTTGATCCAGCTCGGCGGGGGCGTGGCGCTTCTTCTGGCCCTCGGCTTTGCGACCGGAGCCGTGGTCGGCTTCGCGGCCCGGGGAGGGGCCGCCGCGCCGGTGCCCGCCGGCGCCCGGCCGGCGGCAGTCACCGTCCACCAGACCTCCTCCGCGCAGCCGTGCGTGCCCGCCGCCTCTGCGCCGGCCGTGAGCGTGGCGGACACCCTCCACCCGGCGGCTGCCCCGTCGACCACGCTGCGCGCGACGGCTCCTGGCCGGACGCGTGGCGGCGCGGCGAGCCCCGCCGCGGTCTCCGAGCGCGCCGCGATCGCGCGCCGGTCCGTGCAGGCGCGACACAGGTACGCGGTACAGGTGGGCGTCTTCGCGGTACCGGATAATGCACATCGTCTGGCGCATCACCTCCGCGCTCGCGGCTACGACCCGCTCGTCGTCGCCATGAGGAATCGCTCGGGACACTGGATGAGGTGGGTCGATCTGTCCGTCTTCCGGACCCGGGACCAGGCCCGCGTCGCCGCAGCGTCGTTCCGCGCGCACGAACGTCTTCCGGCAGTGGTGGTCGTCTACCGGGGGCCAGGAAAGTGAGATGGACCCGGCTCCAGGCCCCACCGATGGCCGCTGCGTTGGCGCTGGCCCTGCTCGTCGTGGCGCTTCAAGGATGCGCCGCGAGCGTGGCGACCCGGAGCTTCCAGGTGGTCACCACGCCCGGGGCCAACGAAGACAGTCCGGTTCCGGTGGACCTCGTGCTCATCAAGGCCCGGCCGTTGGTTCCGCTCGTGACGGCTCTCTCGGCCAAGCAGTGGTTCGCCGACAGGATGCAGTTGGTCCGCGACCATCCGGGACAGATCGAGTATCGGAGCTGGCAGTTCGTGCCGGGGCAGGTCGTCGACGTGAAGCGCTTCCCGTTCAAGAGCAGGAACGGCGTGGCCCTGGTGGTCTTCGCCGATTACCTGACGCAGGGGGTGCACAGGCTGCGTGTGGATCCGATGAAGAAGTTCCGTCTGATCCTGAACGCCGATGGGTTCGAGGCCACGCCCCTCCGTTGAGGGACGGCTCCAGCACTTTCCACTTCGTCGGGGGCGACGCCGAGCATGACTGAGGGACGAGACCTGCCGGACGCGATCCAGTGGCACGAGGGCATGCTTCTGGCTCCCCAGCACTTCCAGCAGGCCGACCTGCGCGCCGAGGGGCTGATCCACTACCACGTGGGCGTCGCGACCCCGTTCCATTGGGGCGTTCGCCTCCTGCACATCGACAGCCGTGCGCTGGCGAGCGGCGTCTTCCAGGTGACGGAACTCGAGGCCGTGCTGCCGGACGGAGTGCTGGTCACGCAACCCCTGCAAGTCGACTTGAACCCGTTCGCCGAGAGTCTCGGGGGACGGGGCACGCTGACCGTGCACCTGGCCGTTCCCGCGCGTCGGGGACCGACGGAGCCGCTCGCGGGGAGCATGCCGAGATACGAGTCAGTGGAAGGCTACCCGGTGGCGGACGAGCAACTCGGGGAGGGCGCCGTGCGGATCCCGCGCCTGCGCCCGGCGGCGGCACTGGTCGTGGCGGACACTCCCGCCGACAAGTACACGAGCTTTCCCCTGGCGAAGGTGAAGGTCCAGCAGGAGAACTACTCCCTCACGGAGTTCGTTCCCCCGGTCCTCGCAGCGGATGCCGTCGGGTATCCGGCGAGCGCGGTCTCCGACCTCGCCCGCAACATCCGCGAGAAGGCGAAGTTCCTGGCGGACAAGATCCGGGCTTCCTCCGCCATGGCGAGGGGCGGCAAGGCCAGGGAGATGCAGGGCACGGTCGAGCGGCTCTTCGACGGCCTGCCGGGGCTCGAGGCCCTCCTGGCTGTGCCCGGCATCCACCCGTTCCCCCTGTACGTGAGCACGTGCGCCCTCGCGGGTCGGCTCGCCGGGCTGACCCCCGGGCTCCTGCCCCAGGGCTTCGGACGCTACGAGCACGACGATCTGCGCTCGACCTTCGCGGAGGTGATCGACTTCTGCCAGCGCATGGTCGACAGCGTGGAGCAGGCCTACCGGGTGATCCCGTTCCAGTTCGAGCGCGATGCCTTCCGCCTGCGTCTGCGTCCCGAGTGGAAGGGCGCGACGGCCGTGATCGGCGCTGCCGCGGCACCGGGCTCCACCGAGACCAACGTCCTGTCCTGGATCATGGAGAGCCGCATCGGCACGAGCGACAAGATGAAGTCCATCGAGGAGCGCCGCATCCGGGGGGCGGGGCGCGCACGCATCGACTCGGACGACGAGATGGGGCTCGTGCCGAGCACGGGCACCCTGCTCTTCCGCGTCCAGCTCGATCCCGACTTCGTAACCGCGAACGACATTCTCCTCCTCTCGCATCCGGCCGAGCGGCAGGGCCGCGAGCGCCCCGCGGAGATCGTTCTGTTCGTGCCGGAGCAGGCCACGCCATGACCGAAGGGTGGTCGCGCCGGGTGCTGGCCTCCGCGTTCCGAGAATTCTATGCGCAGCTCTCGGATCTCGGCGCGGAGATCGAGGCCGATCCGTGGCACTTCACGAAGCGCGCCGAAGAGGCACTCGAGGACCGTTCGGCCGCCAGGGAGAAGGCCGTGGCGCGCGCGCGCAACCGCTTGCGCACGTTCCTGCAGAGACAGGCAGTGGACCTGGCGCGGCGGCTGGGGCCCGAGGGCGCCGACCGGCTCGACGAAGCCCAGTACGTGATGGCCGCGCTGGCGGACGAGATCTTCGTCAACCTGGAGTGGGAGGGGCGTGAGGCCTGGGCCCACTCGCTCCTCGAGACCCACATGTTCGGCAGCCACATCTCGGGCGAGCGGCTCTTCCAGCGCGCCGAGGAGCTGCTCCGGAACGCCGACGAGACGGACTGGGACCTGGCATATATCTACCTGTCGGCCATCTCCCTCGGCTTCCTTGGCAGGTACCGGGGCGCGTCCGACGACGGTGCCCTGCAGAGCCTCAGGAGGCGGCTCTTCACCTTCGTGACCCGGGGCCGGAGCACGCTCGCGGACGACACCGAGCCCCTCTTCCCGCAGGCGGTCGAGCACAACCTGGTCTCGACCGGTGGCCTGCGGCTGCCGCCGGTGCGCCGCTGGGCGACGATCCTCGTCGTGCTGGTGGCGGTTTACCTCGTGGCCTCGCATCTGGTGTGGCTCGACGTGTCGTCCGGGCTGCGCGAGGTGACCCAACAGGTGGCCCGCACGACGGCGGGCGCGCCGCCGCAAAGCCCGTGAGAACCGCCCTCGCGTTCCTGGCGGACCACGTCGTGACGGTCCTGCTCGCGGCCGGCCTCGTCGCGCTGCTGCTGATCGCCTATCTCGTCTTCGTGCTGCGGCGCGCCCGGCGCGAGGAGGCCGAAGAGAAGGAGAACGGGGGGACGGAGGGGGCCGCGCCTCCGGGTCCGGTCGCCACGATGACCGGGGCCGCGAGCCTGGAGGTGTCGTTCCGGCGGGCCCTGAAGACGCTGCGGGCCTCCACGACGGGCTCGGAATACCGCTATCGCATTCCGTGGTACCTCATGTTGGGGCCCTCGGGATCGGGAAAGAGCGCTCTCCTCGAGGGACTCGCGCTGCCGCGGCGCGTTCAGCGGGAGCCGTCCAGCCCGGCCGCCGCGACGCCCTGCCACTGGCACTTCTTCGACGACGGCGTCCTGCTGGACATCGCCGGGGGCCTCGTGCTCAACCGCGATCTCTCCTCCGACGAGAGGGGATGGCGCCGCCTGCTGCACCTGCTGAAGCGTTACCGCTCGGAGCGACCCATCGACGGGGTCGTCCTCACCCTTTCTGCGGCGGACCTGCTGAGCTGGGAGACCCGTCCGGCCGAAGAGGTGCGCGCCATCGGCACGGGCCTTTTCGACCGCCTGCGTCAGGCCCAGGGCGAGCTCGGCGTCCGCTTTCCGGTCTATGTGATCCTCACGCATGCGGACAAGCTGCCTGGCTTCTCGAGCTTCGTGGAGGCCGTTCCGAGGCGTTTCCGTCAGGACGTCTTCGGCTGGTCGAGCCCCTACGCGCTCGACGTCGCATTCCGGGCCGAATGGGTGGATGAGGCCCTGGGCGGCATCGAGAGCCAGCTCAGAGACCGCTCCACGGAGGTCCTGGCCTCGAGGAGCGTCCTGCTCGGTGCCGACGCGGTGTTCCGCTTCCCGGACGTCGTTCCGAGGCTACTGCCCGCGGCGCGCACGATCCTGAGCGAGATCTTCGAGGAGAGCGCCTACCACGAAGGGTTCTTCCTGCGTGGCATCTACTTCAGCGGGCGGGTGGATGACGCTCGGGCCGCGGACGCGGCAGAGGCCGCTGCTCCCGCGCCGGGCACCGGGCGCGCCGCGGAGCTCGTGTTCCTGGGCAAGCTCTTCCAGACGAAGATCTTCCCGGAACGGGGATTGGCCCGGGCGTTCGGACAGGGTCTCCTGGCCCGGAACCGGGTCGTCCGCTGGCTCCAGGTCGCGTCGGCCGCCGTGGTGCTCGTTGGCGCTCCGGCGCTCTGGGTGGCGCACGGCCGCCTCCAGCGCCAGGCGCGGCCGCTGGAGCAGCTCCTGGACTCGGTGGGCAACAACTTCGGCACGATGAGCGCGTCCATGACGGGCTCGACGTCGATGAGGTCGCACCTGACTCAGATGGGGCGCGAGGCGGTCGTCTTCAAGCTGCTGGAGGAGATGGCACGGTTGAACTCCGGTCCCTTCCGGTCGGTCGCTCTGCCAACCTCGTGGTTCAGCGACCTCGACGGGCACATCACGAAGGACATCACCGGGGGCTTCCAGGACGTGATCCTGCCGACGATGCGGATCGGGACCGTCCAGTGGGCGGACACGATGGCCAGCGAGCGATGGGCCACGACGATCGGTGACCGGGTCCCCCTGCAGGACACGACGGTGGTCGTGACGTCGGACGAGAAGTTTCAGCAATACACCGTACTCATCCGGTACCTGAGTGAGCTGCGCCAGTTCATTGACGCCTCGGAGCAGTTCAATCGGATCGCTCGCCACAGTGGGGACCCCATCCCGCTCTTCTCGAAGTTCTTCGTCTGGTACTACGAGCAGTCGCTGCCTCCCGCGTTCTTCCGGCACGACCAGTTCTACCGTAAAGCCATGGAGGGCGCCTCCGAGACGCCGGTCTCGGCCGCCGACTGGCCCGGTTTCGAGCAGGCGGCCGCACGCGTAGAGACCTTCCTCGCCGACCGCTTCTACGCCCGCCTCGGCCAGGCCATGAGCGGACTCCAGAAGGACCTCGACGGAACCGTCGATCCCTCGACGTTCACAGCCGCCGACCTACGGCAGCTCTGGCAGAACGTCGGCCAGGTCCAGGATCTCCTGGCCTCCACGGACAGCGCGTGGCTCGACGCGGGAGGGCCCATGCCCGCGGCGCTCACGCTCATGTTGGACTCCCTGCCTGGGAACTCGGTCCTGTTCGACAAGCCAGAGTTCGTCACGCGGTTCACAGCGGGCTTCCAGCAGGTGCGCCGGCGGCGGCTCGCCAGGCTGTCGGGAGAGCTGTCGACGCTGTCGCAGGCGTTCGTGACGGACTCGGGCGTCCCGGCCGTGACGGGCACGGCCCCGCGCATCGCGCTCGGCCCTCAGCTCCGGAGCCTGCGCGCGGCGCTCGGCGACCTGATGAGCCAGGACTTCATGGCGCCGCTCCCGCCGGGCCAGGAGCAGCCGCCCCCGGCGCTCGCCGGCCAGCCCACGTGGGACATGGGCCCCCTGGCCGAGGCGCTGGTCTACTTCCGGCAGTACCGGTCGTTCCAGGACAGCGCGCTCACGCACATCCCTCCGCAGCTCCAGGGATTGGTCACGCAGGTCGCCGGCCGCTCCCTCGATCGACACGTGCGCTGGGCGCTGCAGCAGGCGATGACCTACCGGTCCAGCGTCGAGCCCGAGGGCACTGCCGGAACGGAGAAGGACCTCGAGATCCAGCTCCAGAGCTTCGATCAGGCGGCCCGCCGGTTCGTGAGCATGCTGGATATCGACGCCAGCGTGGGCGGCACTCCCGCGGGCCGGGCGGTCGCCGAGACGATCATTCTGGAGAGCTCCGATCTCCTCGGCGACCTGCAGGACCTGCTCGAACAGGACGGGCTCTATCAGCCGGTGAACGGCAGCCTGGCGGTGTGGAACGGCGACGGGCCGGCGTCGTGGGCCGGGTTCGGGGTCTCCAGTGCCAAGGGGCTCGAGCAGTACCTCGCCCAGCAGCGGAAGACGCTGACCACGCTGGGGCGGTCCGCGTCCCAGATCCTCGGGTACCTGGAGCTCAAGCCGGTGGCGGCGCTGCTCCAGTCGGACGGGGAGCAGCTCGTCCCGGGCACCGAGGGCCTCATGGCCGAGTGGCAGGGCATCGTGCAGGCGCTCAGCGCCTATGGCAAGAAGACCCCCGGGAACTCCCTGGAGGCGCTGGACCGGTTCATCCGACGGGACATGGGGATCTCCACGCTGTCGGAGTGCCCGACCATCGCCCGCGTGAAGCTCGGCGCGCCCCGGGACTACTTCGACAGCGCGCGCGCGAGCCTGGATCGGATGCTCCGCGACCGCTGCACGCAGCTCGCCCGGCTCGCCCTGCGCAGGGGTTACGAGAGGATGAGACGGTTCTTCTCGGCGAGGCTCGCCGGCAGGTTCCCGTTCGCGGACCTGGCCCACACGCCCGGCGCGCCGGACGCCAGTCCAGCGGACGTGCGCACGTTCCTGCAGATGTACGACAGCGTGACCGGGCCCCTCGGTGGCGATGTGGCAGGCGTGGCGGCGCTGCTGGGGGGTGAGGTGCCTGCCGGCTTCTTCCATGAGGTGGGGGAGGTGCGTCGCTTTCTGGGACCCGTCGTCCTCCCCGATTCGGAGGGCGTCGAGGGCGCGCTGACGTTCCGGGTGGCTCTGCGCACGGACCGCTCCGCCGAGCGCGGAGCCGACCAGATCGTGAACTGGAAGCTGCGGGTGGGCAACGACTCCGTCGTGTACCTCGACCCGGCCGCGGGCACCGGGGGCCGGTGGCGGCTGGGCGATCCGGTGTCCGTGAGCCTGACCTGGGCGTCCGGATCCCCGAGAAGGCCTGTTCCCGACGCGGCACGGCCCGACATGTCCGTAGACGGCACCACGGTAACCTGGCGGTACGGAGGACCCTGGGCGCTCCTGCGGCTGATCGCCGCGCACGAGCCGCAGCCGGCCGACCTGGCGGGCCTCCCGGCCGGAGGTCGCGGCACGGTCAACCTGCGGGTCCTTACGAGGTCGCGCGACGCCGAGCGCTCGCAGGGAGCGCGGAGCGAGGTCGCCAGCGTGTTCCTCCGCCTCGACTTCTCGAGCGCCTCGCACGGCGGGGCGATTCCCGTCCCCCGGTTTCCCATCCGGGCTCCACTCGCCTACTCGAACTGAGCCTTTCTGTGGGCGGGGCCTCAGCGAAACATGTGACGCACCCGTGAAACATCTGTAGTTATTCTTCCTTGCGCCGCGGCTCCGTGCGTCGAATAATGGACCTTCCCGCCGCTACGGTGGCGTTGCAGTCGTGCCTCGAGTTCCCTGAGACCCTCCCCCTTGAACGCGCCGACCCTCCTGATGGACGACCACCGGGCGGTGGCCCTGGAAGAGTTGCTCCGTCCGCTTACGGGACCCGACCCGTCCGGCCGGTCCCTGCAGTACGACCTCGTCTACGATCGCGTCAAGGAAGCGCGGCGGGCGGATGATCCGACCGCACCGCGCGACATCTGGGCGAAGGAGCTGAAGTCTGCGGACTGGGAGCAGGTGGAGGATCTCTGCCAGAGTGCACTGAAGCGGGAGAGCAAGGACCTGCAGATCTGCGCCTGGCTCGCCGAAGCGTGGCTGCACCTTGAGGGCCTGCGGGGCCTCAGGCGCGGTGTGGACCTCCTGCTGCAGATGTCCGAGAGCTACTGGGAGACGGTGCATCCGGCGATCTCCTCGGGCGTGGATTTCCGCTGCGCGCCGTTCGTCTGGATGAACGAGAAGCTCCCCTCCGCCCTGGGAACCGTGCAGATCGTAGCTCCCGATGGTGAGCCTGCCCTGGCTGCGACGTGGGACGACTGGAGGAAGGCGCTCTGGCTGGACAAGGCCAGCGCGCGTCACCCGCAGGACCCCGAGATCCTGGCGACTCTCGAGTCCGCGCCCGGCCTGGCGGAGTTCAAGGCGAGGTGCTCCAAGACCCCGGGATCCTTCTTCCGCGAGAGCCTGGCCGTCCTCGACGACGCCATCGACGTGACGCGCTCGCTCGAGGCCTTCCTGGACGATCGCCTCGGGGACCAGTCGCCAAGCCTGGTCCGGTTCCGCGAGGCCCTGACCGAGCTGCGGACGTGGACGCAGGTGGTCGTGCAGGACTGCGACTTCAAGCCCGAGGAGCAAGGGAGCCCGGACATGGCCAAGGAGAGAATTCCCCGAGGGGCAGCCGCAGAAGGGCCTGCGGGCCCAGCGCGCGGCCCGATCGGCGGGCGGGCCGAGGCATATCGCATGCTCCGTGAGGCCGCCCAGTACCTGAAGGAGGTGGAGCCGCACAGCCCGACCCCCTACCTGGTGCTGAAGGCCGTCTCCTGGGGCGACAAGACACTCGACGACCTCCTGCGCGAGTTCGTGCGGGAGGGTCTGAACCTGGAGGCGCTGTTCACGTTCCTCGGCATCGAGCCGGATGATGAACGTTGACGCGACGAAGTCGGGGTGGAGATCCCTCCCGACGTCTGTGCGGTCCCGGCGCGGAAGCGGCGGGCCCGTTTCCCTTCCCAGCCGTTGGTGAGGAGGTGAGTTATGGCAGAGAGCACGCAGCACAAGCTCGATCGGGTGCGTCCACCCAGGGTCCAGATCACGTACGACGTGGAGATCGGGAACGCCATCCAGAAGAAGGAGCTCCCGTTCGTCATGGGCGTGATTTCGGATCTCGCCGGCAGCCCCGCGGAGGCGCCGCCCCCGCTGAAGGACCGGAAGTTCACGGTTATCGACCGCGACAACCTCAACGACGTGATGAGCGCGCTCGGGCCGCGGCTCGCGTTCCAGGTGGACAACCAGCTCACCGACGAGGACTCGAAGCTCAACATCGAGCTGAAGTTCTCCCACATGGACGACTTCGACCCGGAGAACCTCGTCAAGCAGGTGGAGCCGCTGCGCAAGCTCTTCGAGGTGCGCCAGCGCCTCAGCGACTTGCGCGCGAAGCTGGACGGCAACGACGACCTGGACCGTCTGCTGCGCGAGGTCGTCGCGAACACCGACGGGCTGAAGGAGATCCAGCAGGCGACCGCCGAGCCCGCAGCGGAAGGCTGATTCAGGGGGCCCTCGAAGCCCAACCAGCGACAAACTTCACCCACTGACAGACAGAGAGTCCCATGCCAGCCAAGAAAGAAGCGGCAGCCGGCGGCGCAGGCACCGCGGCTGAGGAGATGAGCCTCCTCGATCGGATCGTCTCCGAGGGCCGCATGGCCCAGGACGACGCGCAGGCCGCCCATGCCAGGCATCTGGTCGGCGAGTTCGCGAGCCAGGTGCTCGCGGAGGAGATCACGGTCTCGGCCGACACCGTGGCCATGATCAACGCTCGCATCGCTCGCATCGACGAGCTGCTCAGCGCGCAGCTCAACGAGATCATGCACCACCCCGACTTCCAGAAGCTCGAGGCGAGTTGGAGAGGCCTCGCGTACCTGGTCTTCAACACCGAGACGGGCACGCGCTTGAAGCTCCGCGTGCTGCCGGCGACCCGGAAGGAGATCCAGGACGACCTGGACAAGGCCGTCGAGTTCGACCAGAGCAGGCTCTTCAAGCTCCTCTACGAAGAGGAGTATGGCACGTTCGGCGGCAACCCGTACAGCTGCGTCGTATGCGACTTCGAGTTCGGGCGCCACCCGCAGGATATCGCGCTGCTCGAGAAGCTCTCGAACGTGGCTGCCGCCGCGCACGCCCCGGTGATCGCGGCCGCCAGCCCGCGGATGTTCGACCTGGAGAGCTTCACCAGGCTCGGAGCCCCGCGCGACCTGGCCAAGGTCTTCGAGAGCTCCGAGCTCATCAAGTGGAACTCGTTCCGCGCCACCGAGGACTCACGGTACGTGGCGCTCGTGCTGCCGCACATCCTCATGCGGCTCCCCTATGGCCCGGACACGAAGCCCGTGGACGGCTTCAACTTCGTCGAGTCGGTGGATGGTCGCGACCACTCCAGGTACCTCTGGGGCAATGCGGCCTGGGCGCTCGGCCAGCGCATCACGAACGCGTTCGCGCAGCATAGCTGGACCGCGGCCATCCGGGGCGTCGAGGGTGGCGGCGTCGTCGAGGGCCTGCCGACGCACACGTTCCGGACGGACGAGGGCGACATCGCGCTCAAGTGCCCGACGGAGATCGCCATCACCGACCGGCGCGAGAAGGAGCTGAGCGACCTGGGGTTCATCGCGCTGTGCCACTGCCAGGGAACGGACTACGCCGCCTTCTTCGGAGGCGCCACGGCCCAGAAGCCCGTGGTCTACAACACGGCCCAGGCGAACGCCAACGCGCGCGTCTCCGCGCAGCTCCCGTACCTTCTCGCGGCGTCGCGCTTCGCGCATTACCTGAAGGTCATCATGCGCGACAAGGTGGGGAGCTTCATGACGCGCGCGAACGTGGAGAACTTCCTCAACCTCTGGATCTCGGACTACATCCTCATCAACGATGACGCCCCGCAATCCTCCAAGGCGAAGTATCCGCTGAGCGAGGCCCGCGTCGACGTGGTTGAGGTGGCGGGCAAGCCGGGCGTCTATGCGGCCACGGTCTTCCTGAAGCCGCACTTCCAGCTCGAGGAGCTGACGGCGTCGATGCGCCTGGTGGCCGAGCTGCCGCCACCCGCGGCCGCCTGACCGCGTTCCCGGGACGGCGGGGGAACGGACTCCACCACGGGGTCCGTTCCCCGCCGGCTCCGATGCAGACACCTACCGTGATTTCAGGAGCCTTCGAGGAGGGTTGAATGGACATCGTACTCATGAAGGTCGACGGCGTGAAGGGCCAAACGCAGATCGACGGCTACTCGGACTACATGGAGCTGTGGTCGTTCAGCCACGGCGTCTCCCAGGCGGTGACAGCCAACGTGAGCAACACCGACCGCACGACCGGGCGGCCCATCCACCAGGACTTCTCGGTCACGAAGGACCTCGACAAGGCCACGCCCTCGCTGCTCCAGGGGTGCAACGCCGCCAACGTGTACAAGTCGGTGGAGATCCTCGTGGGCCGCAACGACGACGGGAAGATCATCAAGTTCTTCACGTACCAGCTGACCGACGCGATCATCTCGTCGATGTCGGTGAGCGGCGGGGGCGGCGGCAAGCCGGTCGAGTCGATCACGTGGAACTACGGCAAGATCGAGTGGACCTACTACTCGCAGAAGGAAGCGGGCGGCGCGGGCGGCAACGCTGTCGCGAAGTGGAACGTCGCGTCCAATAAGGCCGACTGAGTTCGGCCTTGCCTGGCGACGCGCGGTCCACGGAAGGAGCCCGGGCGCTGCTGTTCGACCGTCTCGTCGATCTGGATCCGTCCGACCCGGTCGAGCAGCAGCCCCTTCGGATCCTCACCGGCGGGGAGCTCGTGGAGTCGGTGCGCCGTGAGCTCGAGCGCCTCCTCAACACCCGGTCACCGACGCCTCCCGAGGAGTTGGAGCGGCGGTCCCCCGAGGAGTGGACCGTGCTGGACTGGGGGCTCGCCGACTATTCGGGATGGTACACGCGCTCCGTCCCGTCGCAGGCGCGCCTCGCGCGCCTCGTCGAGGCGACCATACGGGCGTTCGAGCCCAGGATGATCGATCCCAGCGCCACGATCGAGAGGCAGGAGCCCGACGACCGCCGGCTGATCGTCCGTATCGGGGGCTCGGTCCGCATGGGCGACCTCCTGGAGCCCGTCTCCTTCCCGCTGGCGCTCGAGGGAGGGGCGCGAAGCGCAGGCTGACCGCGCGGGCGCGTCCGCGCTTCACGGATCGAAGAGGCCCGACGTCTCAACCACGGAATCTCCATGGCCGACAACGCCCAGGAGGACCTCCTCCGGTACTACCTCTCCGAGCTCACCTATCTGCGGGAGATGGGTGGCGCGTTCGCGGACGCGTACCCGAAGGTCGCCAACCGACTGGAGCTGAGCCCGGACGAGAGCCCGGATCCCCATGTCGAGCGCCTGCTGGAGGGGTTCTCGTTCCTCACCGCCCGAATCCAGCGCAACCTCGACCTGCAGTTTCCGGAGATCACCTCCGCGCTCTTGGATCTGCTCCATCCGCACTACCTCGCACCCGTGCCCTCGATGACGGTCGTGCGCTTGGAGCCGGACCCGGAGCAGGGAGTGCTCACGACCGGCTACCTCGTACCTGCACACACGCCGCTCTATGCCGAAGCACGCGGGACGGGCGGGTTGGCCGCGCGCTTCCGCACCTGCTACCCGGTCACCCTGTGGCCGCTCGCGGTCACGCACGGGGCCCTGGAGTCCAGCAGCCAGTACGAGTTCCTGGACGGGCGGAGCGACGTGGTCAGCGTGATCCGGATCCACGTGGAGGCCAGAGGCTTGCCGCTCCAGGACCTCGAGCTGCGCTCGCTGCGCTTCTACCTCAACCGCGAGCTCCGGGCGGCCACCGACCTGTACGAGCTGATCTTCGCTCAGCTCGCGGGCGTGATGCTGCTTCCGCAAGGCGCCGAGCGCGCCCGCGATCTCGGGCTCGGGTGCCTGCGTCCCGTCGGGTTCGGAGCGGAGGAGGCGGTCCTTCCCTACCGCGCGCACGCGCATCCGGGATATCGGCTCCTCCAGGAGTACTTCACGTTTCCGCGGAAATTCCTGTTCGTGGACGTGGACGGGTTCGATTGCGGCCTCACCGGCGGCTCGTTCGATCTGCTGCTCCTGTTGGGCAGGTCCCCGGAGACCGACCTGATGATCGACGCGGACACCTTCGCGCTGGGGTGCACGCCCGCCGTCAACCTGTTCCCGAAGACGACCGAGCCCATTCGGCTGGATCACACGAAGGCCGAGTACCGCCTCGTGCCGGACGTGCACCGGGAGGGCAGCACCGAGATCCACACGATCCTGTCGGTCTCCTCCTCGGCGGACGACGCGGAGGAGCCCAAGCGCCTCACCCCGTACTATTCCTTCGACCATGCGGCCTCCGGAGAGCTGGACCGGGTGTTCTGGACCGCGCGCCGCGTGAGCACGGGCAGGCGGGACCTGCCCGGGACACAGATGCTGTTGTCCCTGGTCGACCTGGACTTCGATCCGCGGATGCCGGCTGGCGAGACGCTGTATGCGCATACGCTGTGCACGAACCGCAGGCTCGCCGAGCAGCTTCCTGCGGGGGCGCGGCTCAGCACGGACAGCGGCGCGCCGGTGCGGTCGATCGAGGCGCTGCACAAGCCCACACCCCAGCTCGATCCCCCGCTGAGCGGGGAGACGCGCTGGAGGCTGGTCTCACACCTCACGCTGAACCACCTGTCCCTGCAGGACGGTCCGCAGGGGCTGGCCGCCCTCCGGGAGATCCTTTCCCTGTACAGCGTCTACGACAGCAGGTCGGCGCTCAGACAGATCAACGGCATCCGCGAGATGCGCTGCCGTCCCGTGGTCGAGCGCCTCGGGCACGAGGCGTGGCGCGGATTCGCACGCGGCACGGAGGTGCGGCTCGTCTTCGATCCCACCGCGTTTCCCGGGGCCAACCCGTTCCTGTTCGCCTCCGTCCTGAGGCACTTCTTCGCCCTGTACGCATCGATCAACTCGTTCACGCGCCTGGTGGCGGAGGACAGCCGCCGGCCGGGTGAGGTCTGGAAGAGATGGCCCGCTCACGCCGGGACCCGAGAGCTTCTGTAGTCGAGGAGCTGCGCGGGGAGCCCTGGCTCTTCGAGTTCTTCCAGGTCGTGCGGATCCTGGAAGCGACGAGGGCGGGCGCCGCCCCCGTCGGCACGGGCTCGGACCCCTCTGCCGAGGCCGTGCGCTTCCGCTCCGACCCGTCCCTGGCCTTTCCGGCGAGCGAGGTCCTCGCCGTGGACGTGCCTGACGACCCCCGGGCCCGGTCCCAGGTGGTGGTGAGCTTCCTGGGGCTGGCCGGCGAGCAGGGGCCGCTGCCTCGTCCGTTCACCGAGCTGGTCCTCGAGCGCATCGCGGCCCGCGACACCGCCGCGCGCGACTTCCTCGACATCTTCAACCACCGCCTGGTCTCCCTGCTCTATCGGGCGCGTGAGAAGTACCGCGTAGGGCTGCGCATTCAGCCACCCGAGCGGAGCCAGGTGGGGGACGTGGCGTTCTCGCTGGTCGGCCTCGGCGGTGCCGGCCTGCGCGAACGGATGAGGGCTCCGGACCGGTCTCTGCTGCTGTACGCGGGGACCCTGGCCCACGGACGGCGGACGGCCGCGGGACTGGAGGGGCTGCTCACCGACTACTTCCATGGGATCATGGCGGGGGACGGGCGGGGGTCCGCCGGCCACGTGCGCGTGCGGGAGTTCGTGGGGCGGTGGCACGCCTTCGACCCTGATCAGGCCACGGTTCTGGGCCTCCGCGGAGGCCGCTGTGAGTTGGGTGTGGACGCGGTTCTCGGCAGCAGGGTGTGGGACCAGTGCGGGATGATCGAGGTGGTCGTCGGCCCTCTGGACTTCACCGGCTTCCGGAGGTTCCTGCCCGGAGGCGACGCTCTCGATCCCCTCGTGGACCTGACCACCTTCTACCTGAGGGGCGACGCGGACTTCGCGGTACGTCTGGTCCTGCGCGCACCGGAGGTGCCAGCCACCGCGTTGAGTTCCGGAGGGGGAGCCGCGCGCCTCGGCCTCACGTCTTGGCTCAAGACCGCGCCGTTCACACGCGATGCCGAGGACGTGGTCCTGTCGCCGGCGCGCGCATGCCGGCCCGCGGCACCTCCCGGGACGAAACCGCGACCCGGGACGCCTGCGACCGGAGTGGACCTCTGAGCGCCTCGGAGTCCATCGGACGCCGCCTGTTCAAGGTCGAGCCGGGCGAAGGACGCAAGGTCCTTCTGTTCGCGCTGCTGGCCGGTCTGATCCAGTGCGGCGTAGTCGTGGGCCTCACGGCCGGTGACACGATCTTCCTCTCCCGGATCGGATTCGCCAAGCTCCCGTTCGTCTTCATGGCGAGCCCGTTCGTGATGGTCGCGTATGTGCCGGCGTTCGCCTTCCTCATCAGTCGCTTCGGCACGCCCCGCACGCTCGAGCTCAGCTTGATCGGCCTCGCGGTCGGAGGCGGGGCACTGTTCGCCTGGATCGCCTCCACGCCGCCGCTCGCCGGCGGCGGGCACGACGGCATCGGGCTCGTCTACTACGTCGCCCTCGTGTACGCCGACTTCTGCTACACGGCACTGTACAGCCTCTTCTGGAACTTCACGGACACCTTCTTCGACATCCAGGACGCGAAGCGCCTGTTCCCGCTCTTCAGCGCCGGCATGGCGGCCGGCGCGATGGCCGGGGGCGGTCTGGTGGCCGTGGTCTCCCGGACCATCGGCGTCGAGTCGCTGTTCCTGTTCTGGTCGGGAATCGCGCTGCTGAGCCTGCCTGTAGTCGCGAGCATCCACCGCCGCTTCGAGGTCCTGAAAGAGGGCGATCCCGACGAGGAGCCCGGGCTCTGGGAGCGGTTGAAGGAGACCGGGGCCGCGCTCTCCCGATCGCGCTTCGTCCTGATCCTGATCAGCGCGATCTTCGCGGTGGTGCTGCTGAGCTCGATCAACGAGTACGAGTACCTGCGCATCCTCTCGGGCCCGCTCAACGAGGCCCAGCTCGGGGCGCTGCTCGGCCGCCTCCTCTTCTTCGTCAACATCTTCAACATCCTGTTCAGCCTCTTCGCGTTCAATCCTCTGGTGCTGTCGGCTGGGGTCGGGAACGTCGCGCTCATTCAGCCCCTGATGTACCTCGCCGTCTTCTATTTCTTGCTCTTCCAGGGAGGGACCGCGGCGGCCATCTTCGGCTTTGTCGCCTTCCAGGGCATCCTGCCCTCGATCGAGTACAACAACCAGAACTTCCTGTTCAACGCGGTCCCGCAGGCGGTCAAGCAGCAGGTGCGCACCGCCGTGGAGGGTCTGGCCGAGCCCATGGCCACGGCCCTGGCCGGGGCCCTGCTGCTCTTCGTGGCCAGCGATCTGCGCACCGTCCGCGTGGCCGGGATCGGCTTCCTGCTGGCAGGCGCGTATCTCGGGATCGCGGTGCTGCTCCGCACCGCCTATCTCCCGTCGCTGGTGACGAACCTCAAGCGAGGCTGGCTGGACCTCACTCGTCCGGCCGACGAGGCCTTCGCGGGCTTGGGAAGCGAGGAAAGGCAGCGCCTGAGGGACATGACGGCCGTGGAGGACGAGGCCGTGGCGAGGTGCGCGCTGCGTATCCTGTCGATCAACGATCCCCAGGAGGCGTACGCGGCGACGCTCGAGTATCTCAAGCGCACGCCGGACGAGAAGATGTCGGAGGTGCGGTCGTTCGTGGAGGCGTTCCTCGAGCGTGCCGGGCCCGACGCCACTCGCGAGTTTCTGGACTGGGTGAATCAGAGCAGCGACAGGCTCGGGGCCCGGTTCCTCGAGGAGATGGGGGGGCACGGACTGATCCTGCCCTCGGAGGTGAGGGGGCTCGTGCGCTCGGACGACCCGGGCGAGGTGGCGGCCGCCGTGGTCGTCCTGTGGAGGTCCTGGGATCCCGAGGACAGGCTCCGGGCCGCCGACGGCCTGGTCCGCCTGCTGGGCGGATCCGAGGACGAGGTAGTCGCGGGACTGCGCACGATCGGCCGCCTGCGCGACGAAACGCTGGCCCGGTTCGCGGCCTCGCACCTGCTCGGAAGCGGCGCGGCCGTCCGAGGGGAGGCGCTCGCGTCCCTGAGGAGCATCGTGACGACGGACTCGGCGGCGCTCGTCCCCGACATCCTCGACGCGCTCGCCCGGGCAGACGACCAGGGCCGCTACGACGGCCTGGAGGCCCTCGGACGCATCGCGGATCCGACGTGCATCGTCCGGTTACTGGACCTGTCGGCGGAGTTCTCGCCGCCGGTGCGCAGGCGCGTGCTGTGGGTTCTCGAGCGCATGGGTCTGCGCAGCGTACCCGCGTCCGTGTCCGTGTTCACAGACCCCCGCCACGCCTACCCCGCCCGGGCGATCGCGGCGCGCTTCCTCGGAACCTCTTCGGCTCCCCAGCTCGAGGCCGCGTGGCCCGGGGTGGTCGACAGGGAGGTGGAGCTTGCCCACCAGTTCCGCTCCTTCCACCGCGTCCTGACGGGGGTGTCCGACTCCACCTCGGGCCTGCGGATCCTCAGTCGCTTCTACCGCGATACCCAGGACCGCACCGTCGACTTCATCCTCGAGGTGCTGCACATCGCGGGCAGGCTGCCCTCCTTCGAGATGCTCTCCTCGTCGCTGAGGTCGGCGCTGCCCAAGGAGCGGGCCAACGCGCTCGAGACGGTGGAGCAGGGGGTCCCGAGGCCTCTCTTCAAGCGGCTGAAGCCCCTCCTGGTCGACCCCGGCGCGGTCGACGACGGCGGAGCGTTCGGCCGGGACGGCGCCGGGCTCACGGTGGAGGGAATCCTCGAGACCGCGCTGGCGAGCCCGTTCGCGGCGGAGGCCGCCGCAGCAGCCGATGCATCGTGGGTCGTCGAGAGCCCCGAGATCCTGGCGAAGCTGCGCGCCCGGCTGGGCGACCTCGACCACGAGCTCTACCGCCGCACGGCGGTTACGCTGGCCGCCGAGGGGCAGGCGAGGATGACACCAGTCGACGTCATGGACTCCCTGGCCGCGGCGCCGTTCTTCAGCAACCTGCGCGTGGGCGATCTCCAGGAGATCGCGCTGCGCGCCGAGGTGCTGCGGCTGGAGGACGGAGAGCGGGTGGTGACCGAGGGAGATCCCGCTGATCGGTCGTTCGTGATCGTCGTGGGCCGCGCGCGACGCGACGGTGAGATCCTGGAAGCGGGTAGCCTGCTCGGCAGCGAGGCCCTCGGAATCTCGTCGGTCTACCGCTGCACGGTGGTCTCGGAGGGAGCGACGGTGGTATGCGTGCCGTCACGGCCGGTCAGGGACCTGGCGAACGTGAGCTCGCCCCTCGGGAGAGAGCTGATCCGACATGCGGCGGGAGCCTACGGTGTCCGGGCGCTCTAAGTGGAGTCTGAGGGGCCTCACCCTCGCCGTCCTGATTCCGTGCCTGCTGTTCAGTGCGCTGCTGTCCGGCTGGATCACGTACCGCGATCTCTACGACGTCATCCTTAGCGACGGCTTCCAGCAGAAGGAGGACGCGATCAGCACGGGCGTCGCGGCCTTCATCGACGGCGACGCCTATCGCGCGCTGAGTGAGCCCACGCGGCTCACGGGCCTGGCCGCCGACCCCTCCAGGCCGCTCCTGTGGGGGCTGGACTCGGCGCGCAGCCAGCTGGACACGGTGGACATGAGAAACGGGGGCGCGACGCCGCTGGACGCGCTGCCCGTGCAGGGCCTCGCCGACCTGGTCTACGACGCGCCCCACGGCCGGCTGATCGCGGCCCGGCCCGCGACCGGGGGTCTGTTCGCGTTCCGCCCGACTTCGCCGGCCCCCACGCCATTGGCCCGCATCCATGCAGGGGCCTGGGCGCTCGCCCTGGACTCGTCGGGCACGCGCCTGGTGGCCGCAGGGCCGTGGGGCCTGCGCGCATACAGCCT
>JBJKSF010000138.1:0-12865 GCA_046704285.1 Longimicrobiales bacterium | reverse complement strand
TCGACACGCTCGTGCCGGTCAGCTCGGCCGAGGCCGCGGAGCTCGCCAAGATCCTCGAGAACACGTTCCGGGCGGTGAACATCGGGCTGGTGAACGAGACCGCGCTGATCGCCGACCGCCTGGGCGTCGACGTGTGGGAGGTGATCGAGGCCGCGGCCACGAAGCCGTTCGGGTTCATGAAGTTCCTGCCCGGGCCCGGCCTCGGCGGCCACTGCATCCCGATCGACCCGCACTACCTGTCCTGGAAGATGCGGACGCTGAACTACCGGACGCGCTTCATCGAGCTGGCGTCGGAGGTCAACGCCGAGATGCCGCTCTACGTCGTGGGCAAGGTGCGCCAGGCGCTCAACAGCGTGCGCAAGAGCGTGAACGGGAGCCGCATCCTCGTGCTGGGCGTCGCCTACAAGCGCGACATCGAGGACGTGCGCGAGTCGCCGGCCGTCGACGTGATCCGTCTGCTCCAGGCCGACGGGGCGGAGGTCTCGTTCCACGATCCCTACGTCCCGCTCCTGCGCCACGACGACGTCGCCGCCTCCTCGGTGCCCCTCACGGACGAGGCGCTGTCCGGCAACGACGCGGTCGTGATCATCACCGACCACACGTGCTTCGACATGGAGCGGATCGTGCGGCTCAGCCGCGTGCTCGTGGACGGGCGCAACGCGACGGCGCGCGTGCCCGGCGTGCGGGGCGTGGAGCCCGGACGCTGGATCGTGAAGGCGGAGGCCTAGGGCAGGGCGCCGGCCCTCCTCCGGTCGACATCCTCGGCTCCGGGAGCGGCCTCGGCCCGCCGGTCGATGGCCGCGAGGACGTCCGCGGCCGTAACGATCCCTTCGAGCTCGTCGTCCTGCGTGGTGACCAGGAGGATCTGCGGCGCGGGAAGGGCGACGAGCATCCGCAGGGCCTCCTGCAGGCCGCAGTCCGCCGGCACGCGGGAGAAGCTCCGCGTCGCGACGGCGCCGACGTGCCGATCCTCCCACTCCTCCGGGGGCACGCCGCTCAGGGCGGTCGTCGCGACCAGGCCCACGACGCGCCGCCCCTCGCAGACCGGATACACCGCGTGGGGCGCTCCCGCACCGGCGGTGCGCGCGAGCTCGGCCAGCGGCGCCGCGGCCTGGACGCCGACCACGTCGCGCCTCATCGCGTCGCCGACGCTCAGGCCGACCAGCTCCGCCACCCGCGTCGTCTCGTGCAGGCGCTGATCTCCCGAGGCGGACGCCTCGCCGGACACCATGTACGACACCGCCGCGCCGACGAGCGTGGGGACGATGAACGCGTGCCCGCCGGTGGCCTCGGCGACGAAGACGACCGCGGTGAGCGGTGCCTTGTAGCCTCCGGCCAGGAAGGCCGCCATGCCGACCGCCGCGAACAGCTCCGGTGCGGGGGCGTGCACGATCGCCTGGCCGAACGCCGTGCCGAACGAGCCTCCCACCAGGAAGAGCGGAACGAACATCGCGCTCACGCCGCCGACGCCGAGCGAGAACAGCGTGGCGGCGAGCTTCAGGACCCCGAACACGACGAGCTCCCCGGACCCGTGCCGGCCCTGCAGCACCTTCCCCACCGCCTCGTAGTTCGGGCCGATCGGGATCAGGCCGCCGTGGTAGATCGACACGAACAGCAGGCCGCAGAGCCCCGTCAGCGCCCCGCCCACCGTCATCTTCGCCCAGTGCGGGACGCGCAGCCCGATGACGAAGCCCCGGAATCGGCGGAACGCGAGGTCGAACGCCATCACCGCGAGGCCGCAGCCCGCCCCGAGGAGCACGGACCACGCCAGGTCCATCCGCGTGTAGCCCGCGGCGGCGGCGAAGTCGAAGATCGGGCGCGAGCCGACGAAGACCACCACCGTCGCGTACGAGACGACCGACGCGATCACGGAGGGCAGGAGCGCCTCGTGCGCGAGATCGTCCTTGTAGGGCATCTCGAGGGCGAAGACGATGCCGGTGAGCGGTGCGCGGAAGACGGCCGACATGCCTGCAGCGGCTCCGGCGATGAGCATGATGCGGCGGTCGCGCTCGCCGAGCTTCGCGAAGCGCAGGCGGCCCCACAGCCACGATCCGATCGCCCCGCCGCCGTAGATGCTCGGTCCCTCGAGGGCCGCGCTGCCGCCCGAGCCCACGGTCGCGACGGCCGCGAGCAGCTTGGGCACGAACGCCCGCAGGTCCACGCGTCCCCGGCGCTCGTGGTACGAGCGGATCACCTCCTCCGTGGAATGCTCGTCCGGATCGGGTGTGAGGTGCTGCATGAGGAGCCCGGCGACGAGGAAGCCGCCCGCGAGGATGGGAACGATCGCGAGCGGGTGGCGGAGGTCGAAGCCGAGCACGGTGGGCCAGATGCCGAGGAGGATCGTGCCGACGAGGGCCGTGATGAGCAGCCCGGTGACGACGCCCAGGATCGGCGCCGCGAGCAGCCACCTGCGCAGGTCGCGCGTATAGGCGGAGGCGAGATCCTCGCGCACGAGCGACGCATAGCGCCGCGCCCACGGCCGCTCGAGCAAGGCGGTCGCGAAACGACTCACCGCGACGCGTCCCCTCCGCCGGCTCCGGACGTCGACGCGCGCCCGCCGGCGCGCTCCAGGTAGAGGGGGATCCGCGCCAGCTCCTCCTCGTGGAGCCTGCTGAGGGCGACCAGCACGCGACGGCCGCGGGGGGTCAGGTCGACGCGCACGGTCCTGCGGTCCTCGGGCAGCCGCGACTTCTTCACGAGCCCGGAGCGCGCCGCCCGATTCACGAGCGCGACCACCCCGTTGTGGCGCCGCTGCAGGAACTCGGCCAGCTCGGAGATCGTCGCCCACCCGCGTCCCGTGAACCCGGCGGTCCCGAGCAGCAACTGATGCTGCAGCGGCGTGATGCCGTGGGCGCGCGCCGCCCGCTCGCTGAACCGGAGGAACGTGCGCAGGCGGTAGCGGAACTGCGCGAGCTCGCGGATCGGCGGTTCCGGCGTGGGGCTGGTGGCGGGTCCTTGATCGGTCATGGGAAGCCCGGAAAAGTTATATCACGATATGATATATATGTTCGCGGGTCCCCGGAAGCCGGAACCGGAACGCGATCACCTCGCCCGAAAACGCTCGACCTCCTCCGTCCGCGGTCGTATAGTACACGCAACCGGTGAGGCCATGAGCTACTGGGCCCGAGTCTTCCAGGACAGGCGCCTCGGTTATGTCGTGGCGCTGCTGGGCATCGCTGCCGTGACCGTCGTCTGCGCAGCCTTCCGCGCGCGGCTGAACAACCAGACGGTGTCGCTGGCGATGCTCCTGGTGGTCCTTTTTGTGGCTACGGGCTGGGGGAGCCTGCCGGCCTACCTGGCGTCGGTCGTCGGCGTGCTGAGCTTCGGGTTCTTCTTCGTCGCGCCGACCCACACGCTCACCGTCGCGGAGCCGCGGGATTGGATCGCGCTCTCCGCGTTCCTCCTCACGGCGTTCGTCGTCGGGCAGCTCTCGGAGCGGGTGAGGCGGCGCGAGGCGGCGCTGCGCGAGAGCGAGGCGAGCCTCAAGGCGGCGCAGAGGATCGCCCGGATCGGAAGCTGGCACTTCGACCTCGCGCGCGACCGCCTCACCTGGTCCGAGGAAGTGTCGCGCATGTTCGAGATGGGCGGCTCCGCCGCGCCCACGTACGAGGTCTTCCTCGACAAGGTCCACCCGGAGGACCGCGAGTACGTCCACAGGAAGTGGACCGAAGCCTTGCGAGGGGCCCCCTACGACATCGAGCACCGCATCGTCGTCGACGGCAAGCTGAAATGGGCTCGCGAGATCGCCCAGATCCGGTTCGACGAGCGTGGCGAGCCCCTCGAGGCGACCGGCACGATCCAGGACATCACCGAGGTGAAGCGGGCCGAGAACGAGATCCGCCGGCAGGCGCTCCTCCAGGCCGTCGTGGCCGAGGTGGGCGAGCGAGCCCTGAGGCAGCCGTCCCTGGCGAACGTGCTGGACGACGCCTCGGCCGAGGTGGCGCGCACGCTGAACGTCGAGTTCTCCAAGGTCCTCGAGTTCCTGCCCGGTCGCGAAGCGCTCGTGCTCCGGTCGGGCATCGGCTGGAAGCCGGGCTACGTCAGACACGCCACGGTGGGACTCGGCCAGGAGTCCCAGGCGGGCCACACGCTTCGGGTCGGCGAGCCGGTGGTGGTCACGAACCTGGAGACCGAGCAGCGCTTCCGCGGGATGGGGCTGCTCCGGGAGCACGGCGTCGTGAGCGGCGTGACGGTCGTGATCCCCTCCAGGAAGGGGCCGTACGGCGTGCTGGGAGCCCATACCGGCCGTCGCCGTGCCTTCACGCAGAACGAGGTCGACTTCCTGCAATCCGTCGCCAACGTCCTCGGCTCCGCGATCGAGCGCCACCGGGCCGAGGAGGAGCTGTGGCGCGTCCATCGCGCGCAGCGGGCACTCAGCAAGTGCAACCAGGCCCTGGTTCGGGCGGCTTCGGAGTCGGCTCTGCTCCAGCAGGTGTGCGACATCGTGGTCGGGGAGGCGGGCTACCGCTTCAGCTGGGTGGGACGCGTGGAGGACGACGCGGAGAAGTCGGTGCGGGCGGTGGCCAGGGCGGGCTTCGAGGCGGGCTACCTGGACACGCTGAGCGCCACGTGGGCGGATACCCAGCGTGGCAGGGGACCGACGGGCACGTGCATCCGCACCCGACAGACCGTCGTGGCGAGGGACATCGCGACGGACCCGCGCATGCTCCCGTGGCGCGAGGGCGCGCTGAGACGCGGCTACGGCTCCAGCATCGCCATTCCTCTCCTGCTCGACTCGACGGTCTTCGGCGCCCTCATGATCTACGCCTCGGAGCCCGACACCTTCGGCACCGAGGAGGTCGAGCTGTTGAGCGAGCTCGCGTCCGATCTCTCGTTCGGCATCGCCGCTCTCCGGACGAAGGCGGCGCGCGAGCGTGCGGAAGAGGAGATCCGCAGGCTCAATGCCGACCTGGAGCAGCGGGTCGTCCACCGGACGGCGAAGCTGGAGGAGGCCAGCCGCGAGCTCGAGCAGGCGCGGGCGCGGGAGATCGAGGTGGGCTTCAAGATCCAGCAGACCCTTCTGCTCGACCGCCCGCCGGCTGACACTCCGGGCCTGCGCGTGGCCGCGCTGACCGTGCCGTCCCAGAGGATCGACGGAGACTTCTACGTCTTCATCCTGCACCGCGACCAATCGCTCGACGTGATCGTGGGCGACGTGATGGGCAAGGGAATCCCGGCCGCGCTGCTCGGGGCCGCCACCAAGAGCCAGTTCCTGAAGGCCGTCAACAACCTGCTGGATCCGTCCACGGGCGGCGAGGTTCCGGAGCCCCGGGACATCGTGATGCAGGCGCACGCCGAGATCGTTCGCGACCTGATCGACCTGGAGAGCTTCGTGACGCTCGCCTACGTGCGGGTCGACGCGAGCCGCCGATTGGTGCAACTGGTGGATTGCGGCCACACGGGACTTCTCCACGTGCACGGCCGCACGGGCCGATGCGAGATCGTGCGCGGGCACAACCTGCCCATGGGGATCCGGGAAGGCGAGATTTACGAGGAGATCTCGGTCCCTCTCGAGTCGGGGGACCTGCTGCTCCTCTTCTCCGACGGCATCACCGAAGCACGGAGCCCTGCTCGCGAGGCATTCGGCATGGCACGCTTGCAGCAGTGCGTTCTGAGCAACCGGCACCTGGAGCCCATGGCGCTGGTCGAGGCGATCCGCACGGACGTCCTCGCGTTCTCGGAATCGGAGCGTCTGGGGGACGACCTGACGGGGGTGGCCATCCACGTTCAGGAAGACGAGCCGCCGATCGCCAGGGCCGAAGACGAGATCCGCAGCCGATTGGACCAGCTCCGCCGGGCACGCACGTTCGTCAGGGACTTCTGCCGCGACCTTCCCGGTCGGCCCATCGACGAGGAGGGCGTGTTCTCGATCGAGCTCGCGGTGAACGAAGCGGCCAGCAACATCATGCAGCACGCCTATCGCGGACGCACGGATCAGGCGATCCGACTCGAGGCCCAGGCGTTCCCGGGCCGCATCCTCGTCCGGTTGCGTCACTCCGGCGACCCGTTCCGTCCGACGGCAGGTGCTCTGCCGGAGCCCAACCTGTCACGGGAGTCGGGCTTCGGCCTTCACCTCATCGCAGGGAGTGTCGACGGAGTGCGCTACTACCACGAAGGACGCGGGAGGAGCTGCGTCGAGCTCGTCAAGATCTACAGACCGTAACCGAGCACAGAGACACGCATGGACATACCGGTGGACACGGTCGGACCCGTGACCGTCGCCCTGATACCCGTAGAGGAGCTCGATGCCGGCAACGCCGCCGAGTTCAAGCGCGACATCACACGGCTCTTGGCAGACGATACGCACCTGGTGATCGACTTCAGCCGTCTGCGGTTCATCGACAGCTCCGGCCTCGGCGCCGTCCTCTCCTGCTCGAGGCAACTGAGCGCGAGAGGTGGCGAGTTGAAGCTGTGCGGCATGTCGAAGCAGGTGCGAGGGACGTTCGAGCTCGTCCGCATGCACCGCATCTTCGACATACTCCCCACCCGCGAGGAAGCCGTGCGCGCCTTCTCGGGCTGATGGCCCCGGCGCCGGCAAGCGAGGCACCCGGTGAACACCGCGACCGATCTCGTCGCCGACATCCAGGAAGCCATCCGCCGTCACGCGAGATACTCGCTCGGCAGGGAGTGGCCCGGCCTCTCCGTGCACGAGCGCTTCGAGGCGGTGGCGCTGGCCGTCCGCGACCGTCTGGTCGACGGGATGCTGGAGACCGAGCGGCGATACCGCGAGAGGGATCCCAAGCGCCTCCATTATCTCTGCATCGAGTTCCTCATCGGGAAGTCGCTCGACAACAACCTCCGCAACCTCGGGATCCGCGAGCCCTGCCGGGAGGCCCTGGGCAATCTCGGCGCGGACCTGGACGAGATCGAAGACAGCGAGCCTGACGCGGCCCTGGGCAACGGCGGGCTGGGTCGATTGGCGGCCTGCTTCCTGGACTCGCTGGCGACGCTCGGGCTGCCTGCGTGCGCCCACGGGATCAACTACGAGTACGGCCTGTTCAAGCAGGAGATCGACGACGGCTATCAGCGCGAGAAGCCCGACAACTGGCTGGCCCAGAGCAGCCCGTGGCAGATCGCGCGGCCGGACGAGGCGTGCCTGGTCCCCGTGTACGGCCACGTCGAGCACGAGGTCGATCGGCACGGGGCGTACAACCCGATGTGGATGGACTGGAAGGTGCTGGTCGGCGTGCCCTACGACATGCTCATCCCGGGCTATGGCGGTCACACCGTCCACTGCCTCCGTCTCTATTCGGCGCGCGCCTCCCACGACTTCGACATGCGGATCTTCAACGACGGCGACTACTTCAAGGCCGTCGAGCGGAAGATCGCTTCCGAAACCGTTTCGAAGGTCCTCTATCCGTCCGACGCGGTCGTGGCCGGTCAGGAGCTGCGGCTCGTCCAGGAGTACTTCCTGGTGGCCTGCGCGCTCCGCGACATCGTTCGGCACTTCGAGGGCAGACACGTCGCGTTCCGCGAGTTCCCCGCCAAGAACGCGGTTCAGCTGAACGACGCGCACCCGGCCCTGGCCGTGGCGGAGCTGATGCGCATCCTGATCGACGAGAAGGATCTTCCCTGGCCGGAGGCCTGGAGGATCACGCGGGCCACGTTCGGTTACACCAACCACACGCTCGCGCCCGAGGCCCTCGAGAAGTGGCCGGTCCCCTTGCTCGAGCGCACGCTGCCGCGGCATCTGCAGATCATCCACGAGATCAACCGACGCTTCCTGCGCCAGGTCGCGCTGGCCTTCACGGCGGACAAGGAGTGCCTGGACCGGGTGTCGCTCGTCGAAGAGGGCTCGCCCAAGCAGGTGCGCATGGTCAACCTGGCGGTCGTCGGGAGCCATGCCGTCAACGGCGTGTCGGCGATCCAGACCGGCATGCTCGAGACGCTGCTCGTTCCGGATCTCCATCGATTGTGGCCGGAGAGGTTCAGCCACAAGACGAACGGAGTGACGCAGCGTCGCTGGCTGCTCGCGGCCAACCCGCACCTGGCCGATCTCGTCACGCAGACCATCGGCGAGGGATGGATCACCGACCTCCAGCAACTGCGGGGGCTCGAGCCCTTCGCGGACGATCCCGCGTTCCGGTCCGCCTTCGCCGGGATCAAGCGCGAGAACAAGGAGAGACTCGCGGCCGTCATCCGGGATCGCGCACGCGTGAACGTGGACCCCGATTCGCTCTTCGACGTCCAGGTCAAGCGCATCCACGCCTACAAGCGGCAGCTGCTGAACGTCCTGCACATCGTGTACGAGTATCTGGCTCTGGTCGAGGACGGTGAGGAGCCCGCGGTGCCCCGGACCTACGTTCTCGCCGGCAAGGCGGCGCCGGGCTACTGGTACGCCAAGCAGGTGATCAAGCTGATCCACAACGTGGCGCGCGTCGTCAACGACGATCGGAGGGCCGATCCGTGGATCAAGGTGGCCTTCCTGCCGGACTACCGCGTCTCCCTGGCCGAGCGGATCATCCCGGCCGCCGATCTCAGCGAGCAGATCTCGACGGCGGGAACCGAAGCGTCGGGGACGAGCAGCATGAAGCTCGCGCTCAACGGAGCCGTCATGATCGGTACGCTCGACGGCGCCAACATCGAGATCCGGGACGACGTCGGACCGGACAACATGTTCCTGTTCGGCCTCGAGGTCGCCAACCTGCAGGCGATGCGCAGGACGAGATCGTATCGGCCGAAGCGACGCTACGATCGCGATCCGCGCGTCAAGCGAATGGTGCAGGCCTTCGATTCCGACCTGTTCTGCCCGGAGGAGCCCGGCCTCTTCTCCTGGGTGCCGCAGACGATCCTCGACCGGAACGACGAGCACTTCCACCTGGCGGATCTGCCGGCGTACCTGAAGGCGCAGGACCACGCGGCCGAAGCCTTCAAGGATCCCACGCGGTGGATGCGCATGGCGATCCTCAACGTGGCACGCATCGGTCGATTCTCCAGCGACCGGGCCGTGCTCGAGTACGCCCGCGACATCTGGGACCTCGAGCGCGTGTAGCGCGAGGGCGAGCTCGTGGAGGCGTCAGATGATCCCGCCGTTGGCGCGGATCGTCTGGCCGTTGATCCAGTGACCGGCCGGGCTCGCGAGGAAGGCGACCAGGGGCGCGATGTCGGTCGGCGTGCCGAGCCGCCCGAGCGGGGCGGCGTTCGCGAAGCTGGCGACGAGATCCTCGTCCTTCCCCTCGAGGAACATGTCGGTGGCGGTCGGCCCGGGCGCCACGGCGTTGACGGTCACGTCGCGGCCGCGCAGCTCGTGGGCGAGGATGAACGTCATCGCCTCGACGGCGGCCTTGCTCGCGGCGTAGCCGGTGTACGTGGGGAGGGCCCGCCCGACGACCGACGAGGAGAAGTTGACGATCGCCCCGCCGGGCCGCACGCGCCGCGCCGCCTGCTGGTCGACGACGAACGTCCCGCGGATGTTCGTGCGGTGCATCCGGTCGAGCGCGGCCAGGTCCAGATCGGCGAGCGGCGCGAGCAGCAGCAGCCCGGCGGCGTTGACGACCACGTCGATCCCGCCGAACGCCCTTTCGGTCTCGTCGAACAGATCGGCAACGGCGCGCTCGTCGGCGACGTCGGCGGCGAACGCGATCGCCTTCGCGCCCTCGGCCTCGAGCTCCCGTACGGCTGCGCGGGCCTCGTCGTGGCTGGACCGGTAGGAGACAACGGTCGAGAAGCCGTCGGCGGCGAGTTGGCGCGCGACGCTGCGGCCGATCCCGCGGGAGCCGCCGGTCACGATCGCGACGCGCGGGCTGGTCATCTCGGTCCGTGGCACGTAGCGGTCTCCTGAACGAGGTGCGTGCACGCCGCCGCGCCGATGGACGCCCGACGGTGACGGACAACTCTCGTCTCGGCGCTCACGAGGCGCCAGGCGCCCGCGCCTCGTCGAAGTAGTGCCCCGCCTCGAGATCCTCGATGAGCCCGGGCTGGGTCGGCTGCCATCCCAGAAGCTCCCGCGTGCGCTCGCTCGAAGCCGGGAGGTCGATCCCCGCGAACATCGCGAGCCACCCGAAGTGCTCGGGCGCTTCTTCCGCCGACCTGGAGACGACCGGCATGCCCAGGTGCCTGCCGATCACCGTGGCGATCTCCCTGAGCGGCACGCCCTCGTCGGCGACCGCGTGATAGCGGGCTCCCGCCGCTGCGCGCTCGAGCGCCAATCGGTAGACGCGGGCGGCGTCGAGCCGATGGACCGCGGACCAGCGGTTGCTCCCGTCGCCCACGTACGCCGACACGCCCCTGGCGCGCGCGATGCCGATGAGCCGTGGCACGAAGGCGTGGTCGCCGTTGCCGTGCACCTGCGGAAGGCGAACCACCGACGCGCGCACCCCGCGCTCCTCCAGGGCGGCGGCCGTCGCCTCCGAGACGCGGGGGAACGACGGAGAGCGGAGCGGCGGATCGTCCTCCGTCCCGATCGCACCACCGGGCACGACGGCGACCCCGGACGTGACGATCAGGGGACGATCGGAGCCTGCGAGCTCGGCGCCGAGCGCCTCGATGGCGCGACGGTCCAGCTCGCAGTTCTCGGCGAACTTCGAGAAGTCGTGGTTGAAGGCGGCGTGGATCACGCCGTCGGCGGCGGACGCCCCGCGCCGCAGGCTGTCGAGGTCCTCGAGAGAGCCGCGGTGCGCCGCGGCTCCCGCCGCTTCGAGCACCGCCGTGCCCGCGTCGGAGCGCGTCAGCCCCAAGACGGTGTGCCCGGCACCCAGGAGCTCGTTCACGACCGCGGAACCGACGAATCCGGTCGCGCCGGTGACGAAGACACGCATGTGGACCCCCTCGGTCGAGCGGTCGCGGAGTCGGGTGACAGGAGGTGATCGGGGCACCCGGAGAAGTCGACGTCAGTAACTGACATCAAGCCTACGAGTGACGTCAGTCTCTGTCAACACTACCTTTCCGCCATGTCTCGCTGGGAACCCGACGCGCGCAGCCGACTGGAGCAGGCGGCCCTCGCTCTCTATGCGGAGCGCGGTTTCGAGAACACCACCGTCGCGGAGATCGCGGAGCGCGCCGGGCTGACCGAACGGACGTTCTTCCGCCACTTCGCCGACAAGCGGGAGGTCCTGTTCGGTGGCGCGGGCGCGCTCGTGGAGCGACTGGTGGCACCGATCGCCGCCGCGCCGGACTCGGCCGCGCCGATCGAAGCGGCGATGGCGGGCCTCGAGGCCGCCGCGGCGCTGCTCGAGGAGCGTGCCGATCTCGCCCGTCAGCGGCATGCCGTCATCGCCGCGAGTCCGGAGCTTCAGGAGCGCGAGCTGATCAAGCTGGCGTTCGTCGGCAACGCCATCGGCGACGCGCTGCGACGTCGCGGCGTCGCAGACCCGACGGCGAGCCTCGCCGCCGAGGTGGCCGTCGCCGTGTTCAGGACCGCCTTCGAGCGCTGGATCGAGGGCTCCGACGGGCAGCGGCTTTCACGGCTCATCCGGGAATCGCTCGACCAGCTGAAGGCCGTCACGGGCTGACACCGTTGGTCATCAGGGGCCACGTGGATACACTTCGGCCTCCTTCGCGGCCGACAGGGCCGTCCACAGCGAACCCGGGAACCCGATGAAGTTCCGCAACAAGAAGGTCACCGTTCTGATCGACGTGCGTTCACGCCTGGAGTTCTTCTTCGGCCACATGCCCGGCGCGATATGCATTCCCGTGACGAAGATCAACGGCGGGGCACTGGAGAGCCGCGGCCTCGCGCGCGCTGCGGGAATCCTCGTCTACGGCCCCCGCGGACCGCGAGCCGCCGTCGCGGTACGAGCCTTGAAGCAGGCGGGCTACGCACGGGTGATGGACGGGGGAGCGTTGGCCGACGTCAGAAGGAACCTGAGAGTGGATTGAGGAGCGGCCCCGTCGTCCGCCGTGACTTCGGCGGGCACTACCTGGCGCCGCAGCCGCTCGGGCGTGCGGAGGAGACCGGAGAAGGCTGAGCGCCCGTTGAAGCGGGTCGCCCGGAGATCGCGCTCATCCGACGATGCCGCCGCTTGCGCGCTTCCAGTGCCGGCCGCAAGGTGTTCAGCGTACCTGTCCAGGCAGCGCTGCTGGCCCCTCCCTCGCCATCACCCATGACCCCACCCCGCCCCGGCATCCTCGAGCGGCTCTCGGCCGCGCTCGCCGAGCGTTACCGCGTGGAGCGGGAGCTCGGCCAGGGGGGCATGTCGACCGTCTTCCTCGCGGAGGACCTCCGTCACAACCGCCAGGTGGCCATCAAGGTGCTGCGCGAGGACCTGGCCGCCTCGATGGGCTCCGCCCGCTTCCTGCGCGAGATCCGCATCGCCGCGGGGCTGCAGCACCCGAACATCCTGCCCCTCCTGGACTCGGGCGACGCCGACGGCCTGCTCTTCTACGTGATGCCCTTCGTGAAGGGGCAGTCGCTGCGAGAGCGCCTGGAGCACGAGGGCGAGCTGCCGGTCTCCGAGGCGGTGCGGCTCCTCACCGAGGTGGTCGACGCGCTGGCCCTCGCGCACGAGCAGGGCGTGGTGCACCGGGACGTCAAGCCCGACAACGTGATGATCTCGGGCCGGCACGCGCTCGTCACGGACTTCGGCGTTGCCAAGGCGCTGGCCGAGAGCCGGCCCGCCGAAGGACCGTCCGGCCCCGGCACGCCCTCCGGCGTCACGACGCTCGGGGTCGCGGTGGGCACGCCGGCGTACATGTCGCCGGAGCAGGCGGCGGCCGATCCCCACGTGGACCAGCGCGCGGACATCTACGCCGTCGGCGCGATGGCCTACGAGCTGCTCTGCGGCCGGCCGCCCTTCGCGGGCACGACCCCGCAGCGGGTGCTCGCCGCGCAGGTCACCGAGCAGCCCGAGCCGCTCTCCAAGCGCCGCGACAGCGTCCCGCCCGCGCTCGAGGCGGTCGTGATGCGCTGCCTGGAGAAGCGCCCCGC
>JBJKSF010000137.1:0-22948 GCA_046704285.1 Longimicrobiales bacterium | reverse complement strand
GCTCGGCGGAGGGACGGCGCTGCTTCTCGGCCGCCGCGCTCCGGGACCATCGCCCGCGGCGGAGGCCTCCGCGGCTGCGTCGGCGGCCACGGCAGCCCCGGCGGCGAGCTTCGCCGCCTCGAGCCGGACGGCGTCCGACGTGGAGGTGGATCGCGCGGTGGCGGATCTGGAGGCCGTGCTGAAGGAGCGCCGCGACCGCCTGGATCCCGCGGCCGCCCGGGTGCTCGAGCGCAACCTCGCGACGATCGACTCGGCGCTCGTGCAGATCCGCCAGGCGCTGCGTCGGCAACCGACGAACGGATACCTCAACCGCTCGCTGACCTCGACCATGCTGCAGAAGCTGGACGTGCTGCGCATGGCCGTGGGCGTCGCGGGCGCGTCGACGTGAAGCAAGGACGAGGGGACACGGATACAGGGAGACGATCATGATCGGCATCATGGCGATGGGCATCGCCCTGGCGACGGGTGTCATGCCGCAGAGGCTCGACACCACGCTCGCGGTGACGAAGGGAGCGCAGCTGCGCGTGGAGGCGCGCTCCGGACGCGTCGCCGTCGATACCTGGAAGCGCGACGCGGTGCGGGTAGTGGCCGACCCGGCCGGTGCGGTCGAGGTCCACTACGGGGGCGGGGAGGTCGGGGTGCGGACGCGGTGGGTCGGCGGATCCGGAGACGTGGACTACCGGATCACCGTGCCCGCGTGGATGGACCTGCACCTCCGGTCCCAGTCCTCCGACCTGCGGGTCGACGGCGCGGGAGGGGAGGTCGTGGCGGAGTCGACGGAGGGCTCGATCCACGTGCGGGGCGGAAGCCGGTTCGTCTCGGTCACCTCGGTGAGCGGGGCCGTCGACGTGTCCGACGCCCGGGCGCGCGTGCACGCGCAGACGGTGAATGACGGCATCACGCTTCGGAACGTGACCGGCGACGTCGAGGCGCAGACGGTCAACGGCGGCATCACGCTGGACAGCGTGGACGGCGGAAGCGTGCAGGCGAGCACGGTCAACGGGGCGGTGACGCTCCACGGGGCCATCCGCCCGTCGGGCTTCTACCACCTGTCGTCGCACAACGGAGAGGTCAGCCTGTTCGTTCCCCGGCTCGCGGACGCGACGATCTCCGTGACCGCCTTCAACGGGACGTTCGACACGGACTTCCCGCTGCGGCTCACCTCCTCGACGGAAGGCCGCCACATGACGTTCACGGTCGGCGACGGCAGCGCCCGGGTCGAGCTCGACTCGTTCAACGGCGCGGTGGTCCTGAAGCGTGCGAAAGACTGAACCCGAGACAACGGGAGGTGGTCACATGATGAGGACGAGCGTGGCGGTGGCTCTGGCGGCGATGCTGGCGGCTCCGGTCGCCGCCCAGGAGTCGGGCGGCTTCCACTGGAGAGGGACCGTGCCGGCGGGTGAGGTCATCGAGATCAAGGGCGTGAACGGGGGCGTGAAAGCGGAGCCCGCGTCGGGCTCGGAGGTGGAGGTGTCGGCGACCAAGACGGCACGCCACAGCGACCCCGCCTCGGTGCACATCCAGGTCGTGAAGAGCGGCCAGGGCGTGACGATCTGCGCCGTGTATCCGACGCCGCGGGGAGAGCGCGAGAACCGCTGCGAGCCCGGGGCCGGAGGCCACATGAGCGTCCGCGACAACGACGTCGAGGTCCACTTCGTCGTGAAGGTCCCGGCGGGCGTGCGCTTCACGGGCCGCACCGTGAACGGGAGCGTGGACGCAAGCGACCTGAGCGGCGAGGTGGTCGCCCGCACGGTGAACGGCGGCGTGAACGTCTCGACGGGCGGACAGGCGGACGCGCGCACGGTGAACGGCTCCATCCATCTGTCGATGGGGCGCGCGGATTGGACCGGCGACCTGAAGCTCGAGACCGTGAACGGGAGCATCACGGCGGAGATGCCCGCGGACCTCGATGCCGAGCTGGACGCGCGCACCGTGAACGGCTCCATCCATTCGGACTTCCCGCTGACGGTCGTCGGCCGGATCCGGCCGCGCCACATCACGGCGACGATCGGAAAGGGCGGCCGCCGGTTGGAGATGAGCACGGTCAACGGCGACATCCGGCTCAGGAAGGCGAGCTGAGCGCGTGCGCGTCCGAGAGATGGCCGGCTCGCCGACCTCGGGATGGCACCCGAGGTCGGCGAGCGCCACATTCAGATTGGGTGTGGCCCTGGAACAGGAGGGATGGTGAGCGACCCTATCCGCTCGCGGGCTCTCCGTCCGAGCGCGATCCTCCTCGGCGCGCTGGCGATGCTTCGCGGCCCGGCGGTCGCGCAGATCCCGTCCGACCGATTCCTACCCGCCGCCCGCGCCGACGCGCTGACCGGCCTGTACGTCCTGGAGGACGGCCGGCTCGTCCACGTGGTCGACCTCGCCGACGAGGTGGGAGGCCGGCCGGTGCTGTCGGTCACCGAGTACGCCACCGGCCGGGCACGCGCGCTCTACCCGCTCGCCGACGGCTCCTTCGAGGCGGGCAGTGGGTGGTTCGAGCACGAGCCGGTCGCGTATCGTGTCCGCTTCACGGAGACCGCGCGCCCGGCGCCCGCCCTGACCTGGACGGAAGGCGGCCGCACCCTGCACGGCCGTCGCGCGCCGCTCGTCGAGCGGGACGTCACGATCGCCAACGGCGACGTGCGCCTCGCCGGTACGCTGGTGCTGCCTCCGGGTCCCGGACCCCACCCCGCGGCGGTCATGGTGTCCGGCTCCGGCCCCGAGACCCGGCGCATTCCGCGCTACGTGGGCGACCTCCTCGCCTGGCGCGGCGTGGCGGTGCTGGTGACGGACAAGCGCGGCACGGGCGGCTCGGGCGGGACGTGGAACGGCCTCACCCACGCCGCGTGGAGCAGCGACGTGGAGGCGCAGCTCGACTGGCTCCGCCGCCAGCCCGAGGTGGACGCGACGAGGATGGGACTCTTCGGCAACAGCGAGGGCGGGTTCGTGGTGCCGCAGGTGGCGGCGCGCCGCGCCGACGTGAGGTTCCTCGTGTGCCGGGTGTGCCCGGGCCTGCCGGGCCGCGTGGTCCTCGCGGACATCCAGCGCGGCGTCCTGCGCCGGGAGGGCCTGGCGGAGGCCGACGTGGCGAAGGCGATGGAGCTGTACGCGCGGACGATGCGCTACGCGGCCGAGCGGTCGGGCTACGACAGCCTGCTCGCCTTCGCGGCCCGCTACCAGGACCGGCCGTGGAGGACCCGCTACGCCCCCCGGCCGATCCCCGAGCGTGCCGCGCCCTACTGGGACACCTACCGCGGCATGCTCGGTGAGGACCCGCGAGAGGCCTACGCGCGGCTCCGCATCCCCGTGCTGGTCGTGCTGGGCGAGCGCGACGACCGGCTGCTGATCGAGAAGCATCGGGCGGCGTTCGACTCCCTGGCACGGCAGGGCGTGCCGCTCACCCTGTGGGTGATCCCGGAGGCGTCGCACGGCCTGATGCTCGGCCCCCGCAATTCCCGCGGCTATCCGCCCGGGCTGCACGAGCGTCTGGCACGCTGGGTGGCGAGCGCTCCGGGCGTCCGCGGAGGGGTGTCGATCCCCGACCACCCGCCGCGTCAGTGGAAGAACAGGTAGCCGATGAAGATCCCGGCCACGACGCCCGCCAGGTCGGCGATCAGCCCGCAGGTGACGGCGTAGCGGGTCCTGCGCACCCCCACCGACCCGAAGTACAGCGCGATGATGTAGAACGTGGTGTCGCTGGATCCCTGGAAGACGCAGGTCAGGCGGCCCACGAACGAGTCGGCGCCGTAGCGCTTCATCGCTTCGACCATCATGCCGCGCGCACCGCTTCCGGAGAGCGGCTTCATGAACGCCGTGGGCAGCGCCGGCACGAACGCCGTGTTGAGCCCCAGCGCCCCCACCCCCTTCCCGATCGCGGAGACGATGTAGTCCAGCGCTCCGCTCGCGCGGAACACGCCGATCGCGACCAGGATCGCCACCAGGTAGGGGATGATCTTGATGACGACCGGGAAGCCCTCCTTGGCGCCCTCGATGAACGTCTCGTAGACGTTGACGCGCTTGACCATCGCCATCGTGATGAACCAGGTGATGACGCCGAACAGGAGGACGTTGGCCACCACGTTGGAGATCGTCTGGATCCGGTCGTGCGGGAGGTGCGCGAAGTAGTAGAGCGCGCCGCCCACGAGCGCGGTGGCGCCTCCGAGATACGCCAGCACGACCCGGTCGAACACGTTGATGCGCTGCACGACGGCGACGGAGATGAACCCGGCGAGCGTCGAGAAGAACGTCGCCAGCAGGATGGGCAGGAAGATGTCCGACGGGTTGGCCGCCCCGAGCTGCGCCCGGTAGACCATGATGCTGATCGGGATCAGCGTCAGCCCGGACGTGTTGAGCACGAGGAACATGATCTGCGCGTCGGTCGCCCGGTCCGGCTCGGGATTCAGGTCCTGCAGCTCCTGCATCGCCTTGAGCCCGAGAGGCGTGGCCGCGTTGTCGAGGCCGAGCGCGTTGGCCGCGAAATTCATGATGATCGAGCCGTGCGCCGGATGGTCCGGGGGAACGTCCTTGAAGATCCGGCGCGTGAGCGGCAGCACGAGCTTCGCCACGAGATCCACCGCCCCGCCCGCCTCCCCGACCTTCATCAGCCCGAGCCAGAGCGTGAGCACGCCGGTCAGGCCCAGCGAGACCGTGAAGCCGAGCTTGGCCATGTCGAACGTGCTGTCCACCATGGCCGTGAAGACCTGCGTGTCGTGGAAGAAGATCAAGCGCACCAGCCCCACGACCAGCGCCACCAGGAAGAACCCGACCCAGACGACGTTGAGGATCACGGCCGCCCACCTCCACCGACGAGGAGGTCCACGAGCACCGGCACGTACGCGCGCGCGAGCTCGTCCGGCGAGGCGAGCGGAAGCTCCCACGTGACCACCGAGAGCCCCCGCTCTCCCGCCCACGTGCCGAAGGAGCCGGGCGTGGGGTAGCCGACGCCGTCCACCAGCGGAAGGCCGGTCCGCTCCGCCAGCCAGCGGCCCACCGCGCTAGGGCCGGGGTCGTCGACGCAGCCGAGCGGGGCGTGCAGCGCCACGACCGTCTCCGGCCCGAGCTCCTCGATGAGCGCGATGAGCGAGCGCGTCTCGGGCTCCGAGCCCGGCTCGGGACCCGGACTCAGCAGCACCTCCCGCGGTGCGTCCAGGGTCGCGCGGTGGGCCACCGGCTCCGCTCGCCAGTCCCGGGTCGGGAAGTTGCGGTTCAGCTCCACCCCCGCCCCGTTGCCGCGCGTGCCCCTCAGCAGGCCGTCCGGATTGGCGGCCAGCACGACCGCGCACGCGCCGGGAGGCTCCGCCAGGCGGCGCAGCGCCGTCGACAGCGCCCGCGTGGTCTCGGGCTCGTCGCCGTGGATGCCGGCGAACACCAGGAGCCGGGCCGGGCCCGACGGACGCCACACCTCGAGGGGAAGGCCGAGCGCCGAGCGCCCGTACCCGTCCGGCTCGAACGGGATCGTTCCCTGCTCGGCGGGGGCGCGCAGGCTCACGCGAGAGCCGGGCTCACGTTCGTCACGAAGCGGTCCACGATCTCGTCCAGGTCGGAGAGCACGGCCGCCTTGAGGCCCATGTCCGCCTCGGCGAGCACAGGGCGCAGCGCATCGGCCGTCATGCGCCGGATCCACGGCCCCGCGAGCGGCGCGAAGCTCAGGTGCCAGCGCTCCGGCGCCACCCCGCCCCGGTCCTCGTCGTACGGCCTGGCGAAGCCCTCCGCCTCGCCGGCGGCGATGCGCTCGTCCAGCCACGCGTGCAGGGGCCCGAACATCCCTCCCGGCTCCACCTCCTCCGGGAGCAGCTCCACCTCGTAGCCCTCCGGCCGGGCCGCCTCGTCGTAGACGTCCAGGTCGGTCCCCCAGTGGTGCCTCGATGCGCCGGGAAGGGCCGACCAGCGCAGGATCGCGAGCGCCAGCTCGCGCTCGCTCAGGCCCGCGAGGTCGATGGGCCGGCCGCGCTCGTCCAGCACGGGCCGCTCCCCGGCCGCCTTGCCGTTCCAGATGGCGAGCTGGCGTCCGAAGCTCCGGAAGCCGGACAGGACGCGCAGGTCGAAGCCCGCCACCCCCGCCGCGACGCGCAGGCGCAGGAACGGCTCCACGACCTCGCGGTGCATGCGGGCGCCGAGCCGGGCCGCTTCGGCGCTCGAGCACAGGTGAGCCTCGCTGCGGCCCGTGAGCACGTCCACGGGCGCGGCCCCGGCGGCGCGCTCCGACGCCCCGCCGGCACGCGTCACTGCAGCACCCGGACGTTGTTGGAGCGGTCCACGTCGAGGAGGTCCCCGTCCGGGTCCAGCACGACGGAGTCGGGGCGCTCGGGCGTGAGCACCTGGACTACCTGACGCCAGTCCCGGGACGTCAGCCGCTCCCTGCGCGATCCGACCTGGAGCGTCACGGGCATCCACGCGCCGCCCCGCCGGATCACCTCGACCCGGCTGAGCCATCCCCCCGCCGTATACGTGGTCGTCACCTCTCCGAGCGCGTCGTCGAGCCGCAGGTTCGTGTCGAGCCACTCGTGGAAGAACCAGCGCAGGTCCTGCCCGCTCGCGTGCTCCATGGCGCGCTCCAGATCCGCGGGCCGGACGTGCCGGTAGCGGTTCGCCAGCGAGTACTCCATGAGGCCCTTCGCGAACGCCCGCTCCCCCAGGAGCCCACGCATCATGTGGAAGAACGCGGCACCCTTGCTGTACGACATGATCGCGTACATGCGCTCGTCCACGAAGTCCTCGGAGGGCAGGTCCACGGGCTGCGAGATCCCTTGGCGCTCCCAGCGCGCCAGACCGTCGAGGGCGTCGCGGCCCGCGGTGGGGTTCCCGTGCTCCTCGGCGTACCAGTCGGCCATGAACGTGGCGAAGCCCTCGTCCTGCCAGGCGTGCTTCCACTCGTTGCTCGCCAGGATGCCCATGGCCCACTGGTGCGTGAACTCGTGCGTGATGAGCCCCTGCGAGGCGCCGCCGTTCATCACCATCATCGGGAACTCCGTGCCGCCTCCCTCGATCCGGTGCAGGTTCGTGAGCTGGGGATAGGGATAGGGCCCGAGCTTCGTCTCGAGCCAGCCGAGCGCGAGCTCCGAGCGGTGCACGGCCGTGCCGCCCGCCCAGGACGTGTCTCCCGGCTGGTAGAGGACGTGGATCAGCACGTCGCCCACCTTCCCGCCCTCGTAGACGTAGTCCGGCGCGGTGCTCCACGCGAAATGGTGCACGTTCCGCGCCAGCCAGCGGACGCGCTTGCGCCCGGGAGCCGGCGCGCCGGTGAGCAGGCCGAGCGGCTCGGCGGGAGGGGTGCCGAACGCGTCACGGGCGTACTCGACGCGCTGGCCGGGCGCCGCGGCCTTCCGCCAGCCGGGGTCCCCCTGGACCGGCACGCCGGTCGCGCCGATCACCTGGTCGGACGCCACGTCGAGCGTCACGTCCCAGGTGGCGAACTCGCCGTAGAACTCCCCCTGGGGGAGCAGGACGTGGTACTCCCAGCCGTCGCGGTCGTAGGCCGCGATGCGCGGATACCACTCGGCGAAGTCCCAGTGGCGCCCGCGGCGCCCCTGGCGGCGCGGCACCGTGGACGGGCGCGCGTCCCAGTCCATGTCGACGACGACGCTGTCCCCCGGGGCGAGCGGACGGGGAAGCGGCACCGCCGCGACCGTCGAGTCCGGGGAGAACGGATAGACCGGACGCTCCGGCGTCCCGTTCACGCGCACGGGCGCGGTGAAGCGCTCGTAGCCGTGCTCGCGGGGCCCCAGGTCCTGAAAGCGGGTGATCCCGAACCGGAGCTCCCGCCGCGCCCACGCGCTGTTCGGCCGGAACGCGTTCAGGTACTGGTGGAAGTAGAGGGTGTCGAGCGTGACCGGCGCGTGGTTCACGTAGCGCATGCGGGCGCGTCCGTGGAGCACCTGGTCCCGCTCGTCCAGCGAGGCTTCGATCCGGTAGGAGACACCCTGCTCGAAGTAGCCGGTGTCGGCCTGCGGCGGCGCCGCGAGCAGGGCGGCCGCGAGGAGCGTCGCGATCATGATCGGTCCCGGTGGGAGACTCGGCGTGCGGCGTAATTGCTACGGTCGACGGGGAGGAGCGTCAAGCGACGGGGGCGCCCCTTGCCCGGCGGCCCGGTGCCGCCGTAGCGTGGCGCGTCCCCCGCCTGCATCCCCTACACCCGCGTGAGCCATGGCCGAGGACGCGAGCCCGCCGAAGCGCTACTTCCGGATCCTCTCCATCGACGGCGGCGGGATCCGCGGCATCATCCCCGCCGCCGTGCTCGGCACGGTCGAGAGGCTGGTGCAGGAGGTGCGCGGCGACGACACGCTGCGCATCGGTGACTGCTTCGACCTCGTCGCCGGCACGAGCACCGGGGGGATCCTCACCTGCCTCTACCTGGCTCCGGACCCGGAGCGCCCCGGCCGGGCGCGCTTCAGCGCCGAGGACGGGCTCGCCCTCTACCTGCAGAACGGCGAGGGCATCTTCCACCGCTCCCTGTGGAAGAAGATCCAGTCGCTCGGCGGCTGGGCGGACGAGAAGTACCCGTCCAGGCCGCTCGAGAGCGCCCTCGGGCGCTACCTCGGCGACGTCGAGCTCAAGGATCTCGTCAAGCCCTGCCTGGTCACGGCGTACGCCACCGAGGCCTACCGCCCGTACTTCTTCACCCAGTTCGACGCCGCGCGGGACCCCGGCGCCAACTACCTCGCCCGGGAGGTCGCGCGCGCCACCTCGGCCGCCCCGACCTACTTCGAGGCCGCCCTGCCCGAGAGCCTGGACGACGTCCCCGACGCCACCGCGATGATCGACGGAGGCGTCTTCGCCAACAACCCGGCCGCGTGCGCGCTCGTCGAGGCGGTACGCTCCGACAAGCTGGCGCGCAGCATCCAGGACGTCGTGCTGCTCTCCCTCGGAACGGGCCGCTCGCCCCGGTCGATCCCCTACGACGCGTGCAAGGACTGGGGCCGGGTGGAGTGGCTCAGGCCGCTCATCGACATCCTCATGGAGGGCGTCGCCCAGACGGTCGACTTCCAGCTCCGTACCGTGTTCGCCAGCCTGGGCATCGAGCGCCAGTACCTGCGCGTGGACGGCAGCTTCCACGACGCCGCCGACCACCTGGAGATCCGCGGCCTGGACCCCGAGATGGACCACGCGTCGCCGGACAACATGCGCCGCCTCGAGCGCTTCGGCCGGCGCCTCGCCGAGCTGCACGAGCCTCAGCTGGCCGCCTTCGTGGAGGCGTATTTCCAGGCCTGAGGCGGGCGGACCCGGCGGCCGTCCCTAACACCCGGCGCCCCTCGCGTGTCAACTTGGACGGATAGCTCCCATCACGGGGAAGGGCGCATCGGGTCCGCGAGCCGCGGCCGTGCGACTCCGCCCCCCCGTTCGCGGATGGGTCGACGGGTCGGTTTCATGGACGAACAGGGGAAGCGTCATGTCCAAGCATTTCATGGATCCTAGAGTGTGGGTGCTGGTCGCCGCCCTCGCCGTTCCGGCGGGGGTCTCGGCGCAGCAGCGGGCGGACACGACGCCCGGTCTCGCTCCGTATGTCGTGGGACAGGCGAAGCCGCCGGTCGAGCCGGGCCAGACGATGGTGTCGATGACGGTCGAGGACGCGATCGCGCGGGCGCTCAACTCGAACCTGAACGTCCAGTCCGCCAGGCTGAACCCCGAGATCCAGCAGTACAGCCTGCGCGCCGCGGAGGCCGCGTTCATGCCCACGTTCAGCATGAACCTGGGCTACAACAACTCCACCGCGTTGCCCTCGAGCCAGCTCAGCGTCGGCGCGAACACCCCTCAGGTCCTGACCAAGCGGTACACGTTCAACGGAGCGCTGAGCGAGCCGATGCCCTGGCTGGGCTCGAGCCTGAGCCTGAACTTCAACAACAACCGGACCTCGTCGAACAGCGCCTTCAATACGTACAACCCGAGCTACGGCTCGACGCTCAGCCTGAACTACACGCAGCCGCTGCTCGCCGGGCTCGCGACCGACGCGACCCGCGCGGCGGTCCAGACGCAGCAGATCCAGACCTCGATCACCGGTCTCCAGGTCACGGCCCAGGTCGCGAACATCGAGAACCAGGTGCGGCAGGGATACTGGGCGCTGCGCGAGGCGATCGAGGGGATCGAGATCCAGAAGCGCAACCTGCAGCAGGCGCAGGAGCTGCTCCACGAGGACAGCCTCCAGATGCGGGTCGGGCAGATGACGAAGACCCAGACGCTGCAGGCGCTGGCACAGGCGGCGAGCGCCGAGCAGGCACTGCTCGCGGCCCAGGTCACGTGGCACAACCAGGAGCTCGCCTTCAAGCAGCTGCTCGTGAGCGGCCCGGGCGATCCGCTCTTCGGCCAGGTCATCGACCCCACCAGCCAGCTCACCCTGACCCAGCAGAGCGTGGACATCCCGGCGGCGATCCAGACGGCGCTCAAGGACCGCACGGACATCCGCGAGCAGCGACAGCAGCGCGACATCAGCCAGGTGAACCTGGACGTGACCAAGAACACGGCGCTGCCGACGCTGAACTTCACCGCGGGCTACTCGCTGCAGGGCCTGGGGGGCGACAAGTACACGGCCAGCCAGATCGGTGGACCCGCCGTGCTCAGCTCGCCCGGCGGGTATACCGACGCGCTCAATAACATCTCGAGCCTCGTCGCGCCGACCTGGACCTTCGGGCTCCAGGGCTCCTACCCGATCGGACCGAACCCGAACCGGGCCAGGCTCGAGGCGGCCCGGCTCCAGCTCAAGCAGACCGACCTCACGCTCAAGAACCAGGAGCTCACGATCATCACGCAGGTGACCAACGCCGGCTACGCCGTCCGGAACGCCTACCTGCAGCTCCAGGCCGCCCGGCGCGCCAGCGAGGCCGCCGAGCTGAGCCTCCAGGGCGAGATGCAGAGCTTCGCCGTGGGCGCGGCCACGAACTACGAGGTGGTCACGTCGCAGAACCAGCTCACGGCGGCGCGGCTCGCCGAGCTGCAGGCGTCGGTCACCTACGTGGACGCGATCGCCACCTTCCAGCTCGTCCAGCACGTGGGCGCGAGCTGACGCCCGGACGCTCGCACGCTCGCAAGGGCCGGCGCGTCCCCGACGGACGCGCCGGCCTTTTCTCTTCCAACGCGATTCCTGCCGCTCCCCTCACGCCAGCCGGTCGACGCGCCGCAGCTCGGGAAACAGGCGCGCCCACAGCCCCGTCGCCGCCAGGGAGCCCACGCCGCCGAAGACCGCGGCCAGCACGGGTCCCATGAAGCGCGCGGTGACGCCGCTCTCGAACTCCCCGAGCTCGTTCGAGGCGCCGACGAACAGGTACGACACGGCCGCCACGCGCCCGCGCATGGGGTCGGGCGTGACGATCTGGATGAGCGTCTGGCGCACGTAGACCGAGAGCATGTCGGCGGCGCCCAGCACCGCGAGCGCCGCGAGCGAGAGCGCGAAGGACCTCGACAGGCCGAAGACGACCGTCGCCGCCCCGAAGACCGCGACGCCGGAGAACATGATCGGTCCCGCCTTGCGGTGGATCGGACGGCCCGCCAGCACGAGCGCCACCACCGCGGCCCCCACCGCCGGAGAGGCGCGCAGGAAGCCGTAGCCCTGGGCGCCGACGTGGAGGATGTCCCGGGCGAACACGGGCAGCAGCGCGGTGGCCCCACCCAGCAGGACCGCGACGAGATCGAGCGAGATCGCGCCCAGCACGACGCGGTTGTCGCGCAGGTAGGCGAGGCCCTCGCGCACCTGCTCGAGGCGCGAGTCGTTCCTGCGCTCGGGCCTGGTGGGGCGGCGGATGAACAGGAGCCCCGTCACCGCGACCGCGTAGAGCCCGAGCGACACCCCGTAGGAGACGGCCGGCGACCAGGTCCCGACCAGGAGGCCCGCCAGCGCCGGCCCGACGATCGTGGCCGCCTGCGCCACCAGGGAGTTCCAGGCGATGCCCCGCGGCAGGAGATCCTTCGGCACCAGCATCGGCCCGAGCGCCGCGCCGGCCGGCGCCCTGAACGCCCGTGCGATGCCGAACGTGAACGCGACCCCGATGAGGACCGGGACGGACGCCACGCCCGCGACCGCCGCCCACGCCAGCGCGAGCGCGCACACCGCCTCCACCACGAAGCAGACGACGAGGATCGTGCGGCGTGCGTGGCGGTCCGTGACGACGCCGGCCGGCAGCGTGAGGAAGAATCGCGGCAGGAAGCTCGCGAGCCCGAGGAATCCCACGTACAGCGCCGACTCGGCGACCCCCCTGTGGAGCCGCGCGAGGGCGTACACCTGCCAGGCCATGGTCACGGTCTGGCTCTGCGTTCCCAGGACGCCGAGGCCGCGGGTGGTCAGGAAGACCATGTAGTCGCGCTGGCGCAGCAGGGCGCGGGCGCCCTCGCCGAACGACCCGTCCTCCCTCACGATGCGGACCGGCTGACGGGAGGGGACATGGGCTCCGAGGGGCGGGGTCGTGGAGCAGAGCCTACCAAGATCGAAGGCGTCGGTGGGCGCGACAAGGAGTGCCGCGGACGTCCGCCAGTAGACGATCCCCTCCGTTGTTCCTACGATTGACCGCCATGATCGTTCTCCCTGCCCGGCCCGACAGGAGCCTCCCGCGACGGTGAGCAGCACGGAGCGGTTCCACAAGGAGTGGGTCCGGACGCGGCGCAACATGGACAAGGCGCGGCGCCGGATCCGACGCCTCAGCCGCGACCCGCACCTGCGGCTGCTTCTGCTCGCGGCCATCGTGGGCGTCGCCGCCGGCTTCGGCGCGGTCGCGGTGCGGTTGGGCATCGCGGGCGTCGAGCACGTCTTCTGGGGCTCGGAGGACCTGCTCGCCGCGGCGCGGAACAAGCCGTGGTGGCTCGTCATGCTGCCTCCGGCGCTGGGCGGCCTCCTCGTCGGGCCCATCGTCTGGATCTTCTCGCGGGACGACGCGGGTCACGGCGTGGCGGAGGTCATGGAGTCCCTCCTGATGCGCGGCGGGCGCATCCGGGGTCGCGTGGCGGTCGTCAAGGGCACTTCCGCCGCCATCACGCTCGGCAGCGGGGGGAGCGCCGGGCGGGAGGGGCCGATGATCCAGGTGGGGGCCTCCCTCGGCTCCGTCGTCGGCCAGATCTTCGGGCTCGGCGAGGACGGCATGCGCACGCTCGTGGCCGCCGGCGCGGGCGGTGGCCTGGCCGCGGCCTTCAATGCCCCCATCGCCGGCTCGCTCTTCGCGCTCGAGGTGGTGCTCGGCGACTTCGGCATCTCGTCCTTCACGCCCGTGTTCATGGCCGGCATCGCCGCGACGGCGATCGTGCGGGCCGTCTTCGGCACGGCCGGCGAATTCGCCATTCCGACGTACACACTGAAGTCGGCGTGGGAGTTCATGCCCTACGCCGTCCTGGGGCTCGCGGCGGGGTTCGTGGCGGTCGGCTTCACGCTCTTCCTCTACGGGCAGGAGCGGGTGTGGGAGAAGCTGAAGGCTCCCGTGTGGTTCAAGCCCGCCGTCGGCGGCCTCGTGGTGGGCACGGTCGGAATCTTCTTCCCCCAGATCCTGGGGACGGGCCACGCTCCCATGGACGCCATGCTCCACGGGGCGTTTCCCGTGGGGCTCCTCATCGCCCTCATATTCGTCAAGATCGCCGCCACCTCCTTCACTCTGGGCTCGGGCGGGACGGGAGGCGTGTTCGTCCCGTCGCTGTTCGTCGGCGCCGCCCTGGGCGGTGCGGTCGGCGACGTGGTGGCGCGCTGGGCCCCGTTCGCGCACGGCAGCCCGGCCGCGTACGCCCTGGTGGGCATGGGCGCCGTGGTCGCGGCCACGTCCCACGCGCCGCTCACCGGCATGATGATCATGGTCGAGCTCACCGGGGACTACGAGATCATCCTCCCGGTCATGCTGGCGTGCATCCTCTCCAGCGTCGTGGCCTCCTCCCTCAAGGAGGAGTCCATCTACACGCAGAAGCTCAAGTGGAGGGGCATCTCCCTGCGCAAGGGGCGCGAGGAGAGCATCCTCGAGCATCTCAGCGTGCGCAGCATCCTGCGCAAGGACTTCCGCTCCTTCGCCGAGAACGCGCCCCTGCCGGGCGTGCTCACCCAGGCGCTCGGGAGCACCCAGAACACGTTCCCCGTCGTGGGCTCGGAGGGGGAGCTCGTCGGCGTCATCCGCGTCCAGGACCTCCACCAGGCCCTGGACGACCGCAGCGCCCTCGAGTCGGTGCTCATGGCCGCGGACCTCGCGGAGGAGACCCGGGCGCTGCGCACGGAGGACAACGTCGAGCAGGCGCTGCAGATGCTGACCGCGACGAACGCCGACCTGCTGCCCGTCGTCGACGCCAGGGACGTGGTCGTCGGTGTCGTGCTCGCGGCGGACGTGATGGAGCGCTACTCGCGCGAGCTGCAGAAGCTGCGCCTGGCGCATACGCTCGCGGGCAAGAGGAGCTTCAAGTTCGAGACGCAGGGCATGGAGCTGGGCTACGGCATGCGCCTCGCCGAGGTCCCCGTGCCCGAGAAGCTGGCAGGCCGGACGCTGCGCGACCTGAACCTCCGCCAGGAGTTCGGCGTGGAGGTGCTCTACGTCCTCAGGGCGCCGTACCGCGTGCCGACGTTCACGAACCCGAGCCTGGTCCTCCAGCTCGGGGACCGGATGGTCATCGTGGCGGAGGCCGAGTCGCTGCGTAAGTTCGAGGAGCGCACCGGCAGCCGCGCCACGGAGTCGTCCCACTCGAACTGACCGCGGCCGCCCTCGCGGCGAAGCCGCCGCTCCCGTATTGTGCGGGAACGTCAGAGCAGGCGCCGGTACCCGAGCCCCGGTCCCAGTCCCATGCCGCAAGCCCCGCCGCAACCCAGCCTGAGGAACTTCTACGTGGCGCTCGCCCTCGTGGGTCTCGTGGGGGCCGGCGTCGTCTCGTACGCGATCGGCGGTCGGGGGCGCGGAAAGCCCGTGATGGAGCCGGTGGACATCCCGGGCGCGAACGACCCCGCGAAGCTCACGCGCATGGCCAAGGGCGTGACGATGGGACGCGCGGACGCGCCGGTCACGATCCTCGTGTTCGAGGACTACCTCTGCCCGCACTGCGCGGAGTTCGCCACTCGGATCGAGCCGGTCATCGAGAAGCAGCTGGTCGAGACCGGGAAGGCGAAGCTCGTCTACCACGACTACCCGCTCCAGCCCGAGACCGGCTCCTTCCTCGCGGCGCGCGCCGCGCGCTGCGCCGACGACCAGGGCAGGTTCTGGGACTACCAGCAGGTGCTCTTCAGGACCCAGGCGACGTGGGGCAACGCCCCCGACAAGGAGCCCGCGCTCGTCCAGGCCGCCAAGGGGATCGGCCTCGACGCCCGGAAGTTCCAGCGTTGCCTCGACTCCGACGCGCACGCAGATCAGGTCACGGCGGACCTCGATCTCGCCAGAGCCCTCGGGATCGGCGGCACCCCCACGGTCCTCGTGGGCGTCGCCGGCGGGATGGGGCGGGCGCTGTCCGATTACTCCTTCGCGTCGGTGCAGCAGGCGGTCGAGGCCGCGACGCCGGAGTAGGGAGGAACGGAACTTGCTGTCGTAGGAACGGCGGACGACACGCAAGGATCCAACCTCCGCGGGGGTCACGACTGTCGCCTCGATGAGCGCCCAGGACAGAAGCGGGCCGGAGAGCCTCCTGGACATCGCGTTCGTACGCATGTCCCCGGACGTCGGCTACGTGGACGTCCCGACGTCTTCACGGAAAGACGCCCTGGCCGGCATCGCCTTCTACACGGCATGCCGCGGCGAAGCCGTGCGCGCCCAGAGGGCGGCGTGGGTCGCGACCGCCGCGCTCGGTACCCATGCGCTGCGCGGCCGCGCCGCGCCATGGAAGGCGCCGATGTCGCACGAGGTGTGGGCGAGTCTGGTCGCACGGTGGCGTCACGTCGTGGGTGGGTTCGACTCCATGGCGATCGCCCATCCCGTGGCCTCACGTCCCGAGCTGCGGCTGCTGCTGCTCTCCCAGCACGAGCCGCGCGCCACGGTCAAGCTCCGTTCCTCCGCCACGGACCTCGCCCGGCACGAAGTCTCCGTGCTCGCGATGATGGCCGAGTCCCGCCCCCGCTCCCACCGGACGCCGCAGGTCCTCGGTGCGGGGGAGGTCGAGGGGTGGTCCTACCTCCTGCTCACGCCGCTTCCCGCGAAGATCCACCGCCCCCCCGACCACCCGCCGCTCAGCGGGATCGTCGGCGAGATCTCCGTCGGCCTCGGCCGCCTCGACCGCCTCGGGTCGGTACCGCATCACTGGCAGCCCATGCACGGGGAGCTCGCGCCCTGGACGCTGCGCCGCACGGCGGACGGCGCTCTCGTGCTCCTCGACTGGGAGGGGGCCGCGTGGGGCCCCCCGGGCGCGGACGAGGTCTTCTACCGGGCGGCCGCCGCGGCGATCGACGGGCGACCGCCCGGGCCCACCCACGTGCGCGAGGCGGTCGACTTCTGGCGGCGCCGCGTGCAGGAGGGCCGCGCGCCCGACCGTGTAGCCGGAGCCTTCGCCGCCCGGTTCGTCGAGGCCCTCGGTGAGATGGCGGCAGCCCCCCGGGAGTAGCGGAGCGCCCCGTCGCCCGGCCCGGCCGTGGGGTGGCGCTCCGAGGCGCCAGCCTTTTTCTTATCACGCTGTCGCTGCACGCTCGGGAGTGCGATGGTGACCCCCGACGTGCCCTGTTCCGGACCCTCCCCCGTCCGCTGCGAGCCAGCCCGATCATGATCCGCGCTCTGATCCTCGGTTCGTTGCTGGGGCTGTTCTCCGGGGTGGTCCCAGGGCCCTTCACGGCGCTCATCGCCGTGACGTCTCTGCGAAACGGGTTCTGGGCGGGGTTCCGCGTCGCCACCGTGCCGCTCCTGTCGGAGACGGCCGTCATGAGCCTGACCGCCCTGCTGCTCAACGAGCTCCCCGACCAGGCGCTCCGGTGGCTCGGCATCCTCGGCGGCCTGTTCGTGCTCTTCCTGGCAGTGCGCACGTACCGGGAGTCGGGCGAGAACCCCCTGGGCGAGCCCAAGGTCACGTCGCGCCGTCGCACGTTCGACGCCGTGATGCTCGCCTTCCTGTCCCCCGCTCCGTGGGTCTTCTGGCTGCTCGTGGGCTCGCCGCTCTTCCTCGGTGCGTACCACCAGGGCTGGGGACACGCGGCGGCGTTCATGGGCGCCTTCCTGTTCTGGTTCGTCGGCATCTACGTGGGCGTCGCGCGCACGGCCGCGATGGGACACCAGCGCCTTCCCGATCACTGGTACCGCCGCGTCATGATCGGAGCGGCGATCGCCCTCACGCTCGCCGGGGCGGTGCTCATCTGGCAGTCCTGGATCGGCAACTTCCACCGGATGGTGCGCGGCCCGGAGAGCATCAAGAACATCCTCAACGACACGCTCCGCTGAGCGTCCGCGGGCGCGAGCCGCCCGGAGCACCTCGAACCCTTTCGCGCCGGAGAAGCCTTCCGTGAGGATCACCCGCATCACCGCCTATCAGGTCGACCTGCCGCTGCGCGAGGGACGCTACGCGTGGTCCGGCGGCAAGTCCGTGGACGTCTTCGACAGCACGGTCGTGCGCGTCGACACCGACGAGGGGATCACCGGGTGGGGCGAGGTGTGCCCGCTCGGACCCGTCTACCTGCCCGCGTACGCGGCGGGGGCCCGCACGGGCATCGCCGAGATCGCGCCCGCGCTCCTGGGGGAGGACCCCACGGGGACGGAGCGCATCGCCCGCCTCATGGACCGCACCCTGCAGGGCCATCCCTACGCGAAGTCGGCCCTCGACATGGCCTGCTGGGACATCCTGGGCAAGGCGTCCGGCCAGCCGCTCTGCACGCTCCTCGGCGGGCGCTACGGCGAGGACTTCCACCTCTACCGCGCCATCTCCCAGCGGTCCCCCGAGGAGATGGCGGAGAACGTGGCGGGATACCGCGAGGCCGGCTACCGCCGGTTCCAGCTCAAGGTCGGAGGCGATCCCGCCACGGACATCGCGCGCATCAAGGCCGTGCGCGCCGTGCTCGAGCCGGACGACGTGCTCGTGGCGGACGCCAACACGGGCTGGCTCATGCACGAGGCCGCGCGCGTGGTGCGCGGCGTGCGCGACGTGGACGTCTACATCGAGCAGCCCTGCAGGAGCTACGAGGAGTGCCTGGCCATCCGGCGCCGCACGGACCACCCGTTCGTCCTGGACGAGTCCATGAACGGCGTCGACATGCTGCTGCGCGGCCACGCGGACGGCGCCATGGACGTCGTCAACATCAAGATCAGCAAGCTGGGCGGGCTCACCCGGGCCCGGCAGGCGCGCGACCTGTGCGTGTCCATGGGCGTCGCGATGACGATCGAGGACAGTTGGGGCGGCGACATCGTCACGGCGGCCATCGCCCATCTCGCCCACAGCACGCCGACCGAGCTGCTGTTCACGTCGACGGACTTCAACAGCTACGTCACGGTGAGCGTCGCGGAGGGAGCGCCCCGCGGGGAGAACGGCCGCATGCGCGCCTCCGCGGCCCCAGGTCTCGGGGTCGAGCCGAGGGTGGAGGTGCTCGGAGAGCCCGTGCTCCGCGCGGAGTAGGCTCCGCCGCGGTCCGCCGCGGGCACTCCTACCGCAGGAGCGTGATCACGGAGGCGGTGTCGGGCGCGGGGGGCGTCCAGGTTCCCTGGATGACGTTGGTGCCGATGAGGCGCCCCGTGAACTTGCCCGACCCCCCGCCGGTGTACGACATCGACAGATTGATCGCGGCGTTCTGGTACGAGCCCCGGATCGTGTACGAGGCGGTCACGCTCTGCGTAGCGTCCAGGGTCTGTCCCGTTCCCGTGACGGACGTGCCGCGCTGCTTGATGTCGATCTCGATGCCACCGTCCGTCGTGAGGTTGGCCGTCTGCCACGTCCCGTCCAGCGCCCCGTTGGGCGCGACCCCGCTGCTGCACGCGGCGAGCACCAGGAGAGCGGCCAGGGCGGCGAGCGTCTGCGTGGATATGGAGCGCATGGTGGCCTCCCGGCGCACGATGGAAGGTACGGGCAGGCCTGCTTCCTAATGTACGAGATCACGCCCCGGCGCGTGACACCCGGGTCCGCCTACTGTTTCATGAGGCTGATCGTGGAGGCTGCCGCCGGCGCTGGCGGCGCCCACGTCCCCTGCATCGCGGTGTCGCCCACGAGCGTCCCCGTGAAGCTGCCCGTGCCTCCACCCTGGTACGACATCGACAGGTATACCGAAGAGCCCTGGTACGTGCCCTGGATCGTGTACGAGGCCGTCACGCTCTGCGCCGAGTCGATCGTCTGCCCCGTTCCCGTGATGGATGAGAGGCCCGACTTGAGCCGGAGCTGGATACCGCCGTCCGCGGAAAGGCTCGGCGTCTGCCAGGTCCCGGTCAGCCTGTGGGCGGGGGAGACCCCGGTCCCGCAGGCGGCGAGCACGAGGAGGGCGGTGAGCGCGGCGAGACTCGGAGCAGCGATGGATCGCATGGTGTGGCCTCCCGGCGCACGATGGAGGGTAGGGGCGCGCCCCTAATGTACGCGGTCACGCCCGGCGCGTGACACCGCCGACTGCGTCCACGGATGGAACACGTGCACCGCCGCCGAGATCCCCGCCGTGACAGGAACATGGGCGAGCACGGGCAGGCTCCGTCCGGGCGGGCAACGCGGTCGGCCGCGCCGCTCGTCCAATTTCCCTTGGCGTCCCGAACCCCTCCCCCCTACAATTCGGCCGTTCCATCAACCGGAGATCATCGTGCCGAAGCTCGCCCAGCCCGCGGTCGGCCTCTCTCGCGACGGCCGTTCCACTCTCGCCCTCCCCCTCGTGCTCGCCTGCGCGGCGCTCCTGGCGACGTCGCTCGCCGCCCCGGCCCCGGCCCGCGCCCAGGTCTACGACTCCACCCTGTTCTCCGGCATGCGCTGGCGTCTCCTCGGCCCCTTCCGCGCGGGACGCACGGTCGCGGTGACCGGCGTGCCCGGCCACCCCGAGCACTACTACTTCGGGGCGGTGGACGGAGGAGTCTGGGAGAGCCCCGACGCGGGCGTGACGTGGCACCCGATCTTCGACGGCGAGCCGATCGCCTCGATCGGGGCGATCGCGGTGGCGCCGTCCAACCCCGAGATCATCTACGTGGGCACGGGCGAGGCCGACATCCGCACGGACATCTCGTACGGGGACGGCGTGTACCGCTCCGACGACGGCGGCAGGACGTGGCACCACGTGGGGCTCGACGACACGCGCCGCATCGGCCGGATCGTGATCGACCCCAAGAACCCCGATCGGGTCTGGGTCGCGGCGCTCGGCCACGCGTTCGGCCCGAACACGGAGCGCGGCGTGTTCCGCACGACCGACGGTGGGCGCACGTGGCAGAAGGTCCTCTACCGCGGCCCGAACACGGGCGCGATCGACCTGGCGCTCGATCCGGGCAACCCCGACGTCCTCTACGCGGCGATGTGGGCGGGTCGGCGGCCTCCGTGGAACGTGTATCCCCCCTCGAACGGCTTCGGCGCCGTGTACGAGAGCACGGACGGCGGTGACACCTGGCACCAGCTCGGCGGCGGGCTCCCGGGGGGAGCGGGGGTGGGTCGCATCGGCATCGCGGTCGCGCCCTCGGATCCGCAGCGGGTCTACGCCCAGGTGGACGCGAAGCAGGGCGAGGGCGGCGTCTACCGCTCCGACGACGGCGGCGCGACCTGGAAGCTCATGTCCGGGCAGGACCGGATCTGGCACCGTGGCTGGTACTTCGGGAGCGTCACCGTGGACCCGCGCCACGCCGACGTGGTCTACGTCATGAACACCTCGGTCTACCGCTCGGAGGACGGCGGCGCGACGTGGACCGCCTTCAAGGGCGCTCCCGGAGGCGACGACTACCACCAGCTCTGGATCAACCCCGACAACGATCGGCGCATGATCCTGGCGAGCGACCAGGGCGCGATCGTCACCGTGGACGGCGGACGGAGCTGGAGCTCCTGGAACAACCAGCCGACCGGCCAGTTCTACCACGTCGTCACCGACAACCGCTTCCCGTACCGCGTCTACGGCGCCGAGCAGGACAACGGCGCGCGCGTCGTGGTGAGCCGGAGCAGCTCCGGCGGCATCACCTACCGCGACTGGGGCGACGCGTGCGCGGGCGGCGAGAGCGGCTACATCGCGGTCGACCCCGACAACTGGCGCACGCTGTACGGGACCTCCTACGACGGCTCGGTCACGCGCTGCGACCAGGTCACCGGCGTGCGCTGGAACGTGTCGCCCCAGCTCGCCTATCCCGACAGCGAGTTCCAGGACGTGTGGACGATGCCGGTGGTGTTCTCCCAGGCGGGGACGCACGCGCTGTATTTCGGCAACCAGTACCTGTGGCGCACCACCACGGGCGGCCAGAGCTGGGACCGCGCGAGCCCGATCCTCACGCGCAAGAACCCGGGAGCTCCGCCGAACCTCGACCCGGCCACCGCGCACGACCTCACCGCCTTCGAGCGCTCGCACGACCACTGGGGCGTGATCTACACGATCGCGCCCTCGCCGCTCGACCCGACGCGCGTGTGGGTTGGCACCGACGACGGCCTGATCTGGCTCACCACCGATTCGTGCCGCACCTGGACCAACGTCACGCCTCCCGAGCTGAAGCCGTGGAGCATGGTGTCGATGATCGAGGCGTCGCACTTCAACAGCAACGAGGCCTTCGCGGCCGTCGACGCGCACCAGCTCGACGACTTCAACCCGCACATCTACCGCACGAGGGACCAGGGCAGGACGTGGCAGGCGATCGACTCGGGCATCCCGGACGGGGCCTACGTCCACGCGATCCGCGAGGACCCGGAGCAGCCGGGGCTGCTCTTCGCCGGCACGGAGCTGGGCGTGTACGTCTCGTTCGACGACGGCGACCACTGGCAGCCGCTCCAGCTCAACCTGCCGGTCGTGTCGATCCGCGACTTCGCCATCCACGACAACGACCTGATCGTGGCGACGCACGGGCGGGCCTTCTGGGTCCTCGACGACATCGCGCCGCTGCGCCAGCTCGACGCGCAGGTGGCCTCCGCGAAGGCCTGGCTGTTCCGGCCCGACACGGCGGTCGAGATCCTGGGCTTCGGGCGCGGCGCGCCCTCGCCCGCCGTGGCCCCGTACGTGGACCCGGTGGATCTGGCGGCCGGCCAGAATCCGCCGCGCGGGGCCGTCCTGGACTACTACCTCGCGAGCGGCCACGACTCCGTCTCGCTCGACATCCTCGACGCCAACGGCAACGTCGTGCGGCACTACTCGAGCACGGAGAAGCCGCACCGCCAGAACCCGAACACGATGGACGTTCCCGCGGCCTGGGCCGCCACGCCCGAGGTGCTGAGCGCGGCGGCCGGCATGCACCGCTGGACGTGGGACCTGCACTGGGCCCTGCCGGGCGGCGGGAGCGCGCCCGCGGGAGGCTTCTTCGGGGGCGGCGGCCCGTGGGCGCCTCCGGGCACGTACACGGTCAAGCTCACCGTCGGCCAGCAGACGCTCACGCAGCCCCTCGTCGTCGAGCCGGATCCGCAGTCGCCGGCGCCGGAGGGAACGATCGAGGCGGAGTTGGACCTGGCAAGGCGCATCCACGGAGCGTCGAGCGAGGTGTCCAGGCTGATCGGCCAGGTGAACGCGCTGCGCAAGGCGATCGCCTCGGCGCGCTCGAAGGCGGCCGGGCACGGATCCCTGCTCGACGCGCTCGCGCGCCTCGACGCCAAGGCCCACGACGTGCTCGGCCACACGCCCGTGGCCAACCCCGACGCCGCCGGCGTGGGCGACGGGGGCCCCGCGCCTCACTCGCTGCTCGCGCTGCGCGGCACGCTGAGCGGGCTCCAGCGCGCGGTCACGAACGGGGAGTCCATGCCCTCCATGCAGGTCAAGACCGGATTCCAGAAGGAGCAAGCTGCCCTGGAGGAGACGGCCACGTCATGGCAGGCCCTGCAGAAGGGCGAGGTCGCGAAGGTGAACGAGATGCTGAAGCGCGCAAGGCTGGAGGAGCTTCCGGTCGCGGGGAGCTGACGGGCCGCGACGCGCCGAGCGGGGCGGGGGCGCCCTAGTGCCCCGCCCCCTTACCCACCCTTAGGCTCACCGCAGTTGCTGCGAGCCCGACCACCAGGG
>JBJKSF010000136.1:0-19761 GCA_046704285.1 Longimicrobiales bacterium | reverse complement strand
GCCCGGGCCCGCATGTCGGCCGCCGCCCGGGAGCGTGCGCGCCCCGGCGCCGCCGACGAGATCGCGCGCGCCGTCGCCGGTCTCCTCTCGCCGGCGGGAGGAGCCGCATGAACACGGTCGACCTGCGCGCGCTGGCGGCGGCCGGTCCCGTCCACTTCATGGGGATCGGCGGAGCCGGCATGTGCGCGCTCGCCGAGCTCCTCCTGCGCACCGGCGGGCAGGTGAGCGGCTGCGACGTCAAGGACAGCCGGGCTCTGAGGGACCTGGAGCGCCTGGGAGCGCGCGTCTCGGTGGGGCACGATCCCCTCCACACCCAGGGAGCCACCGCGCTCGTCGTGACCTCGGCGGTGCCGGTGGACCACCCCGAGCTGCTGCGGGCACGCGAGGAGGCGCTCCCGGTACTCAAGCGCGCCGAGGCTCTGGGCGCCTGGGTGAACCAGGGCCGTGTCGTCGCGGTCGCCGGAACGCACGGGAAGACCACGACGACGGCGATGGCCACCGAGATCCTGGCGCGCGCGGGGTTGGATCCCACCGGGTTCGTGGGTGGTCGGGTGCAGGGGTGGGGCGGCAACCTCCGCTTCGGCGCCGACGACCTCTACGTGGTCGAGGCGGACGAGTACGATCGCTCCTTCCACACGCTGCGGCCCCACGTCGCGGTGGTCACCAACGTGGAAGCCGACCACCTCGACATCTACGGGGATCTCGAGGGGGTGCGCGAGGGCTTCCGGCGCTTCCTTGAGGGGCTCCGGCCCGACGGGACGGCGATCGTGTGCGCGGACGACTCCGGTGCGTCCTCGCTCCTGGCGGGCCTCGGCGGCCGGGGCTACACGTTCGGCACCTCCGCGGGGAGCCAGCTCAGGGCCGTAGACGTCCGCGAGGGGCCGTCGGCGACCTCCTGCCGGGTCGTCGAGAACGGAAGGGACGCGGCCGAGCTCTCCCTCTCGCTTCGCGGGCTGCACAACGTGCGCAACGCCCTGGGCGCCGCGGCGGCCGCACGCCGCTTCGGCGTGGAGTGGCCCTCCATCCGTGAGACGCTCGCGTCGTTCCGGGGGGTGGCGCGCCGCTTCGAGCGGCTCGGCACCGAGCGCGGTGTCTCCGTCGTGGACGACTACGCGCACCATCCCACGGAGATCCGCGCCACGCTGGCTGCGGCGCGCTCGGCATTCCCCTCCGCCCGGCTCGTGGTCGCGTTCCAGCCCCACCTCTACTCGCGCACGCGCGACTTCGCTGCCGACTTCGGGCGGGCGCTGTCCATCGCGGATGTCGTGTGGATCAGCGACATCTTCCCGGCCCGTGAGGCCGCGATCCCCGGTGTCACCGGGCAAATGCTGGCGGAGGCCACACGCGCCGCGGGCGCAGGCGACGTGCGGTACCATCCGGACCTCGGAGGGATCGCGGAGGCCATCGCGGGAACGCTGCTGGAAGGAGACGTCCTGATGACGCTGGGCGCGGGGTCCATCGAGAGCGTGGGTCCCGAAGTGCTGCGTCGGCTGCGGGAGCGGGTCCATGCGTAGCCAGGCGCGCATCCTGGTCGGGACGCTGGCGGTCGCGGCGCTGTGGGAGGCGGGGAGCCGCATCGTGCCCGCGGTCGCCGGCATGGAGACCTTCCGGGTGCGTACCGTCGACATCCGGGGTCTCCGGTTCCTGAGCCGGTCGCGGGCCCTGAGCGACCTCGACCTGTCGCCCCGGACGACGATCTGGGTCAACACCGACACGCTGGCCCGCCGCCTGGAGGCGGATCCTCTGGTGCGGAGCGCGCGCGTCCGCCGCGAGATCCCTTCCACGCTCGTGGTCGAGGTCACCGAGCGGCGTCCGATCGCGTTCGTGCCGACGCCCACGCTCGTGCCGGTCGACGCCGAGGGGGTCCGACTCCCGATCGATCCGACCCGCCATGCCCTGGACCTCCCCGTCATGGAGCCTCCGACGACGCCCGCGCGCGGGGCGCGCCAGCTGCCGCCTCCGGGTCAGAAGCTCGCCGCGGAGGTGGGCCGCCTGTTCGAGGCGGACACGGCCTTCCGCCGGATGGTCTCGACCGTGTCGGAGAGGAAGGACCACACGGTGGTCGTGCAGTGGAGCGATCCGCCGGTGGACTTCCTCCTGGGCCTGGATACGCCCCCGGAACGCCTCCGGGAGGGGCTCACCGCGCTGGCGGACGCGCTCGCGCGGGACCCGGACCACCCGCCGACCGCCATCGATCTCAGGTATGCGGACCAGGTGGTGGTCCGCCGCTCAAGCTGAAACGGGAAGACCATGCGAGCCAATCTCATCGCCGGCCTCGACATCGGAACGAGCAAGACGTGCGCCGTGATCGGCGAGATCACGGGCGACCCCCGTCGGCCTGGGCTGACCGTCCTCGGAGTCGGTCAGTCCCGCACGGGAGGCCTGCGCGGCGACCTGGTGACGAACATCGAGGAGATCACGGAATCGGTGCGGGCCTCCATCAAGGAGGCGGAGCTCATGGCGGGCTCCACCGTGGACAGGGTGTACTCCGGCATGGGTGGCGACCACGTGCGCGCGTCGACCTCGATGGGGGTGGTCGCGGTCGCCGACGAGGACGTCACGCCCGACGACGTCGAGCGCGTCCACGTGGTGGCCCGGGCCGTCGCGCTTCCGCCGGATCGCGAGATGCTGCACGCGATCCCGCAGGAGTATCGCGTGGATCACCAGCGCGGGATCAAGGATCCCCTGGGGATGAGCGGCGTGCGCCTCGAGGCCGAGGTCTTCCTCGTCACGTGCGCGGTGACGGCGGGGGCCAACATCCGCAAGGCCGTGAACCGGGCGGGCTATCGTGTCCAGGAGTTGGTGCTCGAGCCGCTCGCCGGAGCGCGCGCCGTGCTGACCGAGGACGAGAAGGAGGTCGGGGTGGCGATGGTGGAGATCGGCGCCTCCACCACGGACCTGGCCGCCTACTACGAGGGCAAGATCCGGCACGTGGCGATCCTGCCGTTCGGGGGCGCCACGCTCACCGGCGATCTCGTCCACGGACTCTCGATCCCGTGGGCCGAGGCACAGAAGGCCAAGGAGCACTATGGCACCGCGTTCGCGCAGCTCGTCGATCCCCGGGAGACGGTGGAGGTGCCGGGGCCCTCGCCGGGCCAGCGCCGCCACGTGGCCCGGGAGCTCATCGCGCACATCATCGAGCAGCGTCTGGACGAGATGTTCGGGATGATCGAGGGCGAGCTGCAGGACCAGGGACTCCTCGACAAGCTCGGTGCCGGCATCGTCCTGACGGGGGGCACCGTGGCCATCCCCGGCATCGTCGAGCTGGCGCAGCAGGTCTTCGCCGCGCCGGTCCGGGTGGGCGTGCCCCGCGAGGGGCTGAGCGGCCTGGCCGACTCCGTCGCGCGGCCGAAGTTCGCGGTGGCGGCCGGCCTGGCGCTCTGGGGCGCCGACCGCTTCGCGGAGACGGGCCGAGGCGCGTCCACGCTCACGTCCGGCGTGTTCACGAAGCTCGGCACCTGGCTCAAGGAGTTCTTCTGATGCAGCGACCGCCGCGCGCATCGACCACGATTCCATCGCGTCATCCACGTCACGAGGGAGGTGAGCAGACCATGATGATCTTCGAGTTCGAAGAGGCCCCGACCCAGAACGCCCGCATGAAGGTGGTCGGCGTCGGGGGTGCGGGGGGCAACGCAGTGAACCGGATGATCGACGAGGACCTCGAGGGCGTGGAGTTCATCTCCATGAATACGGACGCCCAGGCCCTCAAGGGCTCCCGGGCGCAGATCACGCTCCAGATCGGCAAGAAGCTGACCCGGGGGCTGGGGGCGGGGGCCCGCCCCGAGATCGGCCGCCAGGCCCTCTCCGAGAGCGAGAGTGAGGTGCGGGCCGCGCTCGAGGGGGCCGACCTCGTGTTCGTGACCGCGGGCATGGGGGGCGGAACCGGAACCGGCGCTGCCCCGATCGTGGCGGAGATCGCCCGCGAGATGGGCGCGCTCACGATCGGGATCGTCACGAGGCCGTTCTCGTTCGAGGGCAAGAAACGGGAGCGCCAGGCTCAGCAGGGACTGGCCGAGCTGCGCCGCTGCGTGGACACGATGATCGTGGTGCCCAACGACCGCCTCCTCTCCGTCGTGCCGAAGGGTACGTCCTTCCGCGACGCCCTCAAGAAGGCGGACGAGGTGCTCCTGCATGCGACTCAGGGCATCAGCGACCTGATCCGCGTGAGCGGCGAGGTGAACGTCGATTTCGCCGACGTGCGCACGATCATGGCGTGCCGCGGACCCGCCCTCATGGGCTCGGGCTTCGGTGAGGGTGACAACCGCGCTCAGGAGGCGGCCCAGGAGGCGATCTCCTCGCCTTTGCTGGACGAAGTATCGATCCAGGGAGCCCGCGGCGTGCTCATCAACATCACCGGGGGCCTTGATCTCGCCATTGACGAGGTGACCCAGATATCCTCCATTATTCAAGAGGAGGCCGGTGACGACGCCGAGATCATCTTCGGGGCCGTGCACGATCCGAATCTGGAAGGCAGGATCCGTGTCACGGTGATCGCCACCGGGTTCGACTCCACGGACGAGGAGAAGGTGATCCGGCCGGACTTCCGGCGGCGTCACGTGCCTCAGCCCGTGGCGGAGCAGGCTCTGCAGCCGGCGACGCAGGCGCGGCAGCCACGCCCGATGGAGCAGAGGGTGGCGGCGGTGGGGGGAGCAGGCAGGACGGAGACGGTCCTTCCGTTGGGGCGGTTTCCGGAGCGGGTGGTGACCCGCGAGCAGCTTGTGGAGCTCGACATTCCAACGTTCATCCGGCGGCAGATGGACTGACGGTCCATGCCGGGCCGGTGCCTTCGGGAGCGAGAATCGGACAGGGATCGGTGCACGCGAAGACGGTGATGCGACGGTGTCGGCCCGCGGTCGCCCTTGTGGCCGCCTCGCTCGGGGCGTGCTCGGGGCGTGTCCCCTATGCCGGCACGCTCGGGAGCCTCTACGCATCTCCCGCCGAGAGCGTCCAGGTGCTCACGCTCGTACGAGGTGAGACGCTCGGCTCGCTCCTGGCCGGCTCGATCAAGTCGAGCAACCGGTACGCGATGATGGTCGCGTTCCAGCAGCAGGCCAGCCCCCGCGACCTGAAGCCGGGCACCCAGGTGACGCTGTCCCGACTCGTGAACGACGGGCGGCTGCGCACGGTGGATGTCGATCTGAGCAAGGATCGCACCGTGCGGCTGGTCCACGATCCGCTCGGGGGCTGGACCTCCGAGACCGTCCGCACGCCCATCGTCGTCGACACGCTCTACGCCGCGGGGCGCATCGAGAACTCGCTGTGGGAGTCGGTCGTCGACAATCGTGGTCTCGCGTCGATGCCGGTCCGGAATCGCGGCTACGTCGTCGACGCGCTGGATCAGGTGTTCCAGTGGCAGCTCGACTTCTCCCACCAGATCGTGACCGGTGACACGTACCGGTTCGTGTTCGAGGAGAAGGTGCGGCCGGACGGCTCGATGAGCTCGGGCCGCATCCTCGCCGCCGAGATCGTGAATGCCGGCAAGCCCTACTACGCGGTCTACTTCGACGCCGGGGCCGGCGCACGCGGCGGATACTACAACCTGGACGGGAAGGCTCTGCGGAGCGCGTTCCTGCGAAAGCCCCTGGCGTACGTCAGGATCTCGTCGAAGTTCTCCATGCACCGCTGGGAGCCGATCCTGCACATCTGGCGGCCTCACCTGGGCGTGGACTACGCGGCCCCCGAGGGAACGCCGGTCTGGGCGACGGCCGACGGCGTGGTGATCTGGCGTGGCTGGGCCTCGGGCTACGGCAACGTGGTCGAGTTACGCCACCCGAACGGATGGCAGACGCGCTACGCCCATCTCGAGGCGTTCCGGGCCGGCCTGCACGTCGGCTCGCGCGTCCACCAGGGCGAGGTGATCGGCTACGTGGGCGAGACCGGCCTGGCGACCGGACCCCATCTGCACTACGAGATCCTGCACGACGGCGTCCACCTCAACCCGCTGTCCGTGAAGCTCCCCATCGGCCAGCCCATTCCCGCGCACGACTGGGCGGAGTGGACGCACGACATGGCGGTGCGCGTGGCGCTGCTCGAGTCGATCCCCGGGGCGGGGCCGGTACGGACGCTCATGGCCTCGGCGAACGGAGCTCCGCCGTCTTCGACTTCCGAGGAGGCCCGAGGACGATAACGGCGCCCGCCGGATCTTCGTTGCCCAGCAGCTCCGCTCCACGCCTCCCGACCACCCCGACATCGACTGCCACCCGTTGAGCCCCCGGCCGATGGCACGCCTCTTCAAGAACCGACCGGAGCGCAGGAAGGGCATCTGGCGCCGGGTAGTGGATCTCGCGCTGACCGACGTCCGGGTCGTGGCGGGCGGCATGGACCACGAGAGCCTGGAGACGCTGGAGGAGCGCCTCCTGGCGGCCGACTTCGGTGTCGTGGCCACGCTGCGCCTCATCGACGGGGTCGAGCAGGCAGCGCGGCGGGGGAAGGCCCGGGGGGGGGAGGCCCTCGGCGCCGTGCTCCGCCGCGAGATCCTCGAGATCCTCGCGAACGGAGACCCGGAGCTGGCCGCCGCCGCCTCGGGGCCGACGGTCTACCTGGTCGTGGGTGTGAACGGCGTGGGCAAGACCACATCGATCGCGAAGCTGGGGCACCATCTCGTGCGCGAGGGACGGACGGTGCTGGTCGCCGCCGCGGACACGTACCGTGCCGGGGCCGTCGAACAGCTGGAGGCCTGGGCGGGCCGCATAGGGGCGGACTTCCTCCGCGGCCAGCAGGGGGGCGACCCGGCCGCGGTCGCGTTCGACGCGATCGACGCGGCCGAGGCACGGGGGACCGACGTCGTCCTGGTCGACACCGCGGGGCGCATCCACACGAACCGGGCCTTGATGGACGAGCTGGCGAAGGTGGACCGGGTGATCCGCAAGCGCCTCGAGGGGGCCCCCCACGAGACGCTCCTGGTTCTCGACGCCACCGTGGGCCAGAATGCCGTGAGGCAGCTCGACACGTTCCGGAAGGCGGTGGCGGTGAGCGGCATCATCCTCGCGAAGATGGACTCCACGGCTCGCGGCGGGATCGTGGTCGCCCTGCAGCAGGAGTACGGGGTGCCCGTCAAGCTCGTGGGGACGGGGGAGGGGGTGGGCGACCTCGAGGCCTTCGATCCGGCGGCCTTCGTGGACGGCGTGTTCGGGTGAGCGGGTACTCCCAGCTCGATCGCCCTGCGCAGTTCCTCAAAGGAGTAGGCCCCAGGCGTGCGGACGCGCTGGCGCGCCTCGGAATCGGCACGGCGCGCGACCTCCTCTACCACGTCCCCAGGCGGTACGACGACGCCTCCACGGTCCGTCCCATCGGCACGCTCGACGTGGGCATGGACGCGACCGCGGTGGGCCGCGTGCGGAGCAGGGGCGTGATCCCCACCCGGCGCGGCCTGCACATCTTCCAGGCCGTGCTCGTGGACGAGTCCGGCATGATCACCGTGGCCTGGCCGGGGCAACCCTGGTTGGAGCGCAAGGTCCGCGAGGGCGACGTGCTCCTGGTCACCGGTCCCGTGAAGTTCTTCCACGGCCGCCAGCTCCAGCCGCGCGAGTTCACGATCCTCTCGCGCGAGGGAGGGAACGTGGACCGCAGCGGGACGATCTTCGTGACCTACCCGGCCTCGGAGGAGATCCCGCAGTGGGTGCTCAGGACGGTCTTCGAGCGGAACCTGGACGAGCTCCTGGCCTGCGCGGACGACGACGAGGTCTTCACGGAAGGCGAGCTCGATGCGGTCGGGCTGCCACGCCTGTCGGCCGCCCTGGCCTCGCTGCACCGGCCCGCCGACCTGGCCGACGCCGAGCGCGGCCGGAGGCGGCTCGCGTTCGACGAGCTCTTCTTCCTGCAGGTGGTCCAGGCGATGGCGCGCTACCGCCAGACCGAGGCGACGCCCGGCATCGAGCACCGCCGCACGAACCTGCTCGTCCGCCCTCTCCTCGAGACCCTGCCCTTCGAGCTCACGGACGCGCAGGCCCGCGTGCTGCGCGAGGTCTACGCCGACATGACGTCGAGCCGGCGCATGAACCGGCTGCTCCAGGGGGACGTCGGCTCCGGCAAGACGATCGTCGCGCTCTTCGCCATGCTGCTGGCACGGGAGGGAGGCTACCAGGCCGCGCTGATGGCTCCCACCGAGCTCCTCGCCGAGCAGCACGCCCGCACGCTGGGGGCACTGCTGGAGCCCCTCGACCTCGGCGTCCTCCTCTTCACGGGCAGCGTCGGCGCGGCCGCACGGCGGCGGGCGCTGGAGGATCTCGCCTCAGGCGCCGCCGGGCTCGTGGTGGGCACCCACGCGCTCATCCAGGAGGGCGTGGCCTTCGACCGCCTCGGGCTGGTCGTCATGGACGAGCAGCACCGCTTCGGGGTGCGCCAGCGCATGGCGCTGAGCGAGGCAGGAGGGCAGCGTCCCGACGTGCTGATCATGTCGGCGACGCCGATCCCGCGCTCGATGGCCATGGCGATGTACGGCGACCTCGATCTGAGCGTCCTGGACCAGATGCCGCCCGGGAGGCGGGAGGTGCGCACGGAGCTGCGCACGCCCAGGGCCCGCGCCGGCCTCTACCGCTTCGTGGACGCCCAGATCGAGCAGGGCCGGCAGGCCTACGTCGTCTATCCCTTGGTGGCCGAGTCGGAGAAGGTGGACCTGCTCGCCGCGACTCAGGAGTTCGAGCGCCTGCGCACGGAGGTCTTCCCGCACCGACGGGTCGGGCTCCTGCACGGCCAGCTCCCCGCGGAGGAGAAGGACGGGATCATGCGCGCCTTCCTGGCCGGCGAGCTCGACCTGCTCGTGGCCACCACCGTCATCGAGGTGGGGATCGACGTGCCGAACGCTTCGGTCATGGTGGTCGAGCACGCCGAGCGGTTCGGCCTCTCGCAGCTCCACCAGCTGCGTGGGCGGGTGGGGAGGGGCCCCGCCGAGAGCACCTGCATCCTGATCGCCGACGCGGGAAGCGGGGCGGTGGAGCGCCTGAAGATCCTCCGCGACACGTGCGACGGGTTCGAGGTCGCGAGCGCGGACCTGCGCATCCGCGGCCAGGGCGACCTCTTCGGCGCCCAGCAGCACGGTCGCGATCCGATTCTGCGCTATGCGGACCTGCTCCGGGACGAGGACCTTCTCGTGCGCGCGCAGCGTGCGGCCAGGGACCTCGTCGCGGGGGACCCCGAGCTGGCCCTGCCGGAGCACACGCGCGTCCGCGACCGGGTGATGGCCCGCTACGGCGACCGCCTCGGGATGTTCGAGGTCGGGTGAGCCGTGCGGCCGTGCGGAACGCCGGTCCGCCCCCCGGTTGATCGGCGCGGCGCCGATCCGCTAACGTTCCCCGCCCGGGGGCTCGCAGTGCCGGCAGGACCCCATCACCCGACGAATCGTCCATGGTCGAGATCAGAGAGCTGCACCGCCACGTCGGAGAGCGCGTGACGCTGCTGGGGTGGGTCGAGACCACCCGGGCGCACGGCAAGGTGGCGTTCGTGGTCGTGCGCGACGGCACCGGCGTCGTGCAGGGGGTGCTCGCGCGCGCGGAGGTCGGCGAGGCGACCTGGGAGCTGTTCTCGTCGCTCACGCAGGAGTCCGCGCTCTCCCTGAGCGGTGACGTGCGGCGCGACGACCGCGCGCCCGGAGGCTTCGAGCTCTCCGTGCGGGAGCTCGACGTGCTGGCGCGGGCCGACGAGTACCCGATCCAGCCCAAGGAGCACGGCGCCGAGTTCCTGCTGGACCACCGTCACCTGTGGCTGCGCTCATCCCAGCAGCGGGCGGGCCTTCGCGTGCGGGCCGAGGTGGAGCAGGCGATCCACGACTTCCTGTACGGGCGGGGATTCGTGCGCATCGACACGCCGATCCTCACGGGGTCGATCGGCGAGCACGCGGGCACGCTCTTCGAGACGGACTACTTCGGCCAGCGGGCCTTCCTGGCTCAGACCGGCCAGCTCTACGTGGAGGCGGCGGCCGCCGCATTCCGGAAGGTGTACTGCTTCGGCCCCACCTTCCGGGCCGAGAAGTCCAAGACGCGGCGGCACCTGACCGAGTTCTGGATGGTCGAGCCCGAGGTCGCGTTCGCCGACTCGGCCGACAACATGCGCCTCCAGGAGGAGTTCGTGTCCTATCTGGTGGAGCGCGCCCTGGAGCGCTGTGCCGAGGACCTGAAGGTGCTGGAACGGGACACCTCCCTCCTCGAGCGCGTACGCCCGCCGTTTCCGCGCATCGGCTACACGGAGGCCATCGAGCGCCTGCACGCCCTCGGCAACGACCTGCCGTGGGGAGAGGACCTCGGTGCGCCGGACGAGACGGCGCTCGCCGGGGACTACGACCTGCCCCTCTTCGTGCACGACTATCCGAAGAAGGCCAAGGCGTTCTACATGAAGGAGAACCCGGACGACCCGCGCACCGTGCTCTGCGACGACCTCCTCGCGCCGGAAGGATACGGGGAGATCATCGGGGGGAGCCAGCGCGAGGACGACCTCGACCGGCTCCGCCGTCGCATCCACGAGGAAGGTCTCCCGGAGGAGGCGTACGCCTGGTACCTGGACCTCCGCCGCTACGGGACGTTCCCGCACTCCGGCTTCGGGCTCGGCGTGGAGCGCACGGTGGCGTGGATCACAGGCAGGCACCACGTCCGCGAGCTCATCCCGTTCCCGCGGCTCATGAACCGGCTCACGCCCTAGGAGCCTGTCCGAGTCATACGACGATGCCCACCGCCGTCCTCGACATGAACGATCGCCGTGCCGCCTGGGCGATGCCCTCGTGGGTCCCGGGACGCGTCGGCGAGGCCTTTTCCGCCGGGTGGGATCTGGTCGTCGTCGAGGAGGAGACGGACGGCTCGGGCGACGGTGCGGGGCGGCTTTCCACGGGCGTGCTGGACGCGGTCCGCTCCGCGGAGGTCTACTTCGGCTTCGGCATTCCGGAGGCTCTCCTCGAGGTGGGGCCTCACCTGCGCTGGGTGCATTCGGGAGCCGCGGGCGTGGGCGGCTCGCTCACCGCGCGCATGAAGGAGAGCCCCGTGATCCTCACGAACTCGGCCGGAGTGCACGCGCCTCCCATCGCCGAGACCGTGATCGGGATGATCCTGTACTTCCTGCGCGGGATGGACTTCGCGGTGCAGGGGCAGCGCTCGGGCGCCTGGTCCGCCGAGGCGTACTTCGCCCGCGGAGCGGTGCGGGAGCTGGCCGAGTGCACGGTCGGGATCGTGGGCTACGGCGGCATCGGCCGCGAAGTGGCCCGGCGCGCCGCCGCGCTGGGCGCCCGCGTGATCGCCTGCAAGCGCACGCCGCCCGACGCCGGGGCGGGGGATCTCGAGGCCGTCGCGGGCGCGGGGCGCCTCGGGGACCGCATCGAGGTCGGCTCGGGCCCGGGCGCCCTCGACGCGGTCCTGCGCGGGGGCGACGCGGTCGTGCTGTGCGCACCGGACACGTCGGAGACCCGGGGGCTGCTGGACGAGCATGCGCTGGGGCGCCTCAAGGAGGGCGCGATCCTCGTGAACGTCGCCCGCGGGAGCCTCGTGGACGAGCGGGCCCTCGAGGACGCGCTCCGCTCGGGGCGGATCCGCGGGGCGGCCCTGGACGTCTTCGCGCAGGAGCCTCTGCCGGAAGGGCATCCCTTCTGGGCGCTCCCCAACGTGCTGGTCACCCCGCACGTGTCCGCGGTGACGAGCGGGTTCTGGGCGCGCGAGACGGACCTGATCGCGGAGAACGTGCGGCGCTATCTGGCGGGAGAGCGGTTGCTCAACACGGTGGACAAGGCCGCCGGCTATTGAGCGGGGGCAGGGGTGCTCCTGCGGGGGGCCGCCTCCGCCGCCGGGCGGCCGCAGCGCGGCTCCGCCGGATCCTCCCCGGAGCCCCCATCCGAAGTCCCTGTCGACTCACCCCTCCTTGATCTCCTCCCAGAGTTCGTCGAGCACCTCGAGCGGTGCGTCCCCGAGCCGGATCCCGCGCTGGCGGGCCAGGGCCTCCAGGCGCTCGAAGCGCCGGCGGAACTTGCGGTTCGCACGGGCCAGCGCCGTCGTGGGATGGGCCCCCGAGAGCCGCGTCAGGTTCACGACCGCGAAGAGGAGATCGCCGAGCTCGTCCTCCACCGCGTCCGTATCCGCTCCCGCGAGCGCCTCTCGCACCTCCTCCAGCTCCTCGGCCACCTTGTCCCACGCACCGTGGAAGTCCTCCCAGTCGAAGCCGACCCCGCTCACGCGCTCCTGGATCCTGTGAGCCCCGGTGAGCGGATCCAGCCCGCGGGCGAGCCCCTCCAGGACGCCGCTGCCGGAGTCGCGCTCCTCGGCCTTGAGGGCCTCCCACGGCCGTCGCTCGCCGTTGCCGAACAGATGCGGATGGCGGCGTACCATCTTCGCCTCCAGGCGGAGATAGACGTCGTCCGCGCCGAAGGTGCCCGCCTCCCGGGCGAGCTCGATCTGGAACGCGAGGTTGAGGAGGAGGTCGCCCAGCTCGCTCTCCAGGTCACCCGCGGCTCCGTCCTCGATCGCGTCCGCGACCTCGTGTGCCTCCTCGAGCAGGTGCGGGATGAGCGTCCGCGGGGTCTGGGAGCGGTCCCAGGGGCAGTGCGCACGCAGGAAGCGCACCAGTGCCAGGGCACGCTCGAGGGCGCCGGAGCCCTCGAACCGGGGGCTCCCGGGCGAGGCTCCCGACGGTCGCTCGGGCCCGCTCACGGGTGGGTCGTGGGGAAGGATCTGCGCAATGCGGCACCCTGCTCGTGGGACGACGGCTTGCTCCGAGGCTGGGTTCTCGCATCTTTCCGGGTTCATGTCAACCGACCCCCGCATGCGGGCCTGGGTCGAAGCGCGATCGGGAGCCCTTCGCCAGAACTTCGAGCGGATCCGCACGTCCGTGGGTCCGCGGGTGAAGATCGTCCCTGTGGTGAAGGCCGACGCGTACGGGCTGGGCGTGGCGGGCGTGGTCGACGCGCTCAGGGAGGCCGGACCATGGGGGTTCGGTGTGGCGACCGTCCAGGAGGGCCTGGAGCTCCGCGCGCTCGGGGTGCAGGAGCCGGTCTGGGTCCTGAGCCCGACGTCCCGGGATTCGCTCGAGGCGGCCGCCAAGGGTGGCGTGACCGTGTCGGTCTCGAATCTCGCGAGCCTCGACAGCCTGCGCGACCTGGCGTCGGCCGGCTCCGCGCCCACCTTTCACGTGGAGGTGGACACGGGCATGGGAAGGGCCGGGTTCCCCTGGGACGCCGTGGCGGAGGCGGCGGAGGCGGCGCGAGGCGCCGAGGCGGCGGGGGCACGGTGGGAAGGGTGCTACACGCACCTGCATTCGGCGGACGAGGATGCGAAGACGATCCACGAGCAGTGGGGGCGCTTTCAGACCGCCCTGGCGGTCCTGGGTGGCTCGGAGCAGGGGCGGCTCGTGCACGCGCTCAACAGTGCGGGTGCCCTGCGGTGTCCCGAGTACGCGGCAGACGCCGTGAGACCCGGGATCTTCCTGTACGGCGGGAGCGCGGCGGCGGGGACGCCCGCGCCGGCGGAGGTCGCTGCGGTGCGGGCCAGGGTCGTGCAGGTGCGCGACGTGGAGCCTGGGACGACCCTGGGATACGGGGCTACCTACCGCGCGCGCTCGGCCGAGCGATGGGCGACGGTCGCCATCGGCTACGGGGACGGGCTTCCCAGGGCGCTCGGGAACCGCGGGAGCGCGATCCTGCGGGGAACGCGCGTGCCGATCGTAGGGCGGATCTCTATGGACGTCACGGTGGTAGACATCACCGGCGCGCCGACGGTGGAAATCGGTGACGTGGCGACCGTGATCGGCTCGGAGGGCGGGGAGCGCATCACGCTGGACGAGGTCGCGGACCAGGCCGGCACGATCAGCTACGAGATCTTGACCGGGCTGACGCCTCGCCTGCCTCGGATCTGGCACGAATGAGGACGGAGGGCCGCAGGAGCGGCTCGTGGACGTGGAGGTAGGGGGCGCCGTCCAGGCGACCCCGATCCCCGGGGAAGGCGCTCGCGGGATTTCTCGAACAGGCTGCTAAGGGTCCGAAGACGACGTGACACGCATAGTGAAGGCAGGCCTCACGGGGCTTCTGTTCCTGGGGTTGGTCTCGTGCGCCGACAAGACGCCCACCTCGGCCGATGCGGCGCTGATCACGGCCCAGCCCGCGACGGTGGAGCTCCGCATTCCGTGGACGCAGTTCGGATCGAACTTCGCGGTGAACGGCGGCTACGGGTACGCGTACGAGCTGGGTACCGCCACGGTCGCGAACGACTTCGACGGTCTCACCGCGAAGACGATCGCCGAGTTCTCCGGCTTCGCCACGGACGCGCTCGTGAGGGACTCCATAGGCACCCTCCTCACCGACACGGCGGTCGTGGTGGCGGGCGGCTACGTGACCGCGACGTTCGACACCCTGACGAGCACCGTGTCGGGGCCGCTGACCCTGGACCTCGGCTCCCTCTCGCAGTCGTGGGACCCGCTGTCGGTCACCTGGGACATGCGCGTGGATACGACCAACGACCACGAGGCGTGGTCCTCGCCCGGTGGCGGCACGATCGTTCCGCTCGCGGACACGACGTGGACTCCCGGCTCGGGCGATTCCATCGTCTTCAGGATCGACTCCAGCGTCGTCGCGGGCCTCGCCGATACGACCCTGCTGACGCACGGCATCGTCATCACGGGCGTCAACCCGGACACGCGCATCCACATCACCAGCCTCAACGGCCGCCTGAACGCGAAGAGCAAGATCGCGCCGGACACCACGGTCAACCTGCCGAGCGCGCTCGCCCACATGACGTTCATCTACTCACCCGCCGCTCCGCCTCCCTCGGGGAACGTCCGCGTGGGAGGCGTGCCGGCCTGGAGGACCGTGATGACGCTCACGGTTCCGGACACCATCGACAGCCTGCCCGCCGTGTGCGCGGTGGTGTCGTGCCCGGTGGCGCTGAAGCCGGGAAACATCGACTACGCCGCCCTGATCCTCCACACCGACACGGGGACGTTGGCCTTCCAGCCGACGGACACCATGGGCGTGGACGTCCGGGCGGTCCTCGATCCCAGTCAGGGCGCCAAGTCTCCGCTGGGCTCGTCGTTCTTCGCGGCCGATTCGAGCGGTATGACCGGCGTCAGGATACCGCCGTCGGCCTTCAGGAAGGTGGGGGGCCAGGACGTGGAGATCCCGATCACGGGCTTCGTGCAGCAGATGCTCGCCGGCGATACCACCAGCGTCGGGCTCCCGGTTCCCCACACGCTGGCTCTCGTGGCTTCCGGCGAGCCCAGCACGATCCAGTACGCGTCGTTCGTGGGCCCGGGCGGAGGCCAGTACGCGCCGGTCCTGAAGCTCATCATCACGGTCAGCAAGACGGTGGAGCTCCCATGAGGCGCCCGGGCACGAGGAGCCTCGTCGTGATGGCCGCGATGCTCGTGGGCCTCTCAGCCTCGGGCGCGGGCGCCCAGTCGCTCTTCAGCGCCTTCGGGATCGGGACCCCCATGGATGCGCTGGACGCGCGGGCGGTCGCCCTCGGAGGCATGGGCATCGGCTTGATGGGCGGTGAGATGCTTCCCAGCGATCCGGCTGCCGCGGCCGACATCCCGTTCCCGACGATGACGATGACGGCCCGTCCCTCCTGGGCCACGTTCGCCGGTGGGCCGTCCGGGTCCGGCAGGTACCAGGAGACGTTCTTCCCGCTGATGGGGCTCGCCTATCCCGTCCCCCGGTTGGGCGTGGCGAGCATCACGTTCGGCTCGGTCCTGGACCAGCACTACCAGATCCAGAAGACCGGCCAGATCGCGCTCTACGACACCACGGAGACCGTCGAGGACATCTTCCACTCGCAGGGCGGGGTGTCCGCGATCCGCGTGGGCCTGGCGCGCGATATCGGCAGGCTGGTGTCGCTCGGCGTGCAGTACGGGCGGTACACGGGCTCGACCCGCCGGACCGTGATCCGCACCTTCCCGGGGGATTCGGTCCTCACCCCCTACACGACGGGTGGGAGCTGGACGTATTCCGGCTCGCTGGTGTCGGGGGGCGCGTCCGTCCGTCTCGGTGGGATCGCCCGCCTGGCCGGGAGCGTCACCTGGTCGAGCAAGCTGAAAGCCACGCCGGCGAGCGATACGTCGGCAGCGCCGGGCGGAACCTACAGCCTGCCGCTCGAGTTCCGCGTGGGCGCCAGCGCCCTTCTCGTGCGCGGCATCTCGGTGAACGCGGGGCTCACCCACGCCGATTGGAACGTGAGCGGCTCCTCCTTCAAGAACGGCAGCGCCGGCTCGGTGACGACAGGCTACGGCTTCGGGCTCGAGTTCACCCACGCGGCACTGTTCGGCAAGCCGGTCCCCGTGCGGCTCGGATACCACAGGACGGAGCTCCCCTTCTCCCTGTCGGGTGACGGCAAGCCGGTGGAGAAGGCGCTGTCCGCCGGCTTCGGTCTCACCTTCCAGAAGCCGAACAGCTCGACGGCGGCCGGTGTGGACCTGTCGTTGGAGCGCGGCACGCGCCAGGACGCGTCCCTGGCGGAGCACTTCTGGAGGGCGGACCTGACGCTGCGCGTCGTGGGCTTCTAGCCCCCGGAGCCCGCGGACCGGTGAGGGTCTACTACCACACGTTCGGCTGCAAGGCGAACCAGTACGACACGGAGCGCATGCGCCAGGAGGGGGAGGCGCGCGGCGCGGCACCCGTGGACACGTGGACGGCCGCAGACGTGTGCGTGGTCAACACCTGCACGGTGACCAGCCAGGCGGATGCCGAGGCGCGCCGGTTCGTGCGGCGCCTGCGGCGAGAGAACCCCGGGGCGCGCGTCGTGGTGGTGGGCTGCTCGGCCGCGCTGAGGGCCGCCGAGTATCGGGCTCTCGAGGAAGTGGACGCCGTCGTGGAGGGCCACGACCCGGTCGTCGTGGCCGAGGCGACGACGGGTCGGGCTCTGGTCCAGATCGGGCTGCGCGCCGCTCTCGACCGCATCGACACGGAGCCTGTCGGGGGCGAGTTGCTGCGGCGGCGCAGGGGCGCGGCGCGCGGCTGGCTCAAGATCCAGGACGGGTGCGACCGCCGCTGCTCGTTCTGCGCCACGCGCCTGGCGCGGGGTGCCTCGCGCTCGCGGCCTCCGGACGAAGTGGTCGCCGAGGCGAAGCTCCTGGCGCGTGTGCACCCGGAGCTCGTGCTCACGGGAATCCACATCGGCCACTATGGGCGGGACCTCGATCCTTCCCTGACGCTGTCCGGTCTGGTCGCCCGCCTGCTCGACGCGGTCCCCGACACCCGATTCCGGCTGGGAAGCGTCGAGGCCACCGAGGTGGACGACCTGCTCGTGGAGCTCATGGAGGTGTCGGGGGGCAACGTCGCACGCCATCTGCACATGCCGTTGCAGAGCGGTGCCGACCCCGTGCTGCGCAGGATGCGCCGGTGGTACACCCGCGAGCAGTACCGGCGGCGTGCGCTGCACATCGTGGAACGTGTTGGGCCGATGGGCCTCGGGGCCGACGTCATCAGCGGGTTCCCGGGAGAGACGGACCACGATCACCAGGCGACGCTCGCGCTGGTCGAGGAGCTCCCTTTCACCTACCTGCACGTGTTTCCCTTCTCCGCGCGCGCGGACACCTCGGCGTCCGGGCTCGACGATCCGGTGCCCCGGAGGGTGGCGGCGGAGCGCAGCCGGGAGCTCAGGATGCTGGCCCAGCGCCGGGGCCACACCTACCGTGCGGCACGCGTGGGACAGCGGGCCGAGGTGGTCCTCGAGGGTGACGGCGCGACGGCGCTCACCGGCGACTACCTGCGGGTCGGTGTCCGGGACGCGCCGCAGGACGGCCTGGGGAGGGTCCGGACGGGCACCCTGCGGGGCGATGCGGCACATCTGCATATTGCGTGGGCCCGGAAGAACTCCTCCAATTGAGTGCATGAGCGATCCCATCCGTCCGCGGCGCGCGTACGTGGAGACGTACGGGTGCCAGATGAACATCAGCGACGGCGAGCTGATGGAGGGCCTTCTCGTCGACCGCGGCTACGAGATCGTGTCCGCGCCCGAAGAGGCCGATGTCGTGCTCGTCAACACGTGCGCGATCCGCGAGCACGCGGAGCAGCGTGTGCTCGGCCGCGTCGCCCAGCTCGGGGCGCTCAAGAAGGCACGTCCCGGCATGCTGATCGGGGTCACGGGATGCATGGCCCAGCGCATGGGCACGGACCTCCTCGAGAGGGCCCCGCACGTGGACCTGGTGATGGGACCGGACGGATACCGGGAGCTGCCGGAGTCGCTGGACACGTTGAGCCGCCCCCCGGCCGGCGCGGGAAGGGGAACCCAGGCGCGCCGGCTGTCGGTGCTCGACCTCAACCTGGGGGAGAACTACGGAGGGATCGAGCAGCGCCGACCGGAGGGGGCTTCCGCGTGGGTGACCGTGCAGCGCGGCTGCAACCACCGGTGCACGTTCTGCATCGTGCCGTACGTACGCGGACCCGAGAAGAACCGTCCGCCGGAGGAGGTGCTGGGCGAGGTGCGACGACTCGCGGCGTCGGGCGTGAGCGAGATCACACTGCTCGGCCAGACCGTGAACTCCTACGCCCGGGACGGCTGGAGCTTCGCCGACCTGTTGCGCGCGGTGGCCCGCGCGGACGGGATCCGGCGGGTACGCTTCACCTCCCCGCATCCGAACGACGTGACGGAGGAGCTCGTGGACGTCATGGCCGAAGAGCCCGCGGTGTGCGAGCAGCTCCATCTCCCGCTCCAGTCCGGCAGCGACCGCGTCCTGAAGCGGATGGTGAGGCGCTACACGGTGGAGCGCTACCTCGATCGCGTCGACCGGGTGCGTGCCGCGGTCCCCGACGTGGCGCTCTCCACCGATGTCATCGTGGGGTTCCCCGGCGAGACCGACGCGGACTTCCGGGCGACGCTGGATCTGATGCGGCAGGTCCGTTTCGACGACGCGTTCACGTACCGCTTCTCTCCCCGGGAGGGCACGCCGGCGACCCGCTTCCCGACCGGGGATGCGGTGCCCGACGAAGTCGCGAGGGCGCGGCTCGAGGAGCTCATCCGGGTGGCGCGGGGCGTGCAGTCGGAGATCAACGAGTCGGAGGTGGGCAGGGTCGAGGAGGTCCTCGTGGAGAAGGAAGCTCGCGGGGAGGACCAGGTGCTCGGACGGACGCGCCGCAACAAGGTCGTGGCGTTCGCCGGCCGGCGGCGGCTCATCGGGTCCTACGTGCACGTCGCCCTCGAGCGTACGACCGGGGCGACGTTCGTGGGGACGCTGGTGGGCGAACCGGTGGCGGCGGGCACGTGACATGAGCCGGCTGCTCTCGGTGCTGGGCGCGCTCATCATGGTCGTGATCGCGATGGCGTTCGCCGCGCTCAACACCGAGCAGCGCGTCGTGCTGCGCCTGGGCTTCGTCACGCTCCGGCAGGTGTCGTTGACCACCGTGGCCTTCGGTGGCCTCGTGCTCGGCATGCTGGTGATGCTGGTCGCCGGCATCCGCTCCGACCTGCGCGTGCGCGCCATCCTTCGGGCACGCCTGGTGCAAGAGAGCGACGAGGAACGGGCCCGCTTCGTCGACCGCGCCCAGCGGGATCTCTTCGAGAGCGGCGCGGCCCCGGACGAGGGAGGCATGCCGCACGATTGAGCCCTGATCCGCCCTCGCGGAAGGCGCCGCCGTGAGGTTCGCGGCGCTCCCGCCGGTCGGCCGCCTCGCCCTGGTCTTCGCGGCGGGTGTGGCCCTAGCCCATCCCGGCGTTCCCCTCCCCCTGGCGCCGCTCCTCCTCTTCATCCTCGTCCTGCCCATCCCGACATGCACGCGTCCCCACGCGCGCGCCGTGTGGCTCCTGATCGCGCTCGCGGCGCTGGCCGCCGGCAGCACGGCGCGCGCCGGCTCGCTCGCTCCCCCGGGCG
>JBJKSF010000135.1:0-20192 GCA_046704285.1 Longimicrobiales bacterium | reverse complement strand
GGCTCCTGCCGTCGGCCGCCGGTCACCTGCTGGAGCAGGAGCTGCGGGCGGCCCTCGAGGCGGGCTGGGCTCCGCGCGAGCAGGAGCACCAACGCGCGCTGAGGCAGGCGCTCGGGAGGCTCGGAGGCTTTCTCGAGCACGCGCTGCGGGCGCCCCTTGCGGGAGCCCCTGCCGGCGCGGACGCCGCGGAGTTGCGTGAGAGGATCGAACGGGCGCTGGGAGGCCTGCAGGACCTGGAGTTCTTCCTGCAGGAGCCGGGCAGCGCCGTCGAGAGGCAGGACCTGGGGTCGCTGGCGCAGCAGGTCACCCGGGAGTTCGCCTCCGATCAGGGAGTCGGCGTGCGGATGCACCTCGCCGAGCGCCCGGTGCGCGTCAGCGCCGACCGCACCGCCCTCATGGACGCCCTCTATCTCGTGCTGCACAACGCCGGACGGTTCGGTGCGGGCGGCACGGTCGACGTGACGATCACCGAGTCGGAGGACCGGGGTGTGGTCACCGTGCGCGACCGCGGCCCCGGGTTCAGCGACGAGGCGCTGCGGCGCGCTTTCGAGCCCTTCTACTCCACGTCGCCAGACGGACTGGGCCTCGGGCTGCCCCACGCGCGCAGGGTCGTGGAGGGGATCGGTGGGGGGATCGAGCTGCGGAACGCCCCGGACGGCGGCGCCGAGGTGGAGATCCGCCTGCCGCTGGCCTAGCGGCGGACCGGCTGTTCGGCAAGGCGGGCCCCCCGGGGCCCTGCCTCACCGGTAGCCGTACACCTGGTAGAGCAGGACGTACACGGTCAGGCCGGTCAACGACACATACGCCCACATGGGGAAGGTCCAGCGCGCGAGGCGGGCATGATCGTGGAAGCGGTCTTTGCTCACCAGGTAGAGCAGCCGCAGCACGAGGGGCACGATCACGACCGCCAGCGTCATGTGCGAGAAAAGGATCGACAGGTACACGACCCTGGCCGCGCCGGTGCCGGCGAAGCGATGGGTGCCCGTCAGGGCGGTGCGCGTCAGGTACGAGCACAGGAAGAGCACGGACGCCGTCACGGCCGTGAGCATGGCCCTGCGGTGCTGGCGCACCTTGTGGCGCCGGATCATGACGAAGCCCGTGAACAGTGCGGTGGCACTGGTGGCATTGAAGACCGCGTCGAGCGCGGCGAGCGCGTTGCCGACCTGGGTGCGGTCCACGGCGGTCGCTCCGGGGTGAGAGGCGTCAGGCGGCGGCCGCGGCGGGGAGCCGTGCCCCGCTCACGTCGTCTCCGCCGCGCACCGCGTCGTGGTCGGGTCCGCCAGCGTCGCCAGGAGGCTCGTGGCGACAAGCGTGTGGAGAAGCGTGACCATCGCTCGCGGGCTGCGTGGAAAAGGAGGCGCGCTGCGCGATATGTTAACCGATTGCGGACACGCGTAGGAATCCCCGGCGCGACGGCGCCACCGCCCCCCGGCGGACCCGGCAACGGAGGATGCGCATGACCGAGCGGCCCGTGACCCCGAGCTCTCCCGAATCCCTCCAGCGCCGGGCCGCCCGGCGCCTCCTCGGGCGCCGAGCGGCGAAAAAGCCGGGCTCGGCCCCGGGCACGCTCGTGCATACCGGTGCGCACAAGATGGAGCACGTGCGCATCCGCGTGATGGACTACGACCCGGAGCATCTCGCCGAGGCGGAGCCTGCGAGCATCGAGGAGTGCCTCGACCTGAAGGGCCCGCCGGCGGTCACGTGGGTCAACGTGGACGGGCTGCACGACGTGGCCCTCCTCGAGAAGATCGGTACGCGGCTGGGGTGGCACCCGCTCATGCTCGAGGACATCGTCTCGGTGGGGCAGCGCGCCAAGATCGAGGAATACGAGAGCGCGGTGTACTTGGTTCTGCCCATGCTCACGTGGCGCGGCACGCGGTACGAGGTGACCGAGGAGCAGGTCAGCTTCGTCCTCGGCGGGAGCTACGTCTTCACGTTCCAGGAGCGCGAAGGCGACGTCTTCGACGAGGTGCGCGAGCGCATCCGTGCGGCACGCGGCCGGATCCGGAAGAGCGGGCCGGACTACCTCGCCTACGCCCTCGTCGACGCGGTGGTGGATGGCTACTTCCACGTTCTCGAGGGGATCGGCGACGCGACCGAGTCGCTGGAGGACGAGGTGCTCGTCGATCCCGAGCAGAGCACGATGCACATCCTGCACGCCCTCAAGCGCGAGCTCATCGTGGTGCGCCGCGCCATCTGGCCGCTGCGCGACATGATGAGCTCCCTGCTGCGCGACGAGCACGGGCTCTTCGCCGACAGCACGCGGGTCTACCTGAGGGACGTATACGACCACGCCGTGCAGGCCATCGACACAGTCGAGTCCCTGCGGGACCTCGTCTCGGGCATGGTGGACCTGTACCTGTCCGCGCTGAGCAACCGGACCAACGAGATCATGAAGGTGCTCACGATCATGGCGAGCATCTTCATCCCGCTCACGTTCCTGGCGGGCGTCTACGGGATGAACTTCGTGTACATGCCCGAGCTGAAGCTGCACTGGGGGTACTTCGGGCTGCTCGGGGCGATGGCGCTGATCGCGGGGTGGATGGTGGCGTACTTCAAGCGGAAGGGGTGGTTCTGAGCCGCTACCCGCTCCGCTGCGCGTCGCCGCCCTCGATCGCTTCGAGGAACGCCTGGCCGTACCGTGCGAGCTTCGCGGGTCCGACCCCGGGCACCTCGAGGAGCTCGGCCTCGCTCGTGGGACGCCGCGCCGCCATCTCCTGGAGGACCTTGTCGCTGAAGACGATGTAGGCCGGCACGCCTTGCCGGTCGGCCAGGTCCTTGCGCAGCGCGCGCAGGCGCTGGAAGAGCTCCTGTGCCGAGCGCCGCTCGTGTGGCGACCGCCGCTCCCGTGTCGCCGGCGCCTCGGCCGTGAGGTCCTCGACCCGGATCCCCGAGCACACGTCGCACGAGCTCCCGCAGGGACCCATCGTTTCGTCGAAGTGCCGCAGGATCGCCTGGTGACGGCACGTGTGGGCCTCGACGAGGTTGAAGAGCCCGACCGTGGCGCGCTGCTTCTCCTGTCTCGTCCCGGCGTCCTCCACATCCGCGAGGAAGCGCTCGTGCAGCTTCACGTCGGCCCAGGAATAGAACAGGACGCAGTCGCTGGCGAGACCGTCGCGACCGGCGCGCCCCATCTCCTGGTACCACGATTCCACGTCCTTCGGCATGTCCCGGTGGATGACGAAGCGCACGTTCGACTTGTCGATCCCCATGCCGAACGCGATGGTCGCCACGACGACGTCCACGTCGTCGCGCTGGAAGGCCTCCTGATTGCGGCGCCGCTCCTCGTCCGGGAGACCGGCGTGGTACGGGGCCGCACGGATGCCGTGCGCTCGCAGGTGATCGGCGGTCCGCTCCGCGCCGCGACGGCTCAGGCAGTAGACGATGCCGCTCTCCCCGGCATGACGCCGCACCAGCGCGAGGATCTCCCTGCGCGTGTCCCCCGTGCCCTTCTTGCGGCAGCTTATGTGCAGATTCGGTCGGAAGAACGAGCCCTTGTAGCCGGCTGGCTTCCTCATGCCCAGCTGGCGCAGGATGTCGCGGGCGACCGCGCGCGTGGCGGTGGCGGTCAGCGCCAGCACCGGAACGTCGAGGCCCACCTTGAGGCCCTCGAGCCTGCGGTACGAGGGCCTGAAGTCGTGCCCCCACTGGCTGATGCAGTGGGCCTCGTCCACGACCAGGAGCGAGATCGGGCAGCCGCGGATGAACTCGCGCAGGGATCCCTCCAGGGCCTCGGGCGCCAGGAAGACCAGCTCGTACGCGCCACGGCGGAGCCGCGCCAGTCGCTCACGGCGCTCCTCGAACCCCAGCGTGGAGTTGATCTCCACGGCCTGGAAGCCGAACGCGCGCAGCGCGTCCACCTGATCCTTCATCAGGCTGATCAGCGGCGAGATCACCAGCACCGTTCCATCCAGGATGCGGGCCGGGAGCTGATAGGTGAGCGACTTGCCGGCTCCGGTCGGCATGACCGCGATGCAGTCCCGTCCGGCGAGCACGGCGTCGATGACCTCGCGCTGTCCCGGCCGGAAGCTCTCGAAGCCGAACACGTCGCGCAGCACGGCGAGCGGATCGGGCCGTGGGGGCATGACCGGTCGAGTCTCGGTCGTGTGATCGGAGCGCGCCGGCCTCAAGCCGACGGGCCCGGCGCTCGCTCTTCCGGCTTGAAGTACCGGAACGCGTCCGAGCGGACCTCCCCCCGGACGAGTCGGTGCAGCTCGATGCCGATCCACTTGAAGTTCATCGTCCATGTGCCCTCGGCGGCGAAGCGACGCGCCGAGATGACGACCGTGGGGCGCCGCAGGAAGGCGTAGCGGCCCGCCCGCTGGATGCGCACGACGTAGTCCTGGTCCTCCCCGACCAGGATCGACGTGTCGAAGCCGCGGAGCGCTTCGTGCATCCGCCTGCGCACGAGGAGGAAGCCTCCGATGGAGTGGGCCCATCCCACGGCCGTGGTCAGCCTGAAGTACCAGGCCGAAAACCCATGGTTGAACCTCACCGACCACGCACCGCTGTCGGGCAGGAACCAGCAACTCGCCGCGTCGAGCCGACGGTGGTGCGCCGCGTCGAGCGCGGTCTGGACGGCGTCGGGGGGCAGCCTCAGATCGGCGTCCAGGAAGAGGAGCCAGTCGCCGGCCGCGGCGCGGGCCCCCGCGTTGCGCCCCTCCGCCGGAAGGCCGCCCGGCACGACTCCGCACCCGAGGTCGGCGGCGAGGCGCGCCGTGCCGTCGGTGGAGTCCGCGTCCGCGACGATGATCTCGTCGGGCGGCCGCGTCTGCGCGCGCAGGTCCCCGACGAGCAGGGGGAGCGCTTCGCGCTCGTTCCTCGTCGGAACGACCACGGAGAGCCTGGTGCCGTTCCGTCCGGCGCTCACGCACCCACCAGGAGCAGGGCCGCGCACGCCGCGAGCGGGATCGTGAGGTTGTCGTCCAGGGGCCAGGGCAGGGCCTCGACCGCGGTCACGATCAAGGCCGCGAGAATGGCGGCCGAGGGGCGGGTCACGGTCGTGAGGAGCGCCGTGGTCACCACCAGGAAGGCGGAGCTTCCGAGCCAGGTGCCGGTGCCCAGCCGCCGCGCACCTCCCCAGCGGCGCCCGACCCAACCGGCGATGGGATCCGCGAGGGCCAGAACCAGCACCGCCGCCTCGGCCCAGGCGCGTGGAAAGAGCGAGATCGCCAGGGCGATGCCGCCCAGGTACCACGTCGACGATGCGATGCGCCGCTCCTCCCTCGGGGAAGCCAGGTGGATGAAGGTGCGAAAAAATAGGACGTTGAGCGTCCGGAAGCGCAAGCGCACCAGATCGACGGCGACGGCCCCGACGAAGAGCCCGCCGATCAGCCCGACCGCGGCCACCCGTCCGATCGGGGTGAAGCGCAGCAGCGCGAAGATGAGGAGCCCGTTCACGGCGTGGAAGACGCGCCTGCCGGGTTGGGGACCGGCCGTGCGCGCGACCAGCCCTCCCAGGGCGTGCACTCCGTCCAGGTCGCCAGCCTCGGGATCTCGCTCCATGCACCCTCCCCGTGAAGGAATCCGCTCGGCAACATATCGCAACGCCGTATCGGGTGCGTCACGCCACGGGATGCGATGCGTCACCTCGCGGGCACGGCCCGATGACGGCCGGTGGGGTGCCTACCCCGGAAACGGACCGGCGGCGCGGCTCGACCCGCATACACGACGTGGAAACGTTCGTTTCCCGGCACCGCCCCGTTACGCGTGCGCGACGAGGCCGTCATGCTCCGTCGGTATGCTCGGTGCGCCTCGGGGATCCCGCCGGGCGGGTCCGCACGGGAGGGCCCGGCCGGCCGGGTCCGTCGAGCGCCAGAGCATCCTTGATCGATGCGGGGAGACGACGATGCCGAGCGTGTCGCTGCACCTCGTCCTGGCCGACCGGGTCCTGGCCGAGCTCCGGCGGGGGCCCAGGACCGCGCCCTTTCCTCCGGCGGCGCCGGAATGCGTCAACGCGTTCTACCAGGGGGCCCTGGGCCCGGACCTCGGGTACATGCCCGGGGGACACCGACCGCTCTCGGAGCTGGCGCACCGCGTCCGAACCGCCGACCTGGCGCGCGCGCTGGTTGAGACGGCCCGTTCCCCCGTGGAGCGGGCCTTCTCCTGGGGATGGGTGACCCACGTCCTGGCCGACGTCGCGGTGCACCCGCTGGTGGGCCTGGGGGTCGGTGAGGTGGTGCATGGCGACCGGAGCGTCTTCGTCGACGCTGCCGCCGCGCCGGCCGTCCACCTGCGCGTCGAGACCGGCCTCGACACGGTCTACCTGGCCCGCCATCCCGAGCATCGGTGGCGGAAGATGGAGGCCGTGTTTGACGGGAGCACGATCCCCTGGCTCTCTTCGGTGTATCGCCGAGTGTACAGCGTGCGGTTCGACGAGGCACTGGTCCTTTCCTCGCACCTTGCGGTGGTACGGATGTCCTATCTGGCGCTGGCCACGACAGGGGTGCTGAGCCGTTTCGCGCGGCACGGGCCGATTCCCGCGCCGCTGGGTGCCGTACGCTGGATCCTGGCGCAGGTGCGCACGCTCGTGCACGATCAGCTCGGCCTCGAGGTGATGCTGCTCGCGTACCTGAACCCGATCCCGGCGGGCGAGTGGCTGATCGAGCGTGTGGACCGGGTCGTGGAGGGCTTCGCGGCCCTCTTCGAGGAGCACCGCAGCACCGGGCTCGCCTCCCTGCCGAACTGCGACCTGGACACCGGAGAGCCCGAGCCCGTGGGCCGCCTCCTCGATGTGACGCTCCGCGTGCTCGGCGTCGCGGGGGCCGCGTGACCCGCCCGTTCATGGTCCGCCTGGGGAGCTGGGACCGGCGGCTCCTCTATGCGCTCACCACGCGGCGCCGGCCGCTCCTCGACCGGCTGATGCGCGCGCTGACGCACCTGGCCGACCCGGTCGTGGCGATTCCGGTGGCGGTGGCGCTGGCGTTCGGCCTCCTGAGGGTGCCGCCCGCCGTCGGGCTCGAGGCGCTGGCGACGCTGGCACTGTCGCACGCCGTGGTGCAGATCCTCAAGCGCTGGATCTCGCGGCCGAGACCCAGCTTGCCGATGGGCTTCTCCTCGCTCATCGAGGTCCCCGAGTGCTTCTCGTTTCCCTCCGGCCACGCGACCGCCGCGCTCGCCCTGTCCCTTCCCGTGGCGCTCGCGCTGCCGCCGGAGGCGAGGGTGGCCGTGCTGCTGGTGGGCCTGGCCGTCGGGGTGTCGCGCAGCTATCTCGGGGTGCACTACCCGGGTGACGTCCTGGCCGGGTGGGTGCTCGCCGCGCTCACGCAGCTCCTCGTGCACGTCGTGGCCTGACGAGTACCGCCGCTGGCCAGGATGCGTTGACTCCGCACCCGGCCGCCGACGGTCCGCGGCCCTCCTACCGATCTCTCCCGGCGGGCCCGTCCGCCCACTCGGCGCTCATCCGGTCGGCGAGCCTACGGCGCGCGCCGGCGTCGAGATCCTCGTCCGCGACGGCGCCCTCACGCAGCCGCGCGACGAGCGCTCCGAACGTCCCGCCGAAGCGCTCGCAATGGTCGCACTCCGCCAGGTGGGCGCGTACGCGCGCGACCGTCTCCGGAGACAGCTCACCGTCGACGTAGTCCGAGAGCAGCTCCAGGACCTCCCGGCACCTCAGCCCGGCGACCATACGGTCCAGGTCAGGCATGATCCCTCCTATGCCGCTCGCGCAGCGCGGCCAGGAGCCGGAGGCGCGCGCGGTGCAGGCGGCTCTTCATCGCCGCCATGCCGACTCCCAGGATGTCGGCCGCCTCCTCTCCGGAGAAACCTTCGACATCCCTCAGCACGACGATCTCCCGCTCCTCGGGGCCGAGTTGATCCAGCGCCCAGACGAGCGTCTCGTGGGCCTCCATCGACGCCAGCGGATCGTCCGCCGAGCCCCACCCGGCGCGCTCGCCCAGCTGCTCGAGGGGCACGAGCCGTTCCGGCTCCCCGACCCGCCGGCGCGCGTGGCGCCGGAACGCGTTCCTGGCGATGGTGAAGAGCCAGCCCCGAGCCGAGCCGGGACCGCGGAACGTCGCCGCGCTGCGCCACGCGGCCACGAAGCACTCCTGCAGCACGTCGTCGGCCTCGTCCGGGGCGGCGCCCAGGGACGCCACGAAGCGGTGCACCTGGGCGTCGTGGCGCCCCATGAACTCCGTGAACGCCTCCCGGTCCCCGGAGGCGCTGCGGGCCAGGAGGCCGGCGTCGTCGGCGCGCTCAGCAGCTTCCGTCACGCGGGCATGTGGAGATGCCGACCAGCGAGTACAGCGGGCAGGTCCCGACGCTTCCCGTGAACAGCGGGATGATCCCCACCAGGCCCCACAGGGTCTTCGGACCCACGAAGACGAGGCTCAGGAGGGCGAGTCCCAGGACGATGCGGGCGACGCGGTCGATGCGGTGCTCGTTGCGGCTGAGGAATCCGGTGCTCATGTGCGATGGCTCCTTCGGGGTTCGTCGTGCGACTGGTCGTGACTTCCGTGACTCCGTGGAAGAAGAGCCGGAAAGCCGCCCGAAGGATTCCGACGTGCACGCAGCACGCCGCACTCCGAGAGACGTTCGCCGAGCAACCGGGCCGGGGCCGTCACCCTAGCCCCCCCCGAGGAACCCCGTCACCTCCTCCATGCGCGCTTCGGCGTCGGCCTCGCCGAGGTCCAGAAGCTCGTGCAGATACTCGGGCTGGAAGAGGATCATGCTGAGGAGGTCGGGGCTGTTGGTCTGGTGGGTTCCCAGACCGCGCGTGAGGAACCGGAACCCGCGAGGCAGGCGCGCCTCGTGCGCGAGCGCGAGCGCGCCGAGGTCCACCGACGGCCGCACGGCGAGCAGCTCGACGGGTCTCAGACCCGCGCGCTCGGCTTCCGGGACGTATTCGAGCAGCTGATTCATCCGGTGCAGCCGCAGCGCGTCCGTGTCGATCTGGTCCAGGAACACGGAGCTGAGCAGCACGCCCACGACCTGTGCGGGCGGAGGATACCCGCGGACCGCCGGCGCGTCGGCCTCCTCGTCGCTCCGCTCGTACTGGGTCGAGATCGCGAGGATGCGGCTGGCTCCGAGGTGCAGCGCGGGTGCCAGCGGCGTGGGGAGGCGGAGGCCGCCGTCTCCGTACCATCCCCCGTCGATCTGCACGGCGGGAAAGAGGAGCGGCAGAGAGGAGGAGGCCATGACATGGTCGACCGTGAGGGTCGTCCTGCGCGCCCTGCGATGCGGGCGCTCCCACTCCTTGATGTCCTGCCCCTGGATCCACGTGATCGACTGTCCCGTCGAGTAGCTCGACGTGCTGAGGGCGACGGCCCGCAGCCGCCCGCGGTCCAGGTTGTAGCGGATCCCCGTGAGCTCGCCGTCGATCGCGTGCAGCACTTCGGTCAGGTAGCCGCGTAGCGGGCCGGTGTCCACCAGCCCCCGGACGGTGGGCTGCCGGCGCCCGAGACCGCCCGAGAGGAGCTGGCGCATCCACCGCACCCAGCTCGACCCGATGGCGCGCAGGTCCACCCGGAACACGTCGGCGAGCGTGAGGTTGCCCCAGAGCTGCCCGAGCTCCTCCGTGGCCTGGAGGAACGTGCCGTGATGGGACGCGAGGAGGGCGGCGTTGATCGCGCCGGCCGACACCCCCGTGACGTAGGGGACGCGCAGCTGGGGGAAGGATCTGGCCACGCGCCTGAGGAAGCCCGCCTGATAGGCCGCCCGCGCGCCGCCGCCGCTCATGACGAGCCCGAGGCCGCCGGCCGGCATCGGGTGCGCCTCTCCGGCGGGAGCGGCGTCTCGAGCGGCTGACCGGGTCTCGACCATGGGTGGATCGCCGGCGTCGCGGCCCGCTCAGCCCACGATCGGGAAGCCCGCGGCGAGCGTTCCGAGCGCGACGAGAACGAGCACGGCCACGGTGGCCACGATGTACGGCGGGTACGTCCGCTTCGACGGCGGCCTGCGGCGCATGACGGCGGGCACGACGTGGCTGATCGCCACGGCAGCCAACATGATCAGGATGTGACCGCCCAGGCCGGCCGGGAACCGGCCCGTGAACAGCACCGCGACGCCCAGGATGGCCGTCATGTCCATCAGCGTGCGGAACACGGAGCCGAGCACGCTCATCGTCTTGTCGAACGGTCGATGCCCTGCGAGGCCGTAGACGGCGTAGCCGATGACGGCCAGCCCGGAGAGGAGCACCAGATAGCGGAACCACGAGTGCAGGTCCAGAAGCATCGCTCGATCCTCTCGGAGCGTGGATGGGGTCAGGCGTCGGGCGCTTCGGTGCCCCGCGACGGGGACGCGCCCTCGAGCGCCTCGCGCACGATCGCGAGCACGTCCTCGTCCATGTCGTCCGCGCCCAGCATCCACTGAAGGTAATCCGGCTCCGCGCGCGCGACCTCCTCGAGCGTCCTCCCCCTGTGCTTGCCGCGCCGGAAGACGCGCCGCTCCTCGCCGCCCGTGAACCACCGATCGACCTCCGTGCGGATCGGCGCGTGCGCCTCGCAGTATGCGTGCAGACCGTCCAGATCGCGCGGCAGGTGCGGATAGCGAGCCAGCTGGGCTCCGAGCACCGCCGTCGACGTGCGGATGTCGCCGAGGGCGCTGTGGGCCTCGTCGTGCTCGCGCCCCAGGTAGTAGCGGGCGGCGGCGGAGAGGTCACGCGGCTCCTCGTGGTGGAAGATCGTCTGCATGTCGACGATCCGGCGTCCCTCCAGATCGAGGCGGACACCGCATCTGCGAAACTCCGCCTGCAGCATCTGGACGTCGAAGCGACGGATGTTGAACCCCGCGAGGTCGCAGTCCGCAAGCAGCTCCTCCAGGGAGCGCGCGCGGGCGCAGAACGGCGCCTCGTCCGCGACGTCCGCGTCCGTGATCCCGTGCACGGCGGTCGCCTCGGGTGGGATCGGGATCCCGGGATTGAAGCGGCGCACGCGCTCGAGGACGTCTCCCTGGGGGCTCAGCCGGATGACCGCGAGCTCCACGATGCGGTCGCTCTTGAGGTTGAGCCCCGTCGTCTCCAGGTCGAAGAAGACGAGCGGACGGTCCAGCTTGAACGGTAGTTGCATGGCTCGCCGTGGCGGTCGGGACGATGGACGTCAGAAAGGTATCCGCGCGGTGGATCGACCGCACCGGGACGGTCCGGCCGCAGCCGGGCCGTGAACAGGACGGGATACCCAGGGTAGCTCGGGTCACGACGTCCGCCGACCCCCGCGGGACGGGTGGCGGCAGCGCCGACGCATCGCGGCGAGCAAGCGGAACGGTGGGAGCGAAGCCATGGCCGAGACCATGAGAGCGGTTGTGATCCGGGAATTCGGCGGCGCCGAGGTGCTCGAGGTACGGGACGTGGAGCGGCCCGTGCCGGCACCCGGCGAGGCGCTCGTGCGGGTGGTCGCTTCGGGCGTGAACCGGGCGGACGTGCTGCAGCGCATGGGGCGCTATCCGGCTCCGGAAGGAGTGCGCCAGGACGTTCCCGGTCTGGAGTTCGCGGGCACGGTCGAGGCGCTCGCGCGCGGGGACGCGGAACGCCCGGCGACGCCCGGTGCCGCGGATCCCGCGGTCGGGGATGCGGTCATGGGCCTCGCGGGCGGCGCGGCGTATGCGGAGTACGTGGCGGTCGCGGCCGAGACCCTGGTACGCGTGCCGGCCGGCGTCGACCTCCGGGAGGCGGCGGCCGTGCCCGAGGCGTTCATGACCGCGTTCGACGCGGTGTTCCTGCAGGAAGGGCTCGCCGCCGGCGAGACGCTCCTCGTGCACGCGGCCGGGAGCGGCGTGGGCACCGCGGCGATCCAACTGGCGCGGGCGGCGGGGGCGCGCACGGTGGGTACGTCGAGGACGCCGGACAAGCTCGAGCGGGCGAGCGCGCTCGGGCTCGACGTGGCCGTGCTCGCCGACGAGCACTGGCCCGAGCGGGTGCTGGAGGCGACGGGTGGCCGCGGAGCGGACGTGATCCTGGACCTCGTCGGCGGCGCGTACCTCGCCGACAACCAGCGCGTGCTCGCTCCGCGCGGGCGCCATGTCGTGGTGGGCACGCCGGCCGGCGTGAGGGCCGAGATCGACCTGGGCGCGCTCATGCGGCGGCGCGGCTCGATCCGCGGGACCGTGCTGCGTGCGCGATCCGTGGAAGAGAAGGCCGCCCTGGCGCGTGCGTTCGAGGAGCGCGTGCTCCCCTGGCTCGCGGAAGGCCGCGTGCGACCGATCGTCGACCGGACGTTCGCTCCCGGCGAAGCGCCGGAGGCGCACCGCGTGATCGAGGACAACCGCACGTTCGGGAAGGTGCTGCTCGTCTGGTAGCGGCGGGTCCGGCACGGGTGCGCCGCAGCCGGGCCGGACCGTCGAGCGCGCCTGCCGCCCGCTCCGGGGACCTCGCCTGGTCAGGACTTCGCTTCGGCCGCCTCCAGACCCAGGGCATCCAGCACGAGGCGCTCCTGCTGGCGCGCGTGCTCCTTCGCCTTCCCCTCGGCCGGGCTCGCGCGCTCCGGGCGCGCTACGTAGGTCAGCGAGACCTTGCGCGGGATCACGCCGCGCAGCCGGGGGCCCACCCAGGTGAGCGCGCCCATGTTGCGCGGCTCCTCCTGGGTCCAGACCACTTCCTTCAGCTCCGGGTACCGGGCGGCGGCCGCACGGATCTCGTCCGCCGGAAACGGATAGAGCTGCTCGATGCGGCACACCGCCGTCGTGGCCGCCTCCGCGCGGCGCTCGTGGGCGAGGATGTCGTAGTAGACCTTTCCGGAGCAGAGCACCATGCGCTCCACCCGCGCCGGGTCCTCCAGTCCGGGATCCGCGATCACCGGCTGGAACCGGCCCTCCACGAGCTCCGAGACCGGCGAGGCGGCGGCGGGCAGGCGGAGGAGGCTCTTGGGCGTCATGACCACCATCGGCCGCGCGGGGCGCATGTGCGCCTGGCGCCTGAGGAGGTGGAAGTACTGGGCGGGCGTGGTCGGGTAGACCACGCGCAGGTTGTCCTCCGCGCACAGCTGCAGGAAGCGCTCCAGGCGGGCGCTCGAGTGCTCGGGCCCCTGTCCCTCGTAGCCGTGCGGCAGCAGGAGCGTGAGCCTCGAGTACTGCTCCCACTTGGTGCGCCCCGACGAGAGGAACTGGTCGACGATGACCTGCGCGACGTTGCCGAAATCGCCGAACTGCGCCTCCCACAGGACGACGTCCGCGTCGGCCCCGACCGAGTATCCGTACTCGAAGCCCAGGACCGCCGTCTCGGTGAGAGGCGAGTTGTGTACCTCGAAGCGCGTGTCGGCGACCTGTCGGAGCGGGACCGTCTCGCCACCGGTGTCCTCGTCGTGCAGGACCGCGTGCCGGTGGCTGAACGTTCCCCGCTGGGTGTCCTGGCCCGTCAGACGGATCGGGATGCCCTCCTCCAGAAGGCTACCGAATGCCAAGGCCTCCGCGAGGCCCCAGTCCACGGGCCGGTCCGGAGCGAAATCGCGGGACCGGCGCTCGAACTGCCGCCAGAGCTTCGGGTGCGGCTTGAAGCCCTCGGGGAGGGTCACGATGAGCTGGCTGATCCGGGAGAGCTGCTCGAAGGCCACGCCCGTCGTCGTCGGCTCGAACGCGGTCTCCCGGTCGTCGGCGGGCTCGGCCGCTTCCTCGGGCTCGTGCTCGCGCACGTTGTCCTGCGCGTCGCGGAGCGTCTGGGCGACCTCGGCCTGCATCGCCTCCGCCTCCTGCTCGGTGACGACGCCCTCGGCGATCAGGCGCTGGGCGTACAGCGCGCGCACCGTCGGATGCTCCGCGATCGCGTGATAGAGCACCGGCTGCGTGTAGGCCGGCTCGTCCCCTTCGTTGTGGCCGTGCCTGCGGTAGCCGACGAGATCGATGACGAAGTCCTCGCCGAAGTGGTCGCGGTAGGCCATCGCCAGGCGAGTCGCGGCGAGGCACGCCTCGGGCTCGTCCGCGTTCACGTGCACCACGGGGATCCCGTACCCCTTGGCCAGGTCGCTCGCGTAGAACGTCGAGCGCCCGTCCCGGGGATCCGTCGTGAATCCGATCTGGTTGTTCTCGATGATGTGCACGGTGCCACCGACGTCGAAGCCGGCGAGGCGCGCCATGTTCAGCGTCTCGGCCACGATGCCCTCGGCCGCGAAGGCTGCGTCCCCGTGGATCGTCACCGGCACCACCCTGCTGGTGTCCTGACCGTCGTCCCGGGACGTCCCCTGGAACTGTCGGGCACGTGCCATGCCCGCCACCACGGGGTTCACGAACTCCAGGTGGCTCGGATTGGGTGCGAGCGTCACCTCGATCGCTCCGAGGTCGGCGAACGTGCGCTCCCCCCTGGCGCCGTGGTGGTACTTCACGTCGCCGGTCCCGTGGACATGCAGCTGGCTCTCCTGGTAGGGCGGGCCCTCGAACTCGGAGAGCAGCTCGGCGTAGGAGACACCGACGATGTGCGTGAGGACGTTCAGCCGCCCCCTGTGGGCCATGCCGATGACCACCTCGCGGGCGCCGTCCCGCAGGGCGTCCTGCATGGCCAGGTCGAGCATCGGCACCAAGACGTCCATACCTTCGATGGAGAACCGCTTCTGACCCAGATACGCGCGGTGCAGGAACTGCTCGAGGCCTTCGACCTCGGTGAGGCGGCGCAGGAGCCTGCACCGGTTCTCGACCGACATCATCGGGAAGTACCGTCCCTCCTCGACCTGCTCCCAGAGCCACGCGACCTTCACGTGATCGTTGACGTGCTCGAACTCGTAGCCGGTGCTCCCGGCGTAGACCTCCACGAGCTCGTGGAGGGCGTCGGCCACCGACCGCTCGCGGCCGTCGTTCATCACCAGGGAGGACGGCAGCTCCGCCAGCTCCTCGATCGACGTCCCGAAGAACGACGGGTTCAGCTGCGGATGGCCGGGCGGCTCGCTCCCGAGCGGGTCGATGCGCGCGAGCTGGTGCCCATGGTCGCGGAAGGCCTGCACGAGGGCCGCCGCGCGGGACACGACGGGGAGCGCCTTCTGCAGCCGCCCTACGGCCTCGAGGTGCTCCGCCAGGCTCTGGCCCGGCTCCGGGGCCGGTGCCGGCGTGACGGCCGGCGCGACGGCGGGCGCGACGACGCCCCGGTGCCCGTCGAGCTGGTCGGGAACGAAGAGCCCTTCGGCGACGGCTCGGGTGCCGCCGTTCCGGAAGATGCTCCGCCACGCGTCGGGCACGGACTCCGGGTTCCGCGCGAACCGCTCGAACATCGCCTGGGCGTACGCGGCGTTCTGGCTGTCGAAGAGGGTGTCGTCCATCGCTCCTGCAACGCCTCCGGGTTTCCCGCCCCCCGTTCGGAGCGGGCACCTAAACTATCATCATCGAGCGTGGCTCGGAGGGCGGGCGCGCCGGGCAGCCTGCTCCCAGGATCGACGCCGTGACCACTTCCTCCGGGTCCGCTTCCACGTTTCGTGTCGTGAGGGAGGTCCCCACGGAGGGGATCCCCGGTTTTTCCCACCCGGAATGGCGGCGACGGTTCCCGTGGCTGGTGCAGGGGACGACGGCGCGGGGGGGCACCGAGGCGCCGTTCGACCTGGGGCTCTTCACCGCCGCCTCGCCGGCGTGCGCCGTGCTGGAGCGCTGGGAATCGGTGCGCTCTTTCGCCGGTCTCGGTCAGGTCGTGCTCGCCCACCAGGTTCACGGTGCGACCGTTCGGTACCACCGCAGAGGCGCTGCCGGGCTCCACATCGTGGAGCCGTGCGACGGGCACGCGACCGCCGACAGCGACGTGCTCCTCGCCGTGTCCCTCGCGGACTGCGTGCCGGTGTCCCTCGTCGACCCGGGTCGGCGCGCCGTCGCCCTGGTGCACGCGGGGTGGCGGGGGGCGGCGGCAGGTGTCCTGGAGCGCGGCGTGCAGGTTCTGGCGGAGCGCGCAGGGTCCCGTCCGTCGGACTTGCTGGTGCATCTGGGCCCCGCCATCTGCGGGACATGCTACGAGGTGGGCGCGGAGGTCTTCGAGGCGCTCGGGCTCGAGGACCCCGGCGCGCCGGCTTCGCTGGATCTGCGCGATGCCCTGGCCCGGCGCGCGGTGGCGATGGGGGTGAGGTCTGACAACGTGAGCGTCTCGGGGCTCTGCACGCGGTGCGGCGAGGGCGACCTGTTCTCCCATCGCGCGGGCGACGGCGGGCGTCAGGTGGGCTATCTGGGGATCGCGCCGGCGGAGCATCGCCTGCCGGGCCGGAAGGCGGACCCGGAGCCGGCCGCATGAGCGCTCCCCGGGTGGAGCGGCCCGATCCGGGGCTGTGCGCCGACTGCCGGCACCACCGCGTCGTCGAAACCCGGCGCGGATCGCGCTTTCACCTGTGCGGCCGTTCCAGGGAGGACGCCGGCTATGCGAGGTATCCGGCATTGCCCGTGCTGCGGTGCCCGGGCTACGAGCGAGCCCGCTGACCCGCGGCGTGCGCTCGCGCTAGGTTCGCCGGACTGCCTCTCCGAGCCGCGCCGCGCGCCCTCGGCTGGACTCACCAGGCGACACTGATACCCCCCGTGAACTCCGAGTACACTCCGGAGAAGTTGGCTCCGACGCCGTGGATTCGACCCTCGAAGCGCAGGCCCGCCCCCTCGGTCAACGCGATGCGGAGCCCGGTGGAGAACGAGGGAGAGAACGACACGCCGCTGCCCCTCCCGCCCGTGCGATTCTCGATGATGACGCCGCCTCCCAGCCCGACATAGGGGCTGAACGGCCCGGAGGTGCCCTGTAGCTGGACCTGCATCCCGGGGAAGAAGACGTTGCCGATGCCGTGAGCTCCGCTTCGGCGAGCGTAGGCGAGGTCCCCCTCCAGGACGATCGCCGGGTACAGAGGCATGTCGACCCGCAGTGCGTAGATCCCCGTCGTGCCGGAGCCGGACCGATCGAACACCGTCGCGCCGGCCGACAACGTGAGGTGGCCGTCGTACCACTGCGGACTGCGTGGGCTCGGCAACTGCTGCGCGGTGACGACGGAGGGAAGGACCGATACGATGCCGACGACCCATATCGTCCGCAGGAGCATGCGCGTGCCTCCGAGTCGAGGGTCGGCGCGGTCTCGGCCCCGCGCCCATGGCTGCGAGACCTCCGAGCAAGGATCAGGCCGCTTGGCCCGTGACGCCCGGATCCTCAGGCCCGGGCCGTCCGGACATCGGAGCCGGCGCGCCGCGCGGCGACCCCGTGCCGACACATCGCGGGCTCAGTCCCGCGCCGCGCCCCTTCGCTCGGTGAGCGGCACCGGATCCGGGAAGCGCTCGTGCCACAGGGCCGCCGCGTCGCGCACGAGCAGCACGAGCACCGGAGCCCAGAGCAGCAGTCGGGCCCACGGCGGCTGCGGCCAGAGCCCGGTGGCCGCGTGGCGCCCCATCCCGACATAGCCAAGCAGGACGAGACCCGTCATGAGCAGCCAGGTCCGGTTGAGGCGCAGCGCCGCGAAAGGCAGGATCCAGAGCGCGTAGGCGGGGTCCAGGTCCGGCGTGAGGAGGAGGAAGGCTCCCACCACCCAGAAGAGCGCCCGCTCGGGGCGGAAGCGCCGTACGGCCGCCCACACGCCGACGGCGGCCACCAGCAGGAGCGCGAGCCCGCGCGAGACCCACGGGTCGGCGAGCACGGACTCCAGCAGCACGAAGAGGCCCGGCTGGAACGTCGCGTCGCGCAGGGACCCCAGGAGGCCCAGCGCCATGCCCCACCCCGCCCCGGCATAGGGAGCGGCGAGCAAGGCGCAGGCTACCAGGAACCCGACCAGGAATCGCCTGCCCAACCGGCGCGTGAGCGCCGGGACGGCACCGAGGGGGAGCAGGCCCGCGAGCGTGGCGAAGCCCGCCGACACCCCCGAAGACGCGGGAGCGCGCGCGATCAGCACGAGGAGCACCATCGCGAAGATGCCCAGAGGCTCGAGCCGGCCGTTCCACGCGACCTCGACGAGGAGCAGCGGCGACCACAACCAGAGGATCTCGGTCAGCCTGCGGCTCCGACCCGTGATGCGGGCGACGCGGCCCAGCAGCCACCCGGTGCCCAGGTCGAGGCCGAGCCACAGGAGCTTCGCCTGGAGCACGGCGCCGCCGGCCACGGCGATCGCGAGAAACGCGATCTCGGCGACCGGCGGGTAGGGTGTGATCTGTCGCGAGCCCGAGACGAGAGGGTGCAGGAGTGGGCGGATCGTCGCGAGGGACGGGTCCGTGGGCACGTGAAGGTACGGGTTCATCCCGGCGAGCTGGACGCTCCCGTCCCACAGATAGCGATAGACGTCGTGGGACAGCTCGGGCAGCAGGGGCAGCAGAGCCAGGCGCATCGCGACGGCCAGGACCCAGATGGCGATTCCGCCACCTTCCGCGCGGCGCGTCTCGGACGCCGCGAGCGCGTAGGCCACGAACGCGACGGCGAACAGGAGAGGACGGGGCCACGCGGGCGCTGCGGGCGGCCACCACCCCGCGCCGGCGAGCGCGGCCAGCTCGACGAGGCCGAGCGGCACGAGGAGTCGCCATGCGGGTCGGCGGCGCACCGGCGCGGGGGCGCTCATGGCGACGACCGAGTCCGGTCGAGGAAGGCCTCGAGGATCTCCAGAGCGTCCTCGGCGTGCTCCTCGGCCGCAAGGTGGCCGCACTCGTCGAGGACGGCGAGGCGGCCGTCCGGCAGCGCGGTTGCGAGCCGCTCACCGAGCGCGAGCGGCACCACCGGATCCTGGCGACCCCACAGGAGCAGAACGGGCACCGTGATGGAAGGATAGCGCGCGACGACTTCATCGAGGTCCTCGGGAACGACGGCCCGTCCGGCGCGAAAGAGGGCCCGCCGCGCGGGGCCGCGGGCCAGCGGCTCCGCATAACCCTCCACCTGGCTGCGCGTGACCCGGGTCGGGTCGTAGACGATCTGCCGCAGGACTCTGCTCACCACGAGGCGTACGCCGAGCAATCCGAGGACGAAGGAAGCCAGCCGCGGCCGGTGCGAGAACCACACGAACGGTGGAAGCTTCTGCCTGTACGCTGCTGGCGCAAGGAGAACCAGGCGGCGGAGCCTCGAAGGCTGCTCTTCGAGGAGGTGGAGGGCCAGCAGCAGGGCGACGCCCCCGCCGAACGAGTGCCCGACGATCGTGAGGTTCGTCAGGCCCCGCTGCAGGATCAGGCGGTGCACGAGCTCGGCCTGCTCGTGAGGGCCGTAGGCGTCGTCCTCGGGCTTCGGCGCCGACCCGAATCCCTTGAGGTCCACCAGGACCAGGTGAGCGCGGCGCCCCAGCGGCCCGGTCCAGTACCTCCAGGTGAACGAGGAAGCGCCGAACCCGTGGAGGAACAGGAGGGTCTCCACGTGCGGTCCAGGCGGAAGCCCGTGCGTCTCGACGGCGAGGGGTAGCTCCAGCGCCATCCTCCTTCAGCCGCCCGGCAGCTCCAGGATCCGCGCCCCGCGGGCTGCGAGCTCCGCGGCCATGCGCTCCTGACAGGTGAAGACGAAGACCTGCCGCGTGGCGGACACCCGCGCGAGCACCTCGACCCCCCGGGCCCTGCGCGCCTCGTCCCAGTTCACCAGCACCTCGTCCACGAAGAGCGGGAGGCGCTCTCCCCCCTGGTCCAGGTGGTCCACGATGGCCAGCCGCAGCGACAGGTAGGCCTGCTCGAGCGTTCCCGTGGAGACCGGGTGCGCGAGGGGCACCGGGCGCGCCATCGTGGCGCCGTACGCCAGGAACACGCTTCCGTCCGCCGTCTCGTCGGCGGCGATGCGGTCGTAGCGCCCTCCGGTGAGGTGTGCCAGGTATCCCCCGGCGCGGCGGATCAGGTCGGGCTGATGCTCCTCGCGGAAACGGCGATCCGCCTCGCGCAGCACGGCCGCGAGCACCCAGCGGCGATCGCGCTCGATCACGAGCCGCGTCCGGTCCTCTTCGAGGGTGGCGATCGCTCCGTCGACCGCGTCCGCGGTCTCGATGTCGCGCAGGTGGGCTATGTCGCGATCGAGCGCCTCCGCGCGCGAGGCCAACGCTTCGATGTCCTCCGTCAGCTCCTCGATGCGGGCCCTGCGCCGCACCAGGTCCTCGTCGTCCATGGTCCAGGGTTCGCCGCCCCTCTCGGCGTCGGCGATGCGGGCGACCAGCTCGTCGAGCGAAGGGTGTGTCCGCTCCATCTCGTCCTGCAGCTCCTCCGCCCGCCGCAGCGCCGCCAGGCGCTCCTCGGCCACGACCGCGCCCCGCGCCACGTCACCCCCGCCCAGATCCGCAAGGCGGCGGCCAAGGTCCGCCCGCTCCGCCGCCATCTCCCCCTGCTCACCCTCGAGCCGTGCGACCTCGCGCGCGATGCGCTCCACCTCTCTGCCGGCGGCGGCGGCCGCGTCC
>JBJKSF010000134.1:0-3437 GCA_046704285.1 Longimicrobiales bacterium | reverse complement strand
GGGTGGACGAGGGACCATGCCTGCACGGCGAGCGAGGCGGCCATCGCGCCCGCCCACGCGAGCCTCCCCGGGCGGCCCGCGGCCCTCAGCACCCGCTCGGCCGCAGCGGCCGCGAGCGCGAGGAGCGCGCTCACCAGCACCGCCCACAGCATCCAGAGGATCATCGGTCGTCCCTCCCCCGGCGCTCGCGCTCGTCCCGCTCCGCGCGGTCCAGCAGCGCCTTCATCCGCGCCACCTCTCCGGCGCTCAAGCGGCGGTCGGAGACGAGCCGGGCCAGGGCCAGCTCGGCCGAGCCGTGGAAGATCTTGTCGACGATCCGGGACAGCGCGTGCCCCCCCGCCTCTCCCGGCTCCACCACCGGGTGATAGCGGTACGCGCGGCCCTCCCTCTCGTGCCGCACCATCCCCTTCTCCTCCAGGATCTGCAGCATCTTCAGGACGCCCGTGTAGCCCAGGTCGTCGGCCAGCTCCTCGCGCACCTCGGCCACGGTGCCCGAGCCGGCGCGCCACAGGACGCTCATGATGTCCAGCTCACGCTCCGTGAAGATCACTTCGTCGCTCATGCCGTGCGCCCTCCCGGGAAGGTCATACGAAATATTTCGTAGATAATAGCGCGGGGCACGGCGTTTGTCTACGACCTTCTTCGTAGACGCCGCCGGAGGGCGATGGACGCGGCGGCGCCAGCGGTCCGGGAACCCCGCGGGAGGGCAAGGGGTGCAAGGGGCCATGACCCTTCCCGAGCTGTCCCGTGACGAGCTGTACCGCTACGCGCGCCACCTCGCGCTTCCCGAGGTCGGTCCGGACGGTCAGCGCCGTCTGAAGGCGGCCCGGGTCGTCTGCGTCGGCGCCGGCGGGCTCGGATCGCCGCTCGCGCTCTACCTGGCGGCGGCCGGCGTCGGCACGATCGGGCTCGTCGACTTCGACGTGGTGGACGCGACGAACCTGCAGCGGCAGATCCTGCACGGGACCAAGGACGTGGGCCGCTCCAAGCTCGACAGCGCGGCCGACCGCCTGCACGACGTCAACCCGCACGTGGAAGTCGTCCGCCACGGCGCGCGCATCGACAGCACGAACGCGCTCGACATCCTGCGCGACTACGACATCGTGGTGGACGGCACCGACAACTTCCCGACGCGCTACCTGGTCAACGACGCGTGCGTCCTGCTGGGCAAGCCCAACGTGTACGGCTCGGTGTTCCGCTGGGAGGGCCAGGTCTCCGTGTTCGGGACCGAGGGCGGCCCCTGCTACCGGTGCCTCTTCCGCGAGCCGCCCCCTCCGGGGCTGGTGCCGAACTGCGCGGAGGGAGGGGTGCTCGGGGTGCTTCCCGGCATCATCGGGTCGCTGCAGGCCATGGAGACCATCAAGTGGATCGTGGGCGCCGGGGACACGTTGGCCGGGCGCCTGCTCCTCTTCGACGCGCTCGAGATGTCGTGGCGGGAGGTGCGGGTGAGCCGCAACCCGGACTGTCCGGTGTGCGGCGACCACCCGACCCAGCGGGAGCTGATCGACTACGAGATCTTCTGCGGGGTGGGCGCGGACGGAGCGCCCCTCGCGCCCCCGGCCGGGGGACCGGCCGTTCCCGAGCTGGATGCGCCCGACCTCGCCGCGCGGCTCGCCTCCTCCGAGCCGCCCTTCCTGCTGGACGTGCGCGAGCCGTGGGAGTGGGCGGTGGGGAGCCTCGCGGACCGGGGCGCCCGCCTGATCCCTCTCGGAGATCTCGGGAGCCGCCTCGCGGAGATCCCCAGGGATCGGGCGGTGGTGGTATACTGCCGCGGAGGCCAGCGCAGCCTGACCGCGGCGTCCAGGCTGCTGTCCGAGGGTTGGGGCTCCGTCCACAACCTGAGAGGAGGCATCCTCGCGTGGGCGCGCGACGTGGAGCCCGGCCTGCCGGTGGCCTGACCCACCCCTCCCGGCGCCACGTGCGGGCGACCGGGGCGTTCCGGCCGCTCAACGGCGCTCTTGCAGCCGGCGCGGAGGCGGTGCGAGTATGGAAGATCGAGGGTGCGCGATCGCGTGCTCCGTCCGGGTCGACCGACCCGCGAAGAACCCCGACTCCTCGAGGATTCCGCCATGAGACGCTCGCTGTCCCGTGTCCTCCTCCCGTCCGTCGTCGCCGCGCTGCTCGCCGTGCCGGCCGCCCTGTCCGCTCAGGTCCACTTCCTGCTGGCCGGTGGGTTGAGCGCTCCGTCCGGAAACTTCTCCAACGTGGTGAATTCGGGCTACCACGGGCTGGTGGGCCTCCAGTTCGGCGTTCCGCTCTCTCCCTTCTCGGTGCGGGTGACGGGTGAGATCGACCGGTTCCCCGCGCGCGCCAACCTGCTGCCGTTGGGTGGCTCATCGTCCGGACACTCGACCATCGCCGACGGGTCGGCCAGCGCCGTGTTCTCGTTCGGTGGCGTCGGGATCGTCTCGCCCTACGTCCTGGCCGGGCTGGGCGTATACCGGACGAGCTTCAGCGGTACCCTGGGGAGCGGGACGTCGACCGACATGGGCTACCACGCGGGCGTGGGCCTGAACGTCGGAGTACTGGGCATCGGGTTGTTCGCGGAGGCACGCTTCGTGGACATCGCCAGCTCGGGGAGCGCGATCCACTACTTCCCGGTCTCGGTGGGGCTGCGCTTCTAGCGCCGCGGCGCGGGGGGGCGCGACGACGCCCCTCCGCGCTCAGTAGCGCGCCAGGTCCAGGATCGCCTCGAGCACGTCGGGCGTCTGGGGCAGGACCACGTCCTCCAGGACGGGGGCGTAGGGCACCCACGTGTCCAGCGACGCCACGCGGCGGACCGGTCCGTCCAGCCACGGGAACAGCTCGTCCGCGACGCGCGCCGCGATCTCCGAGCCGATGCCCCACGACAGGCTGTCCTCGTGCACGACGACCACCTTGCCGGTCTTCTTCACCGAGGCGGCGATGCGCTCCATGTCGAACGGCTGCACGGTGCGCAGGTCGAGCACCTCGGCCTCCACGCCGCTCTGCTCGGAGGCGAGCTTCGCCGCGTCGAGGCTCCGCTTCACGAGAGCGCCGCACGTCACCACGGTGACGTCGGCGCCCTCGCGCACGACCTTCGCCTTCCCGAAGGGGATCATGAAGTCGGGCCCGGGGTCGCGGCCCTTGTTGTAGACCTGTCGGTACAGGTGCTTGTGCTCCAGGAAGAGCACCGGGTCCTCACAGCGGATCGCGGTGCGCAGGAGGCCGTTCGCGTCCTCGGCCGTCGCCGGCATCACGACGCGGAGGCCCGGGCAGTGGGCGAACAGGCTCTCGCCGGTCTGCGAGTGATAGATCGCGCCCCCCTTCAGGTAGCCGCCGTACGTCGTGCGCACGACGACCGGGGCGCTGAAGATGCCGTTCGAGCGGTAGCGCATGGTCGCCAGCTCGTTGCGGATCTGCATGGTCGCCGGCCAGATGTAGTCGAAGAACTGGATCTCCACGACCGGCCTGAGCCC
>JBJKSF010000133.1:0-11676 GCA_046704285.1 Longimicrobiales bacterium | reverse complement strand
GCGGTCGGTGGAGGAGCGCGACGTGTTCGGCCCGTGGGCCGGCGCGTTCCCGGGCTCCAAGGGGCTCGAGGCGCATCCGCGCTATCCCGAGCTGCGGCGGAAGATGGGGCTTCCGGACGACCCGACCGGAGACCAGGCGGGGGACGATGGCTGACGCCCGCGAACGCCTCGCCGCCGCCTTGGCGGACCGCTACTCGATCGAGCGCGAGCTCGGTGAGGGCGGGATGGCCACGGTGTACCTGGCCCACGACGAGCGCCACGACCGTACGGTGGCGCTCAAGGTGCTGCGGTCGGAGCTGGCCGCGGTCATCGGCGGCGAGCGCTTTCTGGCCGAGATCAAGACGACGGCCAACCTCCAGCACCCGAACATCCTGCCGCTCTTCGAGTCCGGGGACGCCGACGGGCAGCTCTTCTACGTGATGCCCTACGTGGAGGGGGAGACGCTCAGGACGCGGATCGAGCGGGAGAAGCAGCTTCCGATCGAGGACGTCGTCGAGCTCGGCGTCGAGGTGGCGGACGCGCTGGACTACGCGCACCGGCATGGGGTGGTGCACCGCGACGTCAAGCCGGAGAACATCCTGCTGCACGAGGGCCGCGCGCTGGTGGCGGACTTCGGGGTCGCCCTGGCGCTGTCGACGGCGGGCGGGAGCCGGATGACGGAGACGGGGATGAGCGTGGGCACGCCTGCGTACATGAGCCCCGAGCAGGCGATGGGGGGCCACGAGGTGACGGCGCGGAGCGACGTGTACGCGCTGGGGGCGACGCTCTACGAGGCGCTGGTGGGCGAGCCGCCGTTCACGGGTCCGACGGCGCAGGCGATCATCGCGCGGTTGGTGACGGAGGACCCGAGGCCGCTGGTCGTGCAGCGCAAGACGATCCCGTCTCACGTGGAGGCGGCGGTGCTGAAGGCGCTGGAGCGTCTGCCCGCGGACCGGTTCACGAGGGCGGCGGAGCTCGGGGAAGCGCTCGAGGGCCGGAGGGCCGTGGCGCCTCGGGCCGGAGCACCCACCGCCGGTGTGCGCGAGGACGCACGCCGAGCACTCGTGCGGCTGTCACCGCGTGGGACCCTGGCGGCGGGTGGCCTGCTGGTGCTCCTCCTCGCCGCGGCCCTCTGGGGCTGGCTCCGGCCGCGACCGACCCGCGAAGCCCCACCCATGCTGATGGCGTTTCCGCTCGGCCCGCGCGACTCCATCGCGCCGACTCCTTACGATGCGGCCCTCAATTATGGTCGCCCGTCGCGGACGGCCTTCGCGTTCTCTCCCGATGGGCGCACGCTCGTGTACGTCGGCCGGGGCGGCCGTCTCTTCGTGCGCTCCCTGGACAGCCGGGCCTCCACGCCGATCGCCGGAGTGGACGGCGCCGAGTCGCCGTTCTTCTCCCCCGACGGGCGATCGATCGGGTACTGGTCGCGCGGGCATCTCCGGAGCGTGCCCGTCGCGGGCGGCCCGTCCACCGACATCGCCGCCGTCGGTGAGATCGCGGGCGCGAGCTGGGGAGCGAACGACCGTATCGTCGTCGGGGTCCGGGGCACCGGCCTGATCTTCCTCTCCCCGAAGAGTGCGACGCCGCCCGACACGTTCGCCGACCCGAGGGCGAGCCTTCCTCGGTTCCTGCCGGGGGAGCGCTCGCTCCTGTTCACGCAGAGCGTGTGGTGGGACCCGTGGGAGTCGCGCGTGGAGTGGCTCCCGCTCGACAGCCGCAAGCCGGAGATCCTGATCCGGAACGGGGCCGACGCGCGCTTCTCGCCCAACGGGTACCTGTTGTTCGGCCGCGACGGCGCACTCATGGCCGTCGGGTTCGACGCCGCAAAACACGCGGTGCTCGGGAGGCCGTTCACGGTGCTACCCGATGTGATGCAGGCCATCAACGGACGGGATCTCCGTGTCATCACGGGCGCGATGCAGGTCGCACTCTCGCCTCTCGGCCAACTGGCGTGGATGACGGGCGGCATCGACCCGGACACGCGTCGCGAGGTGGTCGAGCTCGACCGGCAGGGACACGGCGCACCGCTCGTGGGCGCCGGCGTGCACCCGTTCCTCTCCGTGCGGGTCTCGCCCGACGGCGGCGAGCTGGCGTTGACCACCCGCGGTCTACAGAGCACCCTGGAGATCTACGATCTCGCGCGCGGGGACGAGCACACAGTCCCTACCACCGGCGCGCAGGTCTCGACGCTCTGGTACCCGGACGGCCAGCACATCGTCACGTGGGGTGGCACAGGGGACTCCCTCGGACTCGTGTCCGTCCAGCCGGACGGCATGGGGACGCCCCGGCGGCTCGGCCCCCCGGGCCGCATTCTTCCAGCCTTCTGGTCGGCGGACGGATCGACCTTGTATGCGATCCTGACGAACCATGATACGCTGGTGGCGCTGGATACAGCCGGTCGCAGGGTGCCCGAGGCTCCGAGGCTGCCTGCCCCGGTATACGATCCCGCCCTTTCGCCGGGTGGCCGGTGGCTCGCCTATGTCATCCGCGACCCGGGGAGCTCGACGCTCGACGTCTACGTGTCGCCCTGGCCTGCGCTGGACCGGCGGTGGAAGGTCTCGAGCGGGGGTGGATGGTCTCCGGCCTGGGCTCGAGGCGGCCGTGAGCTGATCTACCTCAAGCAGGCGCCCCGCGACAGCACCGGTAATGACTCGTTGAGGGTCATGTCCGTCACGGTGGGTCGGGACACGGCCGTGGCGCCCGGTGTGCCGCACTTCTTGTTCGCGTCGCGCTTCGACCACATTGGACCGCTGCGCGCCTACGACGTGAGCCCGGACGGCTCGCGCTTCTTCGTGCTCCGCGACCTTCCGGTCCACGCCGCCCCCGGCCGGATGTACGTGATGTCGAACGCGTTCGCGGAGCTGGATCGGCTGGCGGCCGAGCAGGGGGCGGGGGGGTGAGCGCGGCCTCCCGCGTCGTCGGCCTCGGCCCGTCGGGTTCGAGATTCCACCGGCTGCTCCGCGATCCTGGCCCAGACCAGGCCCATCGCGCATCTTGGCGCTGATGGCCGACGTACCCTCCCGCCTGTCCGCCGCCCTGGCGGACCGCTACTCGATCGAGCGCGAGCTCGGCGAGGGCGGCATGGCCACCGTGTACCTGGCCCACGACGAGCGTCACGACCGTGAGGTGGCGCTCAAGGTGCTCAAGCCCGAGCTGGCCGCGATCATGGGCGGCGAGCGGTTCCTCTCCGAGATCCGCACGACCGCGAGCCTCCAGCACCCGCACATCCTGCCGCTCTACGACTCGGGCGAAGCCGACTCCTTCCTCTACTACGTGATGCCGTACGTGGAGGGGGAGAGCCTGCGGGAGCGCCTGGCGCGGGAGAAGCAGCTCTCCGTGGAGGAGACGCTCCGGATCGCCGAGGCGGTGGGCGGCGCGCTGGACTTTGCCCACAAGAAGGGCGTGGTGCACCGCGACATCAAGCCGGCGAACATCCTGATGCAGGAAGGCCAGCCGCTGGTCGCGGACTTCGGGATCGCGCTGGCGGTGGCGCAGGCCGGCGGGGGCCGCCTCACCGAGACGGGCCTCAGCCTGGGCACGCCGCACTACATGAGCCCGGAGCAGGCGGCGGCGGACCGCGACCCGGACGCGCGCTCGGACGTGTACTCGCTCGGGTGTGTGGTCTACGAGATGCTCACGGGCGAGCCGCCGCACCTGGGCGGGAGCACGCAGGCGGTGCTGGCGCGTGTGCTCACCGAGACGCCGCGCCCTGTGCGCGACACGAGGCCGGCGGTTCCTCCGCACGTGGACGCCGCGTTGGCCAAGGCGCTCGAGAAGCTCCCGGCGGACCGCTTCGACACGGCCGCGGACTTCCTGGCGGCGCTGGAGGGTCGGGTCGTCGTGGACACGGGGCCGGCCCTTGCCGCGAGCGCGGTGAAGGCCGCCGGAGAGGCACCCTTCGCCACCCGTCGCTCGTGGCTCTGGCCGGCCGTCGCGGTCGGTGCCCTCCTCGTCGGCGCGGCCGTCGGGAGGCTGACCCGGGCTCCGCGCCCCTCGTCGGCCCCGCTCGAAGTGGACATGTACGTCCAGGGCGACTCGACCTACTCGGTCACGAACCACTGCTGCGGCCCCTCGGAGGCCATCTCGCAGGACGGGAGGCGTCTGGTCTTCATGGGGCAGGTCTCGGAGGGCTGGGCGCTCTTCCAGAGGGATCTGGACGACGTGGAGGCGCACCGGATCCCCGGCACCGAGGGTGCGACCACCCCTTTCCTCGACCCCAGCGGCCGCTGGCTGGGCTTCTTGAGCAAGGGTCACCTCATGAAGGTCGACCTGCAGGGGGGGCCGCCAGAGACGGTGGCCGACGCCGGCGCGGAGATCTGGGGCGCCACCTGGGGTGACGACGGGTTCATCTACTTCACCTCGATGAGCGACTCGGCCCCGGGCATCTTCCGCGTGAGCGCCCAGGGTGGAACGCCCGAGCTCGTCTCCGCGCCGGACACGGCGGTGGAGAAGAACCGCGTGAGCCCTGCTGCGCTGCCCGGCGGACGCGGCCTGCTGTACGTGAGCTTCCCGAAGAGGGGGGGGGACGCCAAGGCGTGGGTGATGGCCCTGGACCTGAAGGACGGCTCGACCCACCGGCTGACGCAGGGGATCCAGCCGTACTACGCCGACGGCCAACTGGTCTACGCCCAGGCGGACGGTTCCATCATGGCTCGGCCCTTCGATCTGAAGTCCCTGCAGGTCACGGGCGATGCCGTCCGGGTCGCCACGGACGTCGTCACGCACAACGCGTCCGATACCGAGTACGCGGTTTCCCGCACCGGAACCCTCGTCCTCCGACATGGCGGCCAGGGTGAGGTCCAGGGATATGCGTTCAACCTGCGCTTTCAGTCCCTCTCGGGCGCCGCGGGTGCGAGCCCGGACAGCAGCCGGTTCGATGCCCAGCACGCACGCGTGGAGCCGAGGTTCTCACCCGACGGACGCCGGCTGGCGTTCCTCCAGTTCAGGAACGTCGGCTCACGCGTCAACCTCGACCTGTGGGTCCGGGACCTGAACACCGGCCTGGACGAGCGCCTCTCCTCGGGAGACGACGACGCCCTGCTCCCGATCTGGAGCGCGGACGGCCGCGACGTCCGGTGGGTGCGCCGCGCACCGGGGTCCGGGTCCTGGTCCCTGATGAGTCGACCCGCCGACCTGAGTGGACCCGCCGTGCCCTTCGCGCCCCGGTTGTCGGCCGAGGTCGGCCGGGGGGCCTCCATCGTGCTCGGTCTGCCCTCCCGATCCGGCGGCCCCATCCCGTTCGTGAGACGGGATACGACCGGCAACACCGACCTCTGGATCATGAACGCGGACGGCACGGATCCCAGGCCCTTCCTCACGTCTCCAGCGCACGAGGGGAGCCCCTCCGTATCCCCGTCGGGAAAGTGGATCGCCTACACGTCGGACGAGACCGGGAGACAAGAGGTCTGGGTGGAGCCCTTCCCTCGAGGAGGCCCCCGCTTCCGGATCTCGAACGACGGCGGGCTGTATCCGGTCTGGCTGTCGGACCGGAAGATTCTCTTCTCCCACGCCGACGCCGTGATTCTGGCGGAGCTGGACGTGACCGCCAAGGCGGTGCGTGCCACCGGGTACCGCACGGTGGCCGACGGCGTCGCCGTCAACCTCGCGCGCCCCTTCGATGTGAGCCCCGACGGCAGGGTTCTGGTGAAGGTGACTTCGAGCAACAAAGCCCGGCTCCTGGTGGAGACGAACCGCGTGGAGCAGATCCGTCGCCGGACGGGAGGTGGATGATGGCCGATCCCGTCGAGCGCCTGTCCGCGGCCCTGGCCGACCGGTACCGCCTCGAGCGGGAGCTCGGCGAGGGCGGCATGGCTACCGTCTACCTGGCCCACGACTTGAGGCACGATCGCCACGTCGCCCTCAAGGTCCTGCGTCCCGAGCTGGCGGCGGTCATGGGTGCGGAGCGCTTCCTGGCGGAGGTACGCACGACCGCGAACCTCCAGCACCCCCACATCCTCCCGCTCTTCGACTCGGGCGAGGCCGACTCCTTCCTGTACTACGTGATGCCGTACGTACAGGGCGAGTCCCTGCGCGAGCGGCTGGACCGGGACAAGCAGCTTCCGGTCGGCGAAGCGGTGGCCATCGCCAAGGCCGTGGCGGGGGCGTTGGACTACGCGCACCGACAGGGCGTGATCCACCGGGACATCAAGCCGGCGAACATCCTGATGCAGGACGGCCAGCCGGTGGTGGCGGACTTCGGCATCGCGCTGGCCGTGAGCGCAGCGGGCGGCGGCAGGCTCACCGAGACGGGGCTCAGCCTGGGTACGCCCTATTACATGAGCCCTGAGCAGGCGACGGCGGACCGGGACCCCGGGCCCGCCAGCGACGTGTATTCGCTGGCCTGCGTGCTGTACGAGATGATCGCCGGCGATCCGCCGCACACCGGAAGCACCGCGCAGGCGGTGCTGGCGCGCATCCTCACCGACCGGCCGCGGCCGCTCACGGACCTCCGGGACACGGTGCCGGCGAACGTCGCGGCGGCAGTGGCGCGGGCGTTGGCGAAGGTACCCGCGGACCGCTTCGAGAGCGCGGCGGCGTTCGCCGCGGCGCTGGACGATCCGGGCTTCACGTACACGCCTCCCGCGACCACGGGCGGGATGCTCGCGGCGTCCGCCGCCACGCCGGCGCGAAGCACTGCCTCGCGCTTGACCGTCGTCCTCCTGTCGGCCCTGCTGGTGGTGGCCGTGGCCGCCGGTGCGTGGGGATGGCTGCGGCCGGTTCCGGAGGTACCGACGACGCGGACCCGCTTGGACATCCAGGTGTCCCCGGCTATCGGACCCGACATCGCCATCTCTCCCGACGGGACCCGGATCGTCTACCGGAGCGGGGGTGACACCACCGAGCTCCGGATCCGTCGCCTGAACTCCCTGGTGAGCCAGTCGATCCCGGGCACCGAGGGGGCGCGGGGACCGGTCTTCTCCCCGAATGGCCGGTCCATCGCGTTCGACCAGGGAAGTCCCGACGCCTGGTACTCGATGGCGCTTTCGGGTGGCTCCCCCATCTCGGTGGGGAACCGGGGTGATCCGGTGTATCCCCAGGCCGCCTGGAGCGACGATGGGTTCCTCTACTTCGAGCGGGACGGGGGGAGCGACCCCGGCGTCATGCGTGCGCCGCCCCAGGGAGGACCCGCGGAGCGGATCCCGGCCAAGGCGCACTACGCGGAGCCGGCGACCATCCCGGGTGTCAGGGACCGCATCCTCGCATTGTCGCGCGACTCGGGCGGTTACGGGGTCTTGGACGTGCATGACGGCGACTACCGTCGCGTCCCGGGGCTGGAAGCCGCGACGTACGTCGTCGCGGTGGGGGGATACGTGTTCTGGAACACGCAGGCCGGTGCGCTGGTGGCGGCGCGGTTCGACGCCCGGCACGGTCGTCTGGCGAGCCCGCCGGTCACGCTGGCCCAGGGGGTGCCGAACGAGGGCTTCGCCGTGTCCAGAACCGGCACGCTGGTCTACGAGGCCGGAGCCTCCCAGCAAGGCCTATCGCTGGTGTGGGTCGACGGGTCGGGGCACCGGGAGGCTCTGGACCCCGAGCTGGATGACGCGCTCGGTGACGTGGTGACGGCGCGCATCTCTCCCGACGGACGCCACATCGCCCTCGTGGCGCGACAGAGCGCCGGAAAGCCGACGTTTCACATCACCGTGTACGATGTCCGTCAGCGGAGCTGGCAGCAGGTCACCTTCGAGGGCACCATCAACGCCGCGCCACGGTGGCTGCCCGATGGACGGATCGCCTTCGTCTCCAACCAGGGAGGCAAAGCGGGCATCTGGGTGGAGCCGTTCGACCGGAGCGCCAGGGCAACCCTTCTGTTCCGGCCGCAGGCCGGCATGATCGCCGGGAACGAGGACGTGAGCCCCGTGCCCGGTGCCCCCATGGTGGTGACCCTCAGGGGCTTCGGCCATGCCGACAGAAACGGGCTCTATCTGGTCGATCCCACGCCGGGCGCGAAGCCACGGCCGTTCCTCACCGGCCAGTTTCTGGTGGCGTGGCCCGCCATCTCACCGGACGGGCATTGGCTGGCCTACGGTTCCAACGAATCCGGAGCGTTCCGGGTCTACGTCCGCGCCTACCCTGGTGGGGGGCCGCCCTACCCGATCAGCGCCGAGTCAGGCTCCCTGCCCGTTTGGGGCGCCACGTCGAACGACCTGTACTACGCGACGCACGCGGGTCTGGTGCGAGCCCATCTGACCTTCTCGGAGGGCGTCCGGGTGGTGGACCGGAAGCCCATTCCCGGCACGAGCTCCAAGGTCTTGTATCTGGGAGGGGGGAAGTCTACCGCCTACGACGTCGGCAAGGATGGCCGGATCCTCGTGCCTTCGAACCGGGGAGCGCCCGACTCGGCTGCGGTGGCCTCGAATCCCGGGGCATCCCTCCCGGTGGTCGTGCAGAACGTCTTCCGGGAGATCCGGCAGCGCCTCGCAGGGCAGGGGGGTGGTTGATGGCGGGAGACTCCCGCGCTCAGCGGTCGAGCTCGTCCACGAGAAGCCGGTGGGAGGTGCGTACGCGGCGGTCCAGGGTGCAAAGAGGCACCCGCCGCGCGTCGCTGTGCGCGGCGAGCAACCGGTCGAACGGGTCGCGCATCGATGACAGCGGAAGTGCCTTCTCCACCAAGGTCACCAGGGGCACCTCGTCCACCGTGAACCGCGGGTCGGATGCCACCGCGTCCACGAAGTCGGGGTTGCGGACTTCCAGACGGCCGACCTCGGCCAGGAACTGGATCTCCAGAAACGAGACGGGAGAGACAGTTCGATGCTCCAGGCCGGGCGACCGTGATCCCATGTCCTCGACATCGGCTGCGGCCGAGTCTCGCTCACGGTGCGCGGCTTGGACATGTTCGTCCGGGCCTCCCCCGGTCCCGGGGCTGAACGCGATGAGTGCGGATGCCCCCGACCGCCCGGGCGCGGTTCTCTCCGACCGCTACCGCATCGAGCGCGAGCTCGGTGAGGGTGGGACGGCCACGGTCTACCTCGCCCGGTGGCCGAAGCTGAACCCGCGCTGGACGCTTGCGGCCGGTTGACCGTTCGAGCCGTATCGGCTCCCCGACGGCGCGATTCTCCTCCGCGACCCTCCGAACCCGGACGCCGCACGCACGTATACGATCGCCCTCCATCCGGGCGCGCACCCACCATACGGACCCATCGAGTTGCGCTTCAGGGACCCGCACATGGAGGAGACCCCCGGCTGGTCCAACTCCATCGCGAGTGGCGGCGAGATCGTCTATCCCGTGATGCCCGATGAGCTTCACCTGCGCTCCGTCCGCGTCGTGCCGCACCGGGTGGCGCACATGGAGCATGCCGTGGACGAGGCGAATCGATGAGCTCGTTCGCCTCGTTCCGGGCGTGCGGGGACGATTACGCGTTGCTGGCCTGACTCGCGGCCGCACCGCATGTTGACGCCAATGCCTGATCTCCCTTCCCGCCTGTCCGCCGCCTTGTCGGACCGCTACCGCATCGAGCGCGAGCTCGGTGAGGGTGGGATGGCCACGGTGTACCTCGCCGAGGACCTGAAGCACCACCGCGAGGTGGCCATCAAGGTGCTGAAGCCCGAGCTGGCCGCCGTGCTGGGCGCCGAGCGCTTCGTGCAGGAGATCGCTACGACCGCGCAGCTCCAGCATCCGAACATCCTGCCGCTGTTCGATTCCGGGCGGGCGGTCGCGCCGCGGGATGGCGGGCACGAAGAGGCGGCCGGCGGCGGGGTCTTCCTCTACTACGTGATGCCGTACGTGGAAGGGGAGTCGCTGCGCGACCGTCTCGACCGGGAGAAGCAGCTCGGCGTCGACGAGGCGGTGCGTATCACCACGGAGGTCGCCGACGCGCTCGAGTACGCGCACGAGCACGGGGTGGTGCACCGCGACATCAAGCCGGAGAACATCCTGATCCATGCCGGCCGGCCGGTGGTGGCGGACTTCGGGATCGCGCTGGCGGTCTCGGCGGCGGCGGGTGGGCGGATGACCGAGACGGGCCTCAGCCTGGGCACACCGCACTACATGAGCCCGGAGCAGGCGACGGCGGAGCGGGAGATCACGGGCCGCAGCGATATCTATTCGCTGGCGAGCGTGCTGTACGAGATGCTCACCGGGGATCCGCCGCACACGGGCAGCTCGGCGCAGCAGATCATCGTGAAAATCATCGCCGACGAGGCGCGGCCGGTGGGAGAGGTGCGGAAGTCGGTGCCGCCGAACGTGGCGGCGGCGGTGGGCAAGGCCCTGGAGAAGCTGCCGGCGGACCGGTTCGAGAGCGCGAAGGCGTTCGCGGAGGCGCTCGTTGATCCGCACTTCAGCACCGGGAGGCGGGCGGCGAGCGTCGGCTCGGCAGCCGCCACCTCGGTGGCAGGCACCAGGCGCCTGCGCCGCGCCCTCGTGCTCGTGTCCTCGCTGGCCGTCGTGGGGACCGCTGGTGTCCTCGTGATGGCGTTCCGGAGTCGGCCCCCGCGATCGGATCGGGTCGTGGTCTCGTCCCTGCTCCCCCCTCCGGGACAGGACTTCAGCGCGCGCGAGTCCTTCGGGGCACTCTCGCCGGACGGCCGCTCCTTCGCTTTCGTGGCCATCGCCGTGAATGGTGAGCGCCACCTCTGGGTGCGCCGGCTGGACACGCTCTCGGCCGAGATGATTCCGGGTTCGGTCGGCGCCGAGGCACCCTTCTGGTCCCCCGACGGGAAGTCGATCGGTTACTTCGCTCAGGACGTCCTCATGCGGGTGGACGTACCGTCGGGCGTTCCCCGCCGGCTCTGCCCCGCAACCCCCGAGGAGTCGGGAGCGTGGGGACGCAACGGCGTCATCGTCTTCACCACGGGGCGCGGCGTGGAACGCGTTCCGGCGGCGGGGGGCACGTGCGAGCTGGCGATCCCCCTGGACTCCAGCGCCGCGGTGTATCGTCATCCGTCCCTGCTCCCGGGCGACAGACGGGTCCTGCTCGAGCGTACCGGAGCAGGGACAGCAGTGGTATTGGGCGACCTCTCCTCGGGCTCGATCACGCCGCTCATCCAGGGTGCCTCAGCCCCCACGTGGGTTCCGCCCGACTACGTCGTGTACGGGCGCTTCAACCGGGAGGGTAACTCGGTTCTCTACGGCCAGCGGCTGCGCGCCGACGGCTCCTCGCTCGAGGGCGACGCCGTGGCGCTCACCGGTCCCGTCCGCACCGCCGACCTCGTCTTCGCGTACGCCGCGTCGGAGCGGGGCTCGCTCCTGTACCTCCCGGGACTCGGAGACCGCGAGAAGCCGGTCGTCGACCGCCAGGGCCGGATCGTCGACACGATCCGCATCGCGGGCGAGTGGACGCATCGCTACGCACACGATCATCCCTGGGTCGCGCTGGGCGACGCCACGACGATCTGGCTGTACGACCTCTCCCGCGGGCTCGCGACGCCTCTGGTTTCGGGCGGACAGGGCCCGAACGTCACGCGCGCCTTCCCGGTGTGGTCGCCCTCCGATACAGCCGTCGCGTTCGGGTGGTGCAGCGTCTACACGGTGCGTGTCGCGGACCTGTCCGTCCGCCCCGTCACCGTACCCGTTTCCGGATGCCCGCGGCCCACGGACTGGTCGTCCGACGGACGCTACCTCGTCCTCACCGTCGAGCCCTCGGGCCGGCAGGCCGCGGCGGATACCGCGGGGATCGGGCAGGGACACACGTTCCTGGCGGCGCTGGACCTGACGGACGGGAAGCTGATCCGCTTCCGGGTGCCCGGCAACGCGAGCGA
>JBJKSF010000132.1:0-3423 GCA_046704285.1 Longimicrobiales bacterium | reverse complement strand
TGCGGTGATCGCCGAGCGCGCGCACCCTGCCGGCCAGGGGCCGGTCCGAGCCGCGCACGATCATGCCGTCCGGGAGCTCCTCCGCGTCGGCGCCCAGGCTCCTCAGGTTCTCGACCACCGCCGTGATGCGGTCGGACTCCTTGTGGCGCAGCTCCTCCGCGCCCGTGATCCGCGTCGTTCCTTCCGCTCGGGAGGCCAGCGCGGCGATCAGGGGAATCTCGTCGATGAGCCCTGGCACTTCGTCCGCCCCGACGTCCGTGGCCCTCAACGAGCTCGGCCCGGCGACGAGGGTCCCTGCCGGCTCGCCGGGCCCCCCCGGACCGTCCGGCGTGACGCTCAGGTCGGCCCCCATGCGCCGCAGCACGTCGAGGAACGCCGTACGCGTGGGGTTCAGGCCCACGTGCGCGATCTCCAGGGGCTCCCGCGCCGCTCCGAGCACGGCCAGGCCCAGGAAGAAGGCTGCCGACGAAACGTCGCCCGGAACGCGGAAGTCGAGCGTGTCCAGCCACCGGGGAGGATCCGCCAACTCGATCCGCCATCCGTCCGCGTGCGCGCCCGTGCCAACGCGCACCCCCAGGCCGCTCAGCATCCGCTCGGTGTGATCTCGCGACCGGCGCGGCTCCGTGACCGAGACGCGCGTCTGCCCGACCAGGCCTGCCAGAAGGATCGAGCTCTTCACCTGGGCGCTGGCCACGGGGCTCCTCCACTCCAGGGCGCGCAGCGGACGTGCGCCCCGGACCTCGAGAGGCAGGCGGCCCGGCTCCCCCAACTGGCGGAACCTCGCGCCCATCAGCGTCAGCGGCTCGGTGACCCTCGCCATGGGCCGCTGGCTCAGCGATGCGTCGCCCGTGACCGTGGCGGCGACCGGCGTCCCGGCGAGCACCCCCAGGAGCAGGCGCGTGCCGGTGCCGCTGTTGCCGAGGTCGAGGGGGCCGATCGGGGCGCGCAGGCCGCCGAGCCCCACCCCCTGGACGAGCACCTCGCCACCGTCGGGCCGCAGCGCCGGAATCTGGACGCCGAGCGCTCTGAGGGCGCCCGTCGTCGAGTCCGCGTCGCCGCCCCAGAGCAGCCCGGAGAGACGGCTCACGCCGTCGGCCAGGCCCGCGAGGATGAGCGCGCGCTGCGTCAGCGACTTGTCGCCGGGAACCTCGATCCTCACGTCGCCGTTCTCCTCAGCCGGGCCCCGGACCGACGATGTAGACCAGAGGGATCCGCGTCAGGAGCGCGTCCGAGCCCACGGCCGCGAGGAACTCCGCCTCCCGTGCGCGATGGCTCCGGAGCGAGTCGAACGGGACGTCGAGACGCAGGAGACCACGCAGCCGTCCGTGGGGTCGCAGGCTCACCAGCCGGGTCTCCACGCCTTCCCCGAAGCTCGCCTCGGCCAGCTCGCAGGCGCGCCACTGGGCCGCGCGTACCTCCCAGCGCCTCAGACGGTCCTCGCGGCTGTCCGCCTGGACGAGCCGCGCGTGCTCGGGCTCCGGGCCGGATCCCGACGGGCGCCGCGGGACCAGGTCGCTCACGGCCGCGCCGCCCCCTGCGGCGCGGCGCGCTCGCACGGCACGGCGTCGTCGTCCGGAAAGGGCACCACGACCACGAGCCCGTCGTGGGCCACGCTGGCGTGCGGGAAGATCGCGCGGGCTTCCCGCTCGAGCGGTGTCGGATCGTCCGCGTAGCGCGCCGAGACGTGCGTCAGGAGGAGCGAGCCCACGCGCGCTTCGCTCGCCAGCGAGGCCGCCTCCGCGGCCGTGCTGTGGAACGTCTCCCGCGCGCGCTCCTCCTCCTCGGCTCCGAACGTCGCCTCGTGGATGAGCAGGTCCGCGCCGCGCGCCCGCGCGATCGTGGAGGCGCATGGCCTGGAGTCCCCGGTGTAGACCACCAGCCGTCCGGGCCTCGGCGGGCCGACCACCTCCCTCGGCTCCACCACCCGCCCGCCCACCTCGACCGTCTCCCCTCGGTGCAGCCGCCCGTAGAGCGGCCCTTCCGGAACGCCCAGGGCCCGCGCGCGCCCGACGTCGAAGCGTCCGAGCCGTGGATCCTCCACGAGCGCCCATCCCACCGCGGGCGTCCCGTGGACCACGTCGAACGCCTCGATGGCGTAGCCCTTGCCCCGGAGCTGGAAGCCCGGCTCGACCTCCTGCACGTCCACCTCGAAGTGCACGCGCTCCACTCCGAGCCGGACGGCGGTCTGCAGGACCCGCGCGGAGCCGCGCGGGCCCAGGATGCGGATAGGCTCGGTCCTGCCCTGGAGGGCCATCGTGCGCAGGAGCCCCGTGATCCCCAGGAAGTGGTCGGCGTGCACGTGCGTGACGAAGATGACGCCTACGTTGAAGCCCGTCCCGAAGCGCATCATCTGCCGCTGCGTGCCTTCCCCGCAGTCGAACAGCATGAGGTCGCCCTCCCGTTGGACGGAGAGGGCGGTCACGTTGCGGCCCACGGTGGGCCGGGAGGCGGCGGTCCCGAGAAAGGTGAGGCGGATCATGGACGGCGCGGATCTGGAGGTCCGGCGGGGGCCCCGGAGGGCACTCGCCCTCGGCGGCGGCCCGACGCTCGCCAAGGTAGCCTAACGGGGCGCTCGGACCAAGCCGAGCGGCTCGTGCCCGGCCTTGGCGCGCGCCCACGCCCCCTCGCGGTTGCCGGCGTCCCTGCGCCTCGCCAAGTTCTCCCCTCCCCCGACCCCCGCGCCCGGAGCCCGTGTGAGGGACTTCGCCCTCTTCTTCGTCTCGCTCTTCTCGATCCTCAACCCGCTGTCCACCATTCCGGTCTTCGTGAGCCTGACGGCCGATCTCGGCAGCGCCGAGCGGAAGCGGCTGACCCGCGACGCCGCGCTTACCGTGCTCGTGGTCCTCGTGGTTTCCTACCTGGCCGGCGAGAGCTTCCTGAGGTTCTTCGAGATCAGCGTGGCGTCCCTGCAGGTGGCGGGAGGGATGGTCATCCTCGGGATGTCCTGGGCGATGCTGCAGGCGCGGATGAGCCTGGCGAAGCAGACGCCCGAGGAGGCCGTCGAGGCCGGCTCGCGTGACCATCTCGCGATCATGCCCCTCGGCATGCCCCTCCTCGCGGGACCCGGCACGATCAGCCTCATGATCATCGCCGCCGGCCACAGCCGCGGCATCCAGGGCCACCTGATCGTGCTCGCGGCCTCGGTGGCGGTGACGCTGGTCACCTGGCTCATCCTGACCGCGGCCAACCCCATCGCCGGCTTCCTCGGCAAGACGGGCATGAACGTGGCGACGCGCCTCATGGGGCTCGTCCTGGCGGCGACCGCGGTCGAGTTCATCGCCACGGGTCTGCGGGACATGTTCCCCGGCTTGGCCGCGCACGGCCTGCACTGATGGACCGGGCGCGGAGCGCGCCGCCCCGCCGTGCGGTGCGCTCCGGGCCTCGGCCGGCTGGTCGCCGGCCAAGCCGTCCACGTTGGTCGCC
>JBJKSF010000131.1:0-91042 GCA_046704285.1 Longimicrobiales bacterium | reverse complement strand
TTGCCCTCGTAGCTCAGGTGGATAGAGCGACTGCCTCCTAAGCAGTAGGTCCCGCGTTCGAGTCGCGGCGGGGGCACTCCATCAAGTCGAAGCGCTGCAAGGCTTTCCGGCCCTGCGGCGCTTCGGCGTCTCGGGCGGCCGTGCCCGGTTCCGGAGGTCCGGGCAAGGGAAGGGCCGGAGGCTAATGGTATGATACCCAGGGCCCCTGAGCAGCCACGATGATGGCAATCACGGCGCCGATCCCCGCCAGGACGGCCAGGGTCGGAACGACGTGGACGTCGGAGACCTCTACGAGCGCGCTCGCAGCCCCCACGCGCGTCACGAGGGTGTCCGTCGGCGCCGCCCTCCCCGCCAGCACGGAATCTCCCTCCATTCGAGGGTTGTAGAGGGTCATCGTCCGGGCGGTCGGGGTTGTGGAGTCGCTCGGGACCGCGACTCTGAGCCTCTCCGTATACTCGTTCGGTGGTGCTCGGGTCAGCGGCACCCAGCGGTTCGTGGCACATCCCGCCGCAATCGCCACCGCCGACAGGGTCGTCAGCGTGGCGCAGGCCCGCCGCCCGAATCTCCCGCAACGCACGGTCTTCGTGATCATGGGGCACCTCCTTCCGTTCAGGGTGGCCGAGGTCAGGATACGGCCACCTCTGCCCGCGTGTGATGCGCATGAATACGTAGGACCCGTCCCCCGAGGACCGCAGAACCCGGCGGATACGGGGCGTGGACGCGGCGCGGCCATGGCGGAGGGCCAGCAAATCCGCGAACTTCGCCGCAACGGCCCTCTCGTCTCGGAACGTCCTGAGCAGCAGGTCCCGCGTTCGAGTCGCGACGGGGGCACTTCCGAACCCGCGAGATTGGATGCTCTACCGATACCGCAAGCTCGCCGCGGAACGGCCCGTGGTGCTGGTGCGCGTCAAGGCCCCGTTCGACATGGACCGGAGCCTCAGCACGCTCGCGGCGCTGGAGTTCCCGGAGCGTCCGCCCGGGTGGCGGGGCCTGATCTGGGACATCCGGAGGCGCACCACGTACCCGGAGCTCCTCGAGGTGCAGGAGCTCGTGCGCCACTTCAACCGGTGGGACCGCGTAGCGATCGTGGGGAGCAGCGACCTGCAATACGGAATGGCGCGCGTGGCCAGCCTCCTGTCCGACCGGATCATGGCCGTGCGCAACCTCCAGGACGCCGTGAGGTGGGCTACAGGGAAGCCGATCGATTGAGTGCGGAAGCGGCCGGGGCGCAGTGCGCGAGCGCGCCGTCCGCCAGGGTGAGGCCCGCAGCGCCCGATGCCGTCACCGGCAGCCGGTCCGGTGGCGGGTGTCCATCACCTGGGTGATCCGCCAGCCGGCCTCCGTGCGCGCGAGCTGGAACGCGTCCACGCCGCAGTGACTGAGGCGGCCGCCGGCGTAGAAGTCGTAGCGGGCCCAGACCGTGGCGAGTCCGGCGTCGATGCGGACCTCCGGCGCGCGCAGCCTCTCGTCCAGCGACTCCTTCGCCCCGGCGACGGTGGCCAGGAACGGTTCGATCGCCTCCTCCGCGACAAAGGGCCGGCCGTCCCGCTCACCGGTCGTGAGCAGGCGCGCCAGCGGATCGAGGGTCGCGCGGATCGCGGTCGAGTCGTGGGCGCGCATCCCGTCGAAGAACCGGTGCACCGCCGCGAGCGGCGTCGGCGCCGATTGAGCGGCGAGCGAGCCGGAGACGCCGAGCGTCGCGGGCAGGAGGAGAGCCAGCGGAAGGAGCACCGAGGGCCTCGGGAGGAGGGACGACGCGCGTCGCGTGGACATGGGGCGCTCCGGCACGGGGGTGGGCGGCGCCGGCCGGTCCGCCGCCGCCGGCTCGAAGGTAGAGCCGCGCGCGTGCGGCGGCGAGGGCCCGGTAGTCGGGCCTCCGCTGGCCCTAACGCAGCACCTGCAGGAGGTCGCTGTGGTTGTCGGTCCAGGTGATGACACGCGCGTGCGGCGGCGCGGGCGTGGCCGCGGACCGCACGCGAGCGATCAGCGCCCGGTTCCGGGTCACGAGGATCCACGAGCTCAACGCTCCGCCGCTCCCCGGCCGGGGATGCGAGGTGATCTCGAGCGCGCTGCAGCCCAGGTGGGCAGCCAGCCCGCGCACGACCGGGGCCAGGTCCACGTGGCGGTTCGTGGCCTGGAACACGATCACCCCGTCCGGCTCGATCGCGGTCCAGTAGAGATCCGCGGCCTGGACGGTCAGGAACTGGATGGGGATCGCGTCGCTGGAGAACGCATCGACGACGAGCACGTCGTAGCGGTGACGGTGGGCGGGCACCGCCATCTCGCGCTCCAGCGAGAGGCGCCCGTCGCCGAGCACGACGTCCACCTCGGCGGGGGAGTCCCGCAGGAACGTGAAGTAGCGCCGCGCCATCCGCACGACGGCCGGATTGATCTCGTAGAACCGGATGCTGTCGCCCGGCTCACCCAGGGCGGCGAGGGTCCCCACACCGAGTCCGATGACACCGATCCGCAGGGGCAGCCCGGCGAGCCGGCGCGGGTTGTCCTGGATCGCCAGCGCGACGCCGCTCCCCGGGGTGAAGTAGGTCGTGGGCTGGTCGCGTCGGGCGCGATCCAGGAACTGCCCCCCGTGGATGATCCGGCCGTCCATCAGGACGCGCTCGGCGCTCAGCGGGCCCGGAGGGTGGTCCTGGACGCGCAGCACCCCGTAGAAGTTGCGGGCGGTGGCCACGGTACCGCGGGCGAGCTGCACGGCCGGGACCACGAAGCCCGCGGTCGCCAGCACGAAGACCGTCGCGAGAGCCGCGCGCGCGGTCAGCCGCGCCGCGCGGCCCCAGACCCGGCGGGCATCCCGGGCAAGAGCGACCAGGAGAAGGAGGTAGGCCGAAAGAAGCAGGGCCGGGAGCTCCCAGTAGTCCGGCAGCACGAGGGGTGCCACCAGTGCCACCAGCGCTCCGCCCACGGCACCTCCGGTCGCGACGGCGAGGTAGAAGGTGGTCAGCCGGTCCGGAGAAGGCGCGGAGCGCACGAGCTCCCCGTGGCACACCATGCACGCCGCGAACAGGACCCCGGCGCTCACGCCGAGTTGGACGAGGGTGGGAAACGCGAGACCCCAGTTCCACAGGATCGCCATGGCCCCGAGCGCGAGGACCAGCAGCGCGCCCCACAGCCCCCGACGATACAGCCCGGCGAAGGCGACGATGAACGAGACCAGGTACAGCCCCAGCGGCACCACCCAGAGGAGCGGAACCGGCGCGATGTCCAGCGTCATGTGGTCGGTGATGGCCAGAAGGAGCCCCGCGCCGCACGCGGACAGAGCCACCCAGAACGCGACGTCCTTCGCCGGTGGACGGGGGCCGGCCGCGCGCTCCGGAGCGCGTCCCGGGCGCGCGACCGCCGCCGCGCGCCCGCGCGCCACGATCAGGGAGAGCGCCGCGCACGCCACGACGAAGACCGCGTACGCGACCGACCACACCCGGGCCTGCGCGCGCACGCCGAGAAGCGGCTCGACCACGGCGGGGTAGGCCGCGAGCGCGAGGACCGACCCCGCGTTCGAGACGGCGTAGAGAGGGTAGGGCGAGCGGTCCGCGCGGAGCTCGCCGAACCAGTCGTGCAGGAGCGGAGCGGTGCTCGCCAGCAGGAAGTAGGGCCCACCGACCGTCGCCGTGAGCAGCGCCAGCAGCCACCACGTGGGCGACTCCGCCGCGGTCGGCTTCCACCTCGGCGAGACCGCGATCGGCAGCAGCGCGAGGCTGAGCACGAGCAGCGCGGCGTGCAGCACGGCCTGGCGGCGCACCCCCAGCCGCCGCCCCAGGTGCGCGTAGAGGTAGCCGCCGAGCAGGACGATCTGGTAGAAGACGAGGCACGTGGCCCATACGGACGAGACGCCGCCGAACCACGGCAGGATGGCGCGGGCCAGTAGCGGCTCCACCAGGAACAGCAGGAAGGCGCCCGCGAGGGTGACGGCGGCGAAGAGCGTCATGGGCCGGCACGACGTCGCCGCCGAGCCCTCAGCGGGACCTTCCAGCTCACCGACCGGTCATCTCACGCGAACGACCACCAGGTCGGACGGCGCGGCCATGTTCACCTGGATGAGCGCGCCCGTGCCGGTTCCGTTCGACACGAAGTCGTAGATGCGGATGCCCGAGCGCCCGATGGGGCCCCGGAACAGGGCGCTCTGGAAGCCTTCGCCCGCGGGCGTCACGGGCCACGGATAGCTGCCGGCCGGCTTCGTCGAGTAGGTGACGCTCGCGGTGGCGGACGGGAAGTCGTAGGTCGTGAAGCCGTAGGAGGGAGCCGGCGCGCCGGTGCCGTCGAGGCTGGTCGCCGCCGCGAACTCCTCCAGGAGCTGCCGGAACGTCTTGCCGGTGACCGTCGTGAGCGCCCCCGGCTCCACGGGGGTCAGCGAGTCCACCAGGGTCCGGAAGAGCGAGGAGTCCGCCTCCGGGGCGCTGCCGGCGTGCCCGTAGGCGTCGCCCAGCCAGCGGTGGAAGTTCCAGCCGCTCCCGTAGATGGTCTCGTCGGGGCCCGCGCCCAGGGGAGCCGCCGTGAGACCGTTCGGCTGGCTCGACAGGTAGTCGATCGTGCGGGCCAGGCGAAGCAGGATGCCGTAGTCGTAACGCGTGACCCCGGAGCTGTTGATGGCACTGCCGGTCACCTGGGCGCCCACGGCCGGGCCTCCGTTCGCCGCCCACGCGATCCGGGACGACATCTCGCCCGAGATCTCGGCGATGCCCTCCTCGACCCACGTCGGCTCGAACTGGTACGTGGTGTCGGCCCGGATGCTGCGCGCCCACCCGTCGTAGAGCGACACGATGTGCTTGGTCTCGTGCGCGAGCGTCGGGAGCGCCTGGTAGTTCCCGTTGTCGATCTCCCCGATCAGCGCGTTGCTGAAGTAGACCATCTGGCTCTGGTTGGACCCGGCGCAGGCCGAGTCCGGCACGAGGTCCCCGGACCACACGAAGGCCGCCTCGTTGCTCCCCACGACCGGAGAGATGAAGACCGTCACCTTGCCCGTCCCGTCGACGTTCGGGATGGCCCCGAAGTACGAGCGGATCATCCCGGCCGCGTACGACGAGAAGTAGCTCGCCATCATCTGGACGTTCGCGAGCTTCACCGGGCTCGAGGCGTGCTGCGCGCTGTCCTGGTAGAAGACCAGGTCGCTGTTCTCGTAGATCAAGAGCCCCGTCGCCGGGCTGGTCGTGCCGCAGAGGGTCGACGTGTTGAAGACGCGCTTGGACGGGGCGCTCGCCGCGGTCATCTGGGCCGCGCGCAGGAGCAGCGGCCGTGACGGCAGAAGACCCAGCCGATGCTCCGCCTTCATCTCCTCGAACTGCCTGCGCTCCCGCGCACGCAGCGCCACGTGCGCGCGCGCGGTGCTCTCCTCGAGCCGCACCGAGCGCTGCAGGGTCGCCAGGTCGTGCGCGGAGAGGCCGGACAGCAGCGCGCGCTGGGGCGCCACGGTCTGGGCCGCTCCGGCCGTGGTGACGCCGCCCAGCCCGGTGACCTGGAGCGACACCTCCGTCGTGTCGGAGGTCTGGGAGGTGTCGGGCGCGAGGACCGCGACCCGATACTCGTCCCCGCTGCTCCCCGACGGGAGCAGGATGCAGGTGGACGTCCCGGCGGCGTCGAGCGCGGTGTCCTGCCCGGCCGCCAGGGAGAGGGCCGCCGTGTCCGTGCAGGGTGCCGCGGGCGCCGCGAGCGTCACGGTGACCGTGCCCGTGTCCGAGACGCCCGCGATCGTCCCCTTGATCGTCGCGGAGCCTGCTCCGGCTGCCGTGACGAGGCCGGTGCCGGAGACCGTCGCCACGGTGGAGTCGCTCGTCGACCAGGTCGCCGTCCTGCCGGCGATCTCGTTGCCGTTGACGCCGAGGGCCGTCGCCGTGAACTGGATCGTCTCCCCGAGGGACGTGAGGGAGGCGGAAGCCGGTTGGACGATGACCTGGCTGACCGTCGGCGCCGTGCTGGACTTGCCGCACGATGCCGCGACGAGCGTCAGGAGTGCCAGGAAGGGTAGGGGCGTTCTCATGGAGCACCTCGGATCGAGAGCCGATGCGTTCGGTGGGTCCGAGCGACCCCACCCTCGCCGCCCTGTGGACCCACGTACACCCCGTCCCGGAGAAAAGGTCGCACGGCCTGTCCGCACGGCCGCTCGGCGGGCCTCATTCGCCCTCCCGCCGGAGGAGGCTCCAGCCCAGCAGCGCCCACGCGCCCAGGAGCGCGAGTCCTCCGAAGGGCGTCACGAAGCCCACCCACCGCCGTCCGGAGAGCACCAGCACGTAGAGGCTTCCCGAGAAGAGCACGACGCCCGCGACGAGGAGCCACCCCGCCGCGTCCACGAGGCGGCCCGGCCAGCGCGCGGCCACCCATCCCGTCGCCAGAAGCCCGAGGGCGTGGTACATCTGGTACCGCACGGCCGTCTCCCACACGGCGAGCTCCTCCGGGGCCAGGTGCCCACGGAGCGCGTGGGCTCCGAAAGCCCCGAGCGCGACCGCCAGGAACGCGAACACCGCGCCGAGTCCCGCGAATAGCCGCTCCATCGATTCGACCCTCCTCCGATGTGCTCCGGCCCCGACCGGCGACGCGGTGCGGTGCCCCGGGGACCATGGCTCCGGATCTCCCGGCGCGCCAGGGCGTGGTGGCGCCCTCCGCACGCGATTATGCTTGGATCGACGCGTCGACGGCCCGAGATCGGGAAGGACGAGATCGGGAAGGAAGGGGAGCCGAGCATGCCGTTTCGTCTGGAGCCGGCACGCGACAGGAAGCTGTTCCGCCTGGTCAAGCACGCGGAGCAGGTCGCGCTCGCCAAGGGACAGGCGCTGTACGTGCCGGGCGACGCCGCGCGGGAGGTCTATCTGGTCCGGCGCGGGTACGTGCGCCTCGTGCTGCCGGGCACGGAGAAGGGCCGAGGCGAGCGAACCGTGGCGGTGGCGCTGCCCTGGGAGATCCTCGGCGACGAGGCCCTGACCGGAGGGCACCGGCGCTATGGTGCCGTGGCCGGCGTGCGGTGCGCGGTCCAGGCCCTTCCGCAGGGCCGAGTGCTGCACGGGCTCAAGACGGCCCGCAGCAGCCTCGACGCCTACCTCCAGGGGGTGGAGCGGGAGCTGCATCGGCTGCGACACGCCCAGGGGGGATCCCATGGGCCCTCGGCCTCCCAGCGGCTGGCCGAGGTGCTCCTCGACCTCGGAGACCGCTGCGGGGAGCCGACGGGAAGGGTCGTGCGACTCTCCGAGCGGTTCACGCACCACGTGCTGGCGGATCTGGCCGGAGCCCACAGAGCGACCGTGACCACCTTGCTCAACGACTGGCTCTACGACGGCACGCTGCAGGCCAGTGAGGGGGGCCGGCTCGTGCTCGCCAGGCCCCAGACCCTGTGGGCTCTGGCGGGGTATCAGGCCCCCGACCCGGAGACCCTCGGGCTCCGTTGACCGAACTCCATGTGCCGTCTAGGTTTCGGCGCCTCCGCAGCTCCATCGACGACCCCGACACGAACGGTCCCATGGCCAGACGCCCCAAGCGCTCGAAGAAGCAGAGCGGCGACAGCGACGACGCCTTCATCGCCAGAATCCTGCAGCTGCTGCACTGGTCGCAGAGCCACCAGCAGGTCCTCACGGTCGCCGTCGTCGTCCTCCTCATCGCCGGCGGGGCCGGCCTGTACTACACGAGGTACGAGAAGACTCTGGCGCAGGAGGCCGACCAGAGCATGGAGCAGATCACCGAGTCGCTGTCCCTGAAGGACAACCAGGGGGCCGAGAGCCAGCTCGTCACGTTCCTGCAGCGCTTCGGCAGCACCGCCTACGCGGGCGAGGCCCGGCTCCTCCTCGGGCAGATCTATCTGCAGGCCAACGAGCCCGCGAAGGCCGTCGCGGTCCTCGAGCCCATCGGCGCCTCGCCGTCCGCACCGGTCGACTTCCAGGCGGCCCAGCTCCTCGGCGTCGCCTACGAGCAGGAGAACCAGTGGCAGAAGGCGGAGCACGTGTACCTCGTGCTCGCCGGACGCGCCAAGCTCGACTTCCAGGTGCGGGCCGCCCTCGCCAGCGCCGCTCGCCTCCGCGCGGAGCATGGAGACAGGAGCGGAGCCGTGGAGCTCTACCGGCGGATCCTCGACAGCCTCGGCACCGCCGCTCCCGATCGCGGCGTCTACCAGATGCGCATCGACGAGCTCACGGCCAAGGCCGCCGCCGAGGCCAGCCCCGATACCCAGCCGAGCGCCAAGAAGGGCTGAGCCGCGCACGAGACCGAAGTGGAGCTCGATCGACGATCGTGCCCTACTTCGTATAATGGGTATTATGTCATCTTATAGCGTGTCGACCAGGTGCCACGCGAGCGCCATCCAGCACCCTGGCCACCCCTGCCCGACCCACCCCCCTCTTTCGGCAGCCCGGATCGCCTCGTTCTCGGCTGAGGCCCACCGACTCATGGGACGGCGGGCGGACCGACGGCGCGCACGCGTACCCGGGCCGTTCCGGTCGCGACGATCCCGAGCTTCAGGGCCGCCAGGTACGAGAGGTCGATGAGACGTCCCTTCTCGAAGGGACCTCGATCGTTCACCTTGACGATCGCCGTGCGGCCGTTGGCGAGGTTCGTGACCTGGACGAAGGTCGGAAGCGGAAGCGTGCGGTGGGCGGCCGTCATCTCGTACATGTCGAAGATCTCGCCGCTGGACGTCCGCTTCCCCTGGAACTTGGGGCCGTACCAGGACGCGATCCCCACCTTGTCGTAGCCTCGGGACGTCGACAGGACGTGGTAGGTGTGGCCGCGCGCCCTGTAGTCCGCGTTGCCGGTCGCGCTCAGGTGCTCCAGCGTGGGAACCGCGTCCGGGATGGAGGCGGGATCCCGGATCTCGCGCGCGAGCATCGAGTCCACCGGAGGCGATGCGGCGGGCAGGCCACCTGGGTAGCCGGCGAGCGTGCATCCGCCCAACGCGAGCACGCCGAGCGCGAGCACGGTCGGCGCGAGGGCACGGGCGAGCCCGCGTGCGCCCGCGTGCCGCTCGACCCGACGGGCCCCGCTCACGACCCACCCTCCCCGTACGCGCGGCGAACGAAGGCCGCAGCCTCCGCTTTCGACAAACACGCCAACGTGTTGTTGGTGAACCTGTTGTCTTCCGTCACCTCACGCAGGATCGACACGCCGGAGGGAGGCGGAGGCACCGGCTGGTCGACGCGCTCCAGCTCGATCTCGAGGAGCGCCAGCCCCGTGAGGTCCCCATGGAAACGATCGAGCTCCCAGGGACCCAGCCGGAAGCGGGTCTTCTCGATGACCCGCCGGCCCGCCAGCTCGAAGAGGGCCGCAGCCACGTCCTGCGGGACGGGTGCCTCGACTTCCCGGCGCCTGATCCCCTGGCCGGTCTTGATCGTGAGGACCGGCCCTCCCGGCTCGCCCTCGCGGATGCGGATCGCCGAGGCCTCGGTGCGGACGTAGCCCTGGCGCAGGCGCTCCCCGTCTCCGAGCGTCTCCCACACGGGCTCGCCGACGCGCACCAGGTAGCGCCGCTCGATCTCCCAGTGGTCGGTCACCTCAAAGGGCCTCGGGCTTACGGCCCAGGACCGCGATGCGCCGCCTCAGGGGCGGCAGGACGCCGAGCAGCGCCCGCTCGACGCGGCGCAGGCCGGGCACGTGGGACTCGGCGTAGTAGGCCCGCTCGATCTCGAAGCCGGCCTGCCGCAGCGTGCCCGTCATCCGAGCCATCGACTTGTAGTCCACGTGGCTCGGGTCGTGCTTCAGGAGGATGTCGTGGTTCTTGAGGATCTCGAGGACGTGCCCGCGGTGGGGCGTCCACACGCTGAAGCGTCCCCCGGGACGCAGGAGGCGGAACGCCTCGCGCGCCACCCTCGCCGAGTCCTCCGGATACAGATGCTCGAAGAGGTCCGCGGCCAGGACCACGTCCCACGCTCCCCCCTCCAGGCCCGTCTCCCCCGCGTCCGCGCACACGAAGCGGAGGTTGGGCCTGGGGTCCTGGGCCAGGCGGCGGCGGCACAGCTCGATGCTCTTCTCGCTGAAGTCCACCCCCACCACCTCCCCCACCCGATCGGCCAGCACGAAGCCGAACGTGCCCCATCCGCAGCCCAGGTCCACCACGCGATCCCCAGGTCCCGGATCGTGGATCCCGAGCACCTTGCCCACGCGGTAGCGTTGGAAGGGGCTCTCCAGGTCCGTGAGGTGCGTCGTGTGGCCCTCGAAGTAGTCGCTCCGGTCGTAGAACTCCCTGCCGATGCGGGGCGGATCGCTCATCGGCCGCTCACAGGCGCCCGAGGAGATCCTGCAGCTTGAGCCACCACACCCGCCAGATGGCCTCGCGCACGATCCGCTTCGACATCTTCGACTCGCCGGTGTCGCGCTCGGCGAACAGGATCGGCACCTCCACTACCTTGAAGCCCTTGCGCCAGGCGCGGAACTTCAGCTCGATCTGGAACGCGTAGCCGTTGGACCGTACCCGGTCGAGCTGCACGGCTTCCAGCACCTCGCGGCGCCAGCAGTTGAACCCCCCGGTGGCGTCGCGGATCGGCATGCGCGTGATGGTCCGGGCGTACCACGACCCGAAGTAGCTCACCAGAAGCCGGGACATGGGCCAGTTGGACACGGTGACGCGTCCGCCCACGTAGCGCGACCCCACAACGACGTCGCTGTGCCGCGCCTCCTCGATGAAGAGCGGGAGCGCGTCGGGCGGGTGCGAGATGTCGGCGTCCATCTCGAAGAGGAGATCGTAGCGGCGCTCCAGCCCCCAGCGGAATCCCGCCAGGTACGCCCTGCCCAGGCCGTCCTTGGCCTGCCGGTGCAGGACGTGCACCCGCGGCTCGGCCGCGGCGATCGCGTCGGCGATCGCGCCCGTACCGTCCGGCGAGGCGTCGTCCACGACGAGGATCTCGAGGCACGCATCCTGGGCCAGGACGAGCGGAACCTTGCGCGGCAGGCTCTCCCGCTCGTTGTACGTCGGCATGATGACGAGCATGCGGCACTCACCCGTCACTCGGAGCCCCTCCTCGCGTCTCGGGCCCGGGGGCCGTGGTCACGTGATGCAGCCAGAAGCCGGCCGCCGGGACCAGCTCGACGACGGTCGTCCAGATGCGGGCGATCACGGCCAGCACGCCCGCCGGGGCGGGCCCCATCGAAGGCGCGAGCAGCGCGACCAGCGAGACTTCCCGCACGCCCGCCCCCGCCGGCGCGAAGATCGCGATGTAGCCCACGACGTACGCCGCCGCGAAGGCCGAGCCCACGAGCGCGGGGTCGGCCCCCCGCCCGAAGCTCGCGGCCAGCATCCAGAACGCCACCGCGTAGATCACCCACGCGACCCCGTAGAGGGCGAGCCACTGCAGCCCGTGCACGCTGCGGAGCCCGGGAGGCACCTCCTGACGCACCAGGCGGAACCAGAGCCCGGCCCCGGCCCGGAAGACCGCGGGGATCGCGGTGAGGACCACGACCAGGCCGATGGCCCCCACGCCCACCCATCCCCAGCGCCGCCACCCCGGGGGACCGGCGAGCAGCGCGACCAGCCCCACGCCGGTCGCGGCCACGAGCGAGATGCCCTGCCCCAGCACGGCCGCGCCCGTCGCGGTCGCGGCCGGCACGCCCTTCCTGCGGGCGAGCGCGGCCAGGCCCGCGATCTGCCAGACCTTGCCCGGCACGTAGCGTCCCAGATTGGCGATCATGAAGAGGCGCACGGAGTCCACCACGGACAGGCGCGGGCCCCCGAGGTCGGCCACGATCCGCCCCCACAGGGCGGCGGACACGCCGTAGCCGAGCGCCAGGACGAGCACGGATGCGACCAGGACGCGCGCGTCGGGCACCCAGGACGAGAGGTCCAGCTTCCCGAGCGCGCGCAGGTTCAGCCCCGTCTGGTCGACGACGAACCAGGTGACCAGGACGGTCAGGGCGAGCTGCCCCAGGCGCAGGAGCCATCGCTTCAAGCGCTCGCGCTCCGGCGGTCCTGAAACCACCCCCACCCCAGCCCGGCCAACAGCAGAAGGAGCGCCGCGACGCTCACCCACAGGCTCCGCCTCACGATCGCGGAGCGGAAGACCATGGCGACCGTGTGCGTCCCGGCCGGCACCGGCACCGCGCGGAGCGTGTGGTAGGCCCGCAGGACGGGCGCCGGCGAGCCGTCCACCGTGGCGTGCCAGGCTGGATACCAGTTGTCGGCGACCACGAGCAGCGCCGGCTTGTCCGACGTGACGGAGAGCTCGAGCTCGTCGGGCGTACGCTTCTTCCACGTCACCGAGCCCTGGATGGGACCGCCGCCCAGCTGGGTGGGCGGCTCCCGGGAGAGCACGACCTCCGAGTCCGGGTGGAACGCGCCCGAGAGCATGTAGGGGACCTGCAGCGAATCCGGCAGCACCACGGCGTTGTCGACGAGCCGGGCGCGTGGAAGCCCCGGAACGGCATAGAGTGTCTCGTAGGGCTTGCCGTTCATCTGCGTCTGCTGGACGATCGTGTCGTTGCCCGGGGCGGGCCCGAACTGGGCATCCGGCCAGAGCACGTAGCGCACGTTCAGAAGGCGCAGGATGTTGGAGTCGAAGGGCCGCTGAACGGTGCCCAGGAGGTTCCGCGGGACGCCGGATCCCACCATCCCGATGAGCTGCCGGTAGCGCTCGATGTCGTTGGGGTGGCTGCCCCCTGCCAGGTCGATCCCGTACATCGACGCCTGGTCGCTCTGCCCGGGCTGGGAGCCCGTGAGGTCGAGCAGGCGGTACGGCTGGGGATCTCCCTCTTCCCGCTTCAGGAGCGCCTGGATGTTCGGGCCCGGGGCCGCCCATTGCTGGAAGTCGATGACCTGGATGAACGGCGCGTCGATGCGTCCCTCGTCCACGGCCACGAGCAGCACGAGCGCGGTCACGAGGCCCCAGGCGGGGAGGCGGCGCGCGCGCAGGGCCCAGGCGAGGCCCGCCGCGAAGAGGCCGAGGATCGCCGCGATCCAGGCGCCTTCGGCGATGTAGGGCGCGAGCGCCTGGAGCCTCTGGATCTGGTCGGAGGAGATGGACGGGTACACGACCGTCCTCCAGAACGAGGCCAGGGCGCCCGAGGACGCGAGCAGCGCGAGCACCACGAGCAGGCCGGCCTCGATCCACAGCACCCGCAGGATGCGCCTCCACCCGTCCGCGTCGTCCTCCCTGGCCGCGCGCAGGATCCGGTCGAGCCCGAGGCCCGCGAGCGTCGCCGCCGCGAACCCCCACAGGAACGTCGCGTTGGCCGGTGCCCGGAACATGCGGATCCCGGGCACGACCGCGTAGAAGAGATGCCAGACCGGGGTGTGGGTGCCCAGGGCGAAGAGGAGCGCCAGCGTCCCGAGGCCCGTGAAGAACCAGCGCAGCCCGCGGCGCTCCGCTCCGGCGAACGAGACGGCGGCGAGGATCAGGACGAGGACGCCCCCGTACTCGGCGTTGTTCTTGAAGCCGTTCCGGCCCCAGTACGTCCCGTCGGTCCAGCCCCCACCCTGCGCGTCGTTGCCGACGAACTCCGGGATCACGAGCGACATCACCTCGGCGGGGTGGAGCGACCACGAGCTCGACCACGCCTCGCCCGCCTCGCCCGCCCTCTTCTCGGTCGTCGCCGTGCGGCGCGAGTAGTGCGTCACGTAGTTCACGGCCGGGACGAACTGGACGGCGGCCACCGCAAAGCCCGCCAGCGCCGCGGCCAGGAAGAGCGCGAAGCGCAGGCTCCCGGTGCGCCGGCCGCGTTCCGGGGCCTCTCCGGCCCCGGGCCCCGTCCCGCGCCACAGCTGCACGGAGCGGAAGACGGCGTACACGCCCGCCGCGCCGAAGAGGAAGTACGTCAGCTGGAACTGCGTCGTGAGCAACACGAGCGCCCACACGAGCGCCAGCGTCGCGAACGTCCCGACGCGGGCCCGCGCGTAGAAGCGCTCCACGACCCAGAACAGGAGCGGGGCGAGCGCCGTGACCATGAGCTTCCCGTCGTCGCCGGAGGCGACGATGCTCACCATGAACGGGGCGAGCATGTACGCGGCCCCGGTCACGAGCGAGGACGCCTTCGAGACGCCGATCGTGCGCATCCAGCCGTACATGAAGAGGCCGGCCAGGAAGATGTGCAGCACGAGCTTCCAGCCCAGGGCGCGGAAAGGCGCCATCACCAGCATCAACAGGGTCGTCGGGTACAGCGAGTCCCCACCGGACAGCGCCGACAAGAAGGGTGTGCCGCCGAGGATCCGCGGCGCCCAGCCCGGGAACGTGCCGGCACGGAGCTGCTGCGCGTAGAAGGCACGCGCCGCGTAGCCACCGCCGAGCAGCGTGTCGGCCCCGAACAGCATGGCGTGGCTGAAGACGAAGGCCCGGAAGAGGAGCAGCGTGAGCACCGCGAAGAGCGTGACGGGGAGCCACCGCGGAATGCGCGGGGAGGCCGCGCCGGCGACCGGCTCCGATTCTCCCTGTCCGCGGCCCTTGTGCGCTTTCTCGCTCATGAGATCCTCGGCGCCCCGCCCTGGACGGTGCGCTTCGCACGGGTGAGTTCCTCGTAGATCTCCAGATGTCGCGCCGCGAGGCGAGCGTTGCTCCACCGGGAGACCACGCGCTCCCTCGCCGCCCCGCCCAGGCTGCCAAGATCGCGCCTTCCGAGCAGTCCCACCACCACGGCCGCCAGGCTCGAGGGGTCCGCGGGCTCGAAGAGCCCTCCGACGCGCTCGTCCACGATCTCGGGAAGCCCCCCCACCCGGGACGCGGCCACCGGAAGCTCGCACGCCATCGACTCGAGCGCGGCCACGGAGGTCGCCTCCATGAGCGACGGGAAGACCGCGAGCTCCGCCGACGAGAGCAGGCCGGGCATCTCGGCGTTGGGGCGCGCCCCCAGGAACCGGACGCGCTCCGCCACGCCCAGCTCCGCGGCCAGGGCTTCCAGGCGTGCGCGCTCGGGGCCGTCGCCCACGACGATCGCCTCCACGTCCACGTCCCGCGCGATGAGGGGCATCGCGCGCACGAAGTACTCCACGCCGTTCTTGGGAAAGAGGCGGCGAGGCACGATGACGCGGCGCACCCCGGCCTCAGGGAGCGGCAGGGCGGGCTCGACCCGCCGGAAGAGCGCGGTCTCCACTCCGTTCGTCAGGGGCTCGACGCGCACCCCGGGCGCGATGGACTGCCCGACGCGGGCGATCTCGGCGCTGGCAGCCAGGTTGTAGTCGGCGGCCCGCAGGAAGCGGCGGAAGACCGGCCGCCAGAACGGGGAGTCGGCACGTCTCAGGAAGTGGCTCGTGTGGTAGGTGGTGACCAGGGGCGCCCCCGCCACGCGCCGGCCCACCATGCCCGGGATCACGGCGGCGATGTCCTGCGCGTGGATGACGTCCGCCCGGGCGGCCAGGACCCGGAACCGCGGCAGCGACGCGAACGCGTGCGCGGCCCACCCGGGCGTGTTGCGCGCGGGCATCCACGTGCGCCACACGTGCACGCCGTCGACGACGTCCCGTGCGGCCAGCCCGGGGCGCGAGCGCGACGTCACCACGTCCACCCGGTGCCCCTGCCCCGCCAGCGCACGGCAGAGGTAGAACACGTGGCTCTCCAGGCCGCCCACTTCGGGAGGGAAGTAGACGGTGTGCATCAGGACGTTCAGGAGGACGCTCCTTCGGCCTCGTGGGGCACCGAGCCGGGTGCGCGCGCGCTCCCCCGCGCGGGTCCCGCCCACTCCTCCGTCTCGCGCTCCACGCCGGTCAGGTCGGAGACCAGGATGTCGGCGATGCGCGCGCCGGCGCGCCCGTCCCCGTACGGGTTCGGCGGTGCGGCCCCTCCGTGCTCCCTGCCCAGCGCGTGCAGCCCGCGCGCCACGATGCGCCGGGCGTCCGTCCCCACCAGCTCGGCCACCCCCGCCTCGACGCCCTCCGGCCGCTCGGTGACCGCGCGCAGCACGAGCACCGGCGCTCCGAACGTGGGCGCCTCCTCCTGGATGCCGCCCGAGTCCGTGAGCACGAGCGCCGCGCGCTTCAGCGCCGTCACCAGGTCCAGGTAGCCCAGCGGCTGGGTGAGGTGGATGCGGGGGTGATCCGAGAGCAGCTCCCCGGCGGGCCCGCGCACGTTCGGATTCGGGTGCACGGGATAGACCACCTCCACGTCCGGCACGGCGTCGGCGAGCGCCCGCACGGCACCGAACACCTCGCGCAGCGGTGCCCCGAACGACTCGCGCCGGTGCGCCGTCAGCAGGACCAGGCGCCGCCCCGACGCCAGCACGCGCGCGAGGACCTCGTCGTCCACGTCCGGCTCCCGTGCCGCCACGGCCAGGAGCGCGTCGACCACCGTGTTGCCGGTGACGTGGACGCGCTCCGCCGGCACCCCTTCGGCGAGGAGGGCCTCGCGTGCCTGCAGGGTCGGAGCGAAGTAGTAGTCGGACAGCACGTCGGAGAGCCGGCGGAAGATCTCCTCGGGGAACGGCGCCCACTTGTCGTGGCTGCGCAGCCCGGCCTCCACGTGGCCCACCTTCACCCGCTCGAAGTAGCCCACGAGCGAGCCCGCGAAGACCGTGGCCGTGTCTCCCTGCACGAGCAGCACGTCCGGCCGGAAGGAGCGCACCACGTCGCGCAGCCCGTCCAGGGCGGCGTGCACGACGTCGTACAGGCTCTGACCCTCGCGCATGATCTCCAGGTCGTGGTCCGGCTCGAGCGCGAAGGCCTCCAGCACCTGGTCCACGAGCTCGCTGTGCTGCCCGGTGAGGCACACCCGCGTCTCCAGCACCCCCCGCGCGCGCAGCGCCTCGATCACCGGCGCCATCTTGATGGCCTCGGGACGCGTCCCGATGACCACGAGGACCCGCCCCGCCACGGTCGTCATCGGCCCTTCCTGCGCATGTCCTCGAGCTCGCTGCGCACCTGGGCCACCTGCTCGGACACGAGCCCGAAGCCCACCAGCAGCATCCCGAGGGTCTCCAGCAGCATCACGAGGTAGAGGAGCGGACGGTAGCCCATGGGAGGGATGTAGTGCCCCAGGCCCAGCAGCGGGTGGATGAACCGCAGGTAGACCGCCACGAGGCCGACCAGGAGGCCGAGGCCCGCCAGGGCGAACCCGGTGGCCCCGAACAGCAGCAGGGGCTTGCGCGAGAACAGGAGGAGGAACCAGACCGACAGCAGATCCATGACCCCGATCACGATGCGGAACGGGCCGCGGAACTTGGACTCCCCCGCCCTGCGCGGGAGCAGCTCGATGTCGATCTCGGTGACGCGGTAGCCCCGCGCGTGCGCCAGGACCACGAAGAAGCGGTGCCAGTCGTGGCGCAGCGCCAGCCCGTCGAGGATCTCCCGCCGGAAGGCCTTCATCGAGTTCAGGTCCGAGACCGGCACCTTGAAGATCCGCCGCGACAGCCGGTTGTAGACCGACGACACCGCACGCTTGTCGTACGACCCCAGCTTCCGTCCCGTGACGATGTCCCAGCCTTCCTGGAGCCGGGCCAGGAAGCGCGGGATCTCCTCCGGCCGGTGCTGCAGGTCGGCGTCGAACAGCACGAGGTAGGTGCGGTCGGTGCGGGCGGCGGCCGTGATCAGGGCCTCCGTCTTGCCCAGGTTGGTCCGGTGGCTCACGACGGTGAGCGCCTCCCAACCCTCCCCTTCCTTCCTCGCGATGTCCGCCGTGCCGTCCGTGGAGCCGTCGTCCACCAGGATCACCTGCCCGCGCAGGTCGAGGGCCTCGAAGCACGCCCGCAGCTCACGCACCGTATCCGCTATGACCGGCGCCTCGTTGTACGCCGGCACGACCACGGCGAAATCCCGCCGCATCTGCTCGGAGAGGCCCGCCGCCGAAGCCCGCGCGTCCGGGCCGACACCGATCGAGAGGTCCGGCACCCCCACGCTCACACCCTCTTGCGCATGCGCGCCGGCAGGATGCCCAGCTGGTCGCGGTACTTGGCCACGGTGCGCCGGGCAATGTTCACGCCGTCGGCCTTCAGGAGCTTCACGATCGCCTGGTCGGTCAGGGGCTGCATCGCGTCCTCCCCCGACACGAGGTTGCGGATCTTGTCCTTGACGCCGCGTGCGGAGATGTCCTCGCCGCTGGTGGTGGAGAGGCCGCTCGAGAAGAAGTACTTCAGGGCGAACACCCCGCGCGGGGTCTGCACGTACTTCTGGTTCGTCACACGCGACACCGTGGACTCGTGCATCTCGATGTAGTCCGCCACCTCGCGCAGCGTCAGCGGGCGCAGGTACTGGACGCCCCGCTCGAAGAACTCGCGCTGACGGTCGACGATGAAGTTCATCACCTTGAGCATCGTCTGCCGCCGCTGCTCGATCGCCTGGATCATCCAGTTGGCCGAGTTCAGCTTGCTCGAGATGAACTCCTTGTTCTCACCGGTGAACTTCCGCTTGTCCCTGGCGACCTCCCGGTACGCGCGCGAGATCCGCAGGCGCGGCAGGCTGGTGTCGTTCACGAACACCAAGTACTCGCCGTCGATCTTCTCGACGATGAGGTCGGGGATGACGTACTGCTCCGGCTCGGCCGAGTACTTGAGGCCCGGCTTGGGGTCGAGCTGCGCGATCGCGTCGGCCGCGTCCTGGACCTCCCGCGGCGTGATGCCCAGGTCCCGGGCGATGTCGTTCCAGCGATGGTTGATGAGCGCGTCGAAGTGCTCGTCCACGACGCGGTACGCCGGGGCGCCCTGCATCCCCCTCTGGCACAGCTGGATGAGGATCGACTCCTGCACGGAGCGCGCTCCGACGCCGGGCGGATCGAGCCCCTGGATCGTGTGCAGCATGCCCTCGACCTCGTCCATCGTGTAGGGTCGGAACTCCCACGCGATGTCGGCGAGCTCCGCCTCGCGGGCCTCCTCGTCCTCGATCTCCCCGGCGTTCTCCAACGCGACGGGGCGGACCTCCTCGAGCCACTCGTTCACGCCCCGCAGCACCTCATCCAGCGCGCAGGTCAGCGTGCCATGATCGTCGATGTTGCCCACGATCTCTTCGGCCAACCTCAGGTCGCGCTCCGAGAGCTGGAGCAGCCGCAGCTGCTCGGTCAGATGATCGTGCAGGTCGGGCGTCGCGACCGGGGTCGGCTCGAAGTACTCCTTCTGCTCGCTCTGCTCCCAGCGTCCTCCGACGTCGAACCCGTCCAGGAGGATCTCCTCCCAGTCCACGTCGTCGCCGAGCGGCTCGTCGGGGGTGTCCTCCTTGAGCTCGACCTCCTGGGCTGCATCCGCCTCGCTCATCTCCAGGAACGGGTTCTCGGCCAGCTCCTGCTTGAGGTGCTGCTGCAGGTCCAGCAGGGGCATGTAGAGCAGCTCCATCGCCTGGTACAGGCGTGGGTTGATCCGCATCTCCTGTCGAAGCTGCGCGCTCTGGAAGAGCTTGGCGTTGAACGGGCTCATGGCTGCGGGTACCGGCTCCTCATCCGCCTCGTGAGCGTCGGGCCCAGGTAGATGTCCGCGACGTCCTCGTTCCAGACCAGCTCGGACACGGTGCCGCTGACCCGGATCCTGCCCTCGTACATGATGTAGGCGCGATCCACGATCTCCAGCGTCTGCTCCACGTTGTGGTCCGAGATGATGACCCCGATCCCCCGGGCCTTGAGGCTCCGCACGATCTGCTGGATGTCGTTGACCGCGATGGGGTCGATGCCTGCGAACGGCTCGTCGAGCAACATGAACTTGGGGCGCTGCACGAGCGCGCGGGTGATCTCCAGCCTACGACGCTCCCCCCCCGAAAGCGAGTAGGCCTTGTGATGCCTCAGGTGGTGGATCGACAGCTCCTTCAACAGGCCCTCGAGCCGCGTCTTCTCCTCGGCGCGGGGAAGCTTGAGGGTCTCGAGGATCGCCAGGACGTTCTCCTCCACGGTGAGCTTGCGGAAGACCGAGGGCTCTTGAGCCAGATAGCCGACCCCCCGCCGGGCCCGCTTGAACATGGGGATCGTGGTGATGTCGTCCCCGTCCAGGTGGACCCTCCCGTGATCGGGCGGAATCAACCCGACGATCATGTAGAACGTGGTGGTCTTCCCGGCTCCGTTGGGGCCGAGGAGCCCCACGGTCTCGCCCTGTCGCACCGAGATGTCCACGTCGTTCACTACCTTGCGGCCGCGGTAGACCTTCGTGAGGCCGCCCGCCTTCAGCAGGCTCCCGTCCGCGAGCGGCGCCGAGGGCGAGGCGAGCGCGCGGAACTCCTCGGCCCGCCGGGCCTGGAGGCCCTCGAGGGCCCTCCGCACCTGCAGGACGACCTCCGGGCGGTCGTCGCGGATCTCCTGCCACAGCGCCGGGTTGACGGCCACGCCGTCCCAGGCGTCGCGGGAGCCGGTACGCGCGGCCACCCCGGCTTCCTCGAGCCCCGCCAGCACGCGTCCCTCCAGGAAGCGCGTGAGCTCCTCGCCCTCCTCTCCCAGCATCGACGCGCCGTGGCTTCCGAGAGCGCTGGCCAGCTCCTCGAGCGTGTCCCGCACGGACGCGATCCACACCCCTCGATCGGCGCGACCGTCCGCGCCCGCCCGCGCGAGCAGCTCGGCGAGGCCCGCGGCAACCGAGAGATCGTGGGCCTCGAGGCCGTCCAGGTAGTCGAGCAGCTCCTGGCGCATCATGGCCGTGCCTCCGCCGCCGGCCACGACCGGCGGGGCTCGGAGGGCCAGGGCGCTCCACCTCCCCCGGGGTGCCCCTTCCCGCCCTTCTGCGGCGGGCCGTCCGGAGGGCGGCCCGCGTGGATCGTGTCCGTCCGCAGCCGCGTCGTGTCCGTCCCCGCTTTCGTGGTGTCCGCGCCCGCCTTCGTCGAGTCCGCCCCCACCTTCGTGGTGTCCGCGGGGCAGCGCTCGGCGGGCTCGAGATGGTAGCCCTTCGCTCCCCCCTCGACCTGCATGCTGTCCACCTGGCCCTTGTCCATCGCCAGCGTGATCTCCGTGCCCGTCGCGTAGTTCACCGCGGGAGGGCACCTGCCCGGCGGCGCGGTGCTGTCCTGTGGGGGCAAGCGGTAGAGCGACCTGGCGTTCCCGATCCCCACGAGACGATCCACACGGAAGCGGGGTCGCGTCGAGTCCGCGGGCGTGCGCGCCGCGGCCGCGGAGTCGGAGTCCGGCGGGACGGGAACGAAGCCCACGATCACGGTATCGGCCTTGAGCCAATCCGAGCGGGCCACCTCGGGGAGCGAGGGCACGTTGAGCGAGTCCCGCGCGTAGGACTGGCCCAGGGCGTTCCCCGCCGCGAAGATGCGCTTCAGCTCCTGGCCCGGAGCGTCCACCTGCAGCGAGTCGGCCGTGAGGTGGTACTTCTCCACCACCGCCACCGGCCGCGCGGCATCGCCGCTGTCGGCCGGCGTCACCTTCGTGGTGTCCCTCGTGGTGTCACGCTCGCGCACGAGCGGCACCGCCACCAGGCGGTCGAGAAGACCCCCCTTCATGAACATGCGGATGCTCGGCGAGGTGAGCCGCAGGTCCTGGCCCACGAGGACGGCGCTCTTCGTCGCCAGCACGCTCCGGATGGCTCCCCCCGGAACGGCGATGTCCATGTGCTGGCTGGTGAGGTCGTAGGGCGGGTCGTTCACACGGGCCGCTCCGTTCAGGAGCAGCCGCCCCGCCGCCTGGTCGTACGTCGCGGAGTCGGAGAAGGCATGGAGCGAGTCACGATGGATCACGACCTCCCCGGTGAACAGAGCGTAGCGGTTGCCCTGCAGGAAGATGCGGTTCGCGACCACGTCGTACGGCGTCGTGTCGGGCGGAGCAGGACTCACCGCCACGGTGCCCGTGTCCGGCTTGGCGGCCGCCGTGTCCGGCTTCGCCGCGGCCGTGTCCGGCCTGGCGACGGCCGGCGCGACCCCGATGTCCGGCCTCGGAGCCACCTTCGCGGTGTCGGCCCGGACGGTATCCACGGCCGCACGCATGTGAAGGACTGCGTGAGGCCGCGCGCCGCCGGGACGCGCGGTCACGGTCATCTGGTCCTCCGCGCGGCTGCTGTCCGCCCGCAGGTAGACCAGGTCGCCGTTCCGGATCGTGGATCCCTGCGCGGTGTCGCGCACGAACACCGACCCGTGAGCCTGCAGACGCCCGAGCTGGCTGAAGTAGCGGGCCGTGTCGGCGTGCAGCTCGCGGGTCCGGTCCTGGTAGCGCACGTGCCCCCACAGGTCCGACCACCCCTGGTCGGAGTACGAGACCGCCGAGTCGGCCCAGATCTGGACGCCGTCCGCGCACACGAGGTGCGGATGGCTCACGTACGTCACGCGCCCGATGCTCGGAAGGGCGACGGAGGAGAAGCTGAGCGTGCCGCTCCCCCAGTCGCAGCTCTGCTGGGCCGCGACGGCCCGCGCCAGCGGGAGCAACGCCAGGATCCCCGCGGCGAGGAGCCCCGGGAGGGGGCCCGCCGCAGGCACCCGCCGGCGCCGGAAAGAGGCTCGCAGGAGCACGCGGGGCCGCTCAGAAGACGCCGCCGCCGACGGCGCCGCGCGGATTCCGCACCTGGACGTTCTTGAAGTCCAGGTCCGACCGGAACGCCGTGCCGCGCGTGGTGTCCGAGCCCTGGATCATGACCGTCGCGGAGTCGCTCCAGATCTGGCCGCTCGGGCCGCGATCGGGGTCGTAGTCGAGCTGCGAGGTGTGGATCGTCCGCGCCGGGACCGAGGGCCCCTGCGCCGGGATCACGAGCACGACGTGGCCGTACGCCTCCATGCGCTCGCTGTTCGTGTGGATCTCCCCTCGGTCGGCGGTCACCTCTGCCCGTTCCTGGCCGTTGTCGCCGTAGAACGTCACGCGCATGCCCCGGAGCTTCCACAGAGACGAGTCGTTGAACAGGTACGCCGTATCGGCCCGGATCTCCCCCTGCTTGACCCCCTGCGCCGTCAGGACGCTCGTCATCCCCCAGTCGACCACGTCGGCCTTGATGTTCTGGGTGCCCTGCGACGCCACGGGGGTGCTCACGGGCTGACTGCAGCCGGCGAGCGCGAGACAGCCGGCTGCGAGCGGCATCCGCGACCGCAGCATGATCGTTCGTATCATGTTTCTGCACAGCATCATACGGCTCCCGACCTCATGAGGTCGTGGAGATGCACGACCCCGAGGAGCCGGCCACCCTCTCCGCAGACCGGCAGGGCCATCACCCCGTGCCGCTCCATGCGCCGCACGGCGGCCGAGGCGAGCTCCTCCGGGTCCGCGACCTTCGGGTCCCGCGTCATGACGTCGCGCACGGGCCTGGCGAGGAACTGCTCGTCCCTCTCCATGAGGCGCGTGAGATCCCCCGCGGTGACCACCCCGACCACCCGGCGCGCGTCGTCCACGATCGGCACCGTCCCGCGCATCTCGGCCAGCGGCACGATGCAGTCCCTCATGCACGCCTCCTCGCCGACCCACGGGTAGTCCTCCGCCACCATCACGTCTCCTACACGCAGCGACAGCTTTCGTCCCAACGCGCCGCCGGGGTGCAGGTCCGCGAAGTCCTGCTCGCGGAAGCCCTTGAGCTGGAGCACGACCAGGGCCAGGGCGTCGCCCATGGCCAGGGCGGCGGTGGTCGACGACGTGGGCGCGAGGTCCATGGGGCAGGCCTCCTCCTCCACCGCGCAGTCGAGCACGACCGCGGCGTTGCGCGCCAGGGACGAGGGGCCGCCCCCCGTGAGCGCGATGATCGGCACCCCGAGGCGCAGCAGGTACTCGATGAGGCCGTGGAGCTCCACCGTGTCGCCCGACTTGGAGACGAGGATCGCCACGTCGTCCCGTCCGATGATGCCCATGTCGCCGTGGAGGCCCTCGACGGGGTGCAGGAACGTGGCAGGGGTTCCCGTCGACGTGAGCGTCGCGGCGATCTTGCGCGCCACGTGCCCGCTCTTGCCCAGTCCCGAGACGACGACCCGTCCCGCGGTCCCCGACACCAGGCGGCAGGCGCGCGCGAACGCCTCCCCGAGACGATCGCCGAGCGCGGCCACGGCCGCAGCCTCGACGGCGAGCACGCGCCGGCCCTCCGCCAGGAGGGCCGTGTCCGAGAGCGTCGCGGCCAGGTCGGCCGTGCCGTGCCCCTCCGGCCCTTCCGGCCCCGTCTTCCACCCTTGCCCGCTCATGCTCCGCTCCGCTCCTCGACGTAGAGGCGGACCATCCTCTCGAGGTCTCCGCGCGCCTCGAGCAACGCGTCGCAGAACTCGCGCGCCGCGCCCTCCCCTCCCCTCGCCCGGGAGCGCCAGACCGCCACGCCGGCGATCTCGGGCACGGCGTTGGAGACCGCGGCGGGAAGCCCGACCAGGCGCAGCACCGCGAGGTCGGGGAGGTCGTCGGCCAGCATCGCCACCTCGCTCCACCCGACGCCGTGGCGGGCCATCAGGTCCCGCACCGCCGGGAGCTTGTGCCCGTCCTCGGTCTGGAAGCACTCGATCCCCAGCTCGCGCGCCCGCAGGTCGGTGGCCGGCGAGACCCTCCCCGACACGATCGCCACGTGGAGCCCGGCCCTCTCGAGCATCTTGAGGCCGAGACCGTCCTGGATGTCGAAGCGCTTGAGCTCCACGGGCTCTCCGGCAGCGGTCAGGCCGACGTAGACGGCCGCGTCCGTGAGGACGCCGTCCACGTCGAAGATCACGAGCTTCACCCGGCGCGCGACCTCCTCCGGGAGGGGCGTGCGGGCGCCGTTCATGGCTCGAACCGGCTCAGAGGATCGAGCGAGCCGGCCAGCGCGGCGCGCAGAGCGAGGACGTCGTCGAGGAGGGCCGGCACGCGCGTGAGCCGGAGCATGTTCGTGCCGTCGGACGGGGCGTGGGTCGGGTCGGGATGCATCTCAAGGAAGAGGGCGTCGCAACCGGCGGCCACGGCGGCGCGCACGAGCGCCGGAATGTGCTGGGGGTCTCCACCGCTGGAGCCCTCCGCCTGGCCGGGGCGCTGCACGGAGTGCGTCCCGTCGAACACGACCGGCACGCCACACGCCGCACGCAGCCGAGCGAACGAGCGCATGTCCACGACGAGGTTCCCGTACCCGAAGAACGTACCCCGTTCCGTGACCGTGACCTCCGACGCGCCCGCGCTCCGGACCTTGTCCACGGCGGCGGCCATCTCCTCGGGAGCCATCCACTGACCCTTCTTGATGTTCACGGCCCTGCCCGTCGCGCCCGCCGCCAGGAGCAGGTCGGTCTGTCGGCACAGGAACGCGGGGATCTGGAGGACGTCCACGACCTCCGCTGCCCGCGCCGCCTGCCCGGGCTCGTGCACGTCGGTGAGGAGCGGCAGGCCCGTCTCGCGCTTGACCCGGTCGAGCAGCACGAGCCCCCGCTCGAGGCCCGGGCCGCGCGGCGAGTCGAGCTTGGAGCGGTTGGCCTTGTCGAACGAGGACTTGAACACGACGGGGAGGCTCCGCTCCGCGGACCAGCGGGCCAGCGACGTCGCGACCTCCAGGTTCAACGCGTCGTCCTCGAGGACGCAGGGCCCGGCGATGAGCGTGAAGCGCTCGAACATGAGGCTGCTCCGCTCAGACCCGTGCCGGCTCGGCCGTGGCAGCCGGCCGGTCGCCGCGGGTGTAGCGCACCGCGGCCCCGACGAACGACGCGAAGAGCGGGTGCGGGCGCGTCGGCCGGCTCTTCAGCTCGGGGTGGAACTGGCCGGCGATGAACCAGGGATGCTCCGAGATCTCGATCATCTCCGCCAGGCCGCCGTCGGGCGACGTCCCGCTCACCGTCAGGCCGTGCTCCTCCAGGATCTGCCGGTACTGGTTGTTCACCTCGAATCGGTGGCGGTGGCGCTCCGAGATCTCGCGCGTCCCGTAGATCTCGGCCGCATGCGACCCCTCCGCCAGCGAGCACGGGTATGCGCCCAGACGCATCGTGCCGCCCTTCGTCGTCACCTGCAGCTGCGAGTCGAGCAGGCAGATCACCGGATCGGGCGCATCCTCCGCGAACTCGTGCGAGTGCGAGTCCTGGAGCCCGCACACGTTGCGTGCGAACTCGATCACGGCGCATTGCAGGCCGAGACAGATCCCGAAGAACGGGAGGCTGTTCTCCCGGGCCCAGCGGATGGCCGCCAGCATCCCCTCCACACCGCGCGGCCCGAAGCCGCCGGGGATCAGGAGCCCGTCGTAGTCCTTGAGGATCTCCACCCCCCTGCCCTCCTCGAACTGCTCCGAGGAGAGCCACTCCGTGCGCACCTTCACGTCGTTGGCGATACCGCCGTGCACCAGCGCCTCCTGGATGGACTTGTAGGAGTCGACCAGCGCCGTGTACTTGCCCACCACGGCGATGCGCACCTCTCCGGAGGAGGGGTGCTTGACCCGCTCGACCATCTCCGTCCAGGACTTCATGTCGGGCTCGGGGGTGTCGAGTCCCAGACGGGAGAGAATCACGTCGTCGAGGTGCTGCGCACGGAACGAGAGCGGCACCTCGTAGATGGTCTCGACGTCGTGGGCGACGATCACGCCTCCGAGGTCGACGTTCGTGAAGAGGGCGATCTTGCGGCGGATGTCCTCCGACATGGGCTTCTCGGAGCGGCACAGGACCACGTCGGGCTGGATCCCGATCTGCATGAGCTCGCGCACGGAGTGCTGGGTCGGCTTCGTCTTGAGCTCGCCGGCCGCGGCGATGAACGGGACCAGCGTCAGGTGGATCACCAGCGAGTTCTCGCGGCCTACGTCCACGCGGAACTGCCGGATCGCCTCGAGGAACGGCAGGCTCTCGATGTCGCCTACCGTGCCGCCGATCTCCGTGATCACCACGTCGTGCTCGGGCGCGAGCCTGCGGATGGCCGCCTTGATCTCGTCGGTGATGTGCGGGATCACCTGCACGGTCGAGCCCAGGTAGTCCCCGCGGCGCTCCTTGCTGATGACGTTCTGGTAGATCCGGCCCGTGGTGATGTTGTTCGCCTGGGACAGCGACTGGTCGATGAAGCGCTCGTAATGGCCGAGGTCCAGGTCCGTCTCGGCTCCGTCGTCCGTGACGAACACCTCGCCGTGCTGGAACGGCGACAGCGTGCCCGGATCCACGTTGATGTACGGGTCGAACTTCTGCAGCGTGACCTTCAGCCCGCGCTCCTTCAAGAGGCGGCCGATGGATGCCGCGGCGATGCCCTTCCCGAGGGAGGAGACCACCCCGCCCGTGACGAAGATGTACTTCGTGGACTTCTTCTGCGCGTGGGTCATGATGTCCGTCATGCGAAGGTGGTCACGCCCAGTTGGCTGAGCTTCTCTTCCATCCGGAGCGCGTCGGCCGGCGTGTCGACGCCGGGGTCGGCCGCCCCGACCACCGCCACGCCGATGCGCAGACCGGCCTCGAGCGGGCGGAGTTGCTCGAGCAGCTCGAGGCGCTCGAGCTGCGAGGGTGCGAGGGCGACCCAGTCCTGGAGCGCCTCCCGCGTGTATGCGTAGATGCCGATGTGGCGCAGGAACGGCTCCCGCTCCAGCTCCTCCGGCACCGGCTTGGCGTCCCTCTTGTAGGGGATCGGCGCCCGGGAGAAGTAGAGCGCCCGCCCGCTGGCGGCCCGCGCCACCTTCACGACCGACGGGTCCTTGCGCGCCTCGTCCTCCATCAGCGGCGTCGCGCAGGTGCCCACGTCCCATCCTTTCTCGCGCACCAGATCGATCGCCGCCCGCAGGTGCGCCTCCTTGAGCAGCGGCTCGTCTCCCTGGACGTTGGCGATGAGGTCGTAGCCGACGTACGCGGGCCGGCTCGCCACTTCGGCGACGCGGTCGGTGCCGGAGGGGTGCTCGACGGAGGTCATCTCGACCGGGGCGCCCAGCGCGCGGCACACGCCGGCCACCTCCTCGGAGTCCGTCGCCACCACGGCGTGGTCCAGGACCGACATGCTCTCCACCCGCCGCCACACCCACTCGATGAGGGGTCGGCCGTGCAGGGGGTAGAGGGGCTTTCTGGGGAGACGCGTGGAGGCGAGGCGAGCCGGGACGATGCCCAGGACCTGACGGCTCAAAGGCCCCCCTCGAGAGGGGGAATGCAGGACTTCCTTGCAATTTTCACGCCACGGAAGGTATCTCGACCCGGGGGGGAGGGTCAAGCGAGCGGCCGGAAGGAGGCCGCCGAGCGTGGCTCCAGCTCCAGGAAGTTCGCCAGGATGTGCTTGCCGTGGTCGCTGAACAGCGACTCGGGGTGGAACTGCACGCCCCACAGCGGGAGCTCCCGGTGGCTCAGCGCCTGGATCTCGCCCTGGTCCTCGGGGTCGAGACTCCAGGCGACGGGCTCGAGCACGGCGGGGAGCCGGGTCGGGTCGGTCACGAGGGAATGGTAGCGCGCCACCTCGAACGGCGACGGGACGCCCGAGAAGATCCCCCGGCCCACGTGGCGCACGGGCCCCGTCTTGCCGTGCATGATGCGGTGCGCCCGGATCGTGCGTCCCCCGAACGCCTCTCCCATGGCCTGGTGGCCGAGGCACACGCCCAGCATGGGGATCCCCGCGCCGCCGAGGACGCGGAAGGCCTCGACGCTGACGCCGGCCTCGCGCGGCGTGCACGGGCCCGGCGAGACCACGACGTGATCGGGCGACAGCGCGAGCAGCTCCTCCACCGTGCGCTCGTCGTTCCTGACCACGACGGGCTCCGCGCCCAGGTCTCCGAGGAATTGGACGAGGTTGAACGTGAAGGAGTCGTAGTTGTCGACGACGAGCAGCATCCCCCGCTCCGGTCTCTCTCCACCGCCCGGGAAGCACCGGGCGCGCGTCCAGGGGAGTGCGCCCCGGAACGCGGGAATGTAGTAGCTGGGAGGAGCCCCTACGAGGGACGGGGGGCCCATCGTACCTTTCGGCGTCGGCCCCGCTCCCACCGGAGGGTCACCCTCGATCGCGGAGAAGCGGTTGTATCAACGCTGCCTGGTCTGTTCCACGCCGTTCGAGCCCAACGAGGAGCTGGAGCACGTCCCCTACGGGACGCGCCTGGCGTTCGATCCGGGCAGGGGGCGCCTGTGGGCGATCTGCCGGGCGTGCAAGCGCTGGTCGCTGGCTCCGCTCGAGGAGCGGTGGGAGGCACTCGAGGAGCTCGAGAAGCTCACTCGGGACCGCGCGCACCTGCTGTCGCAGACGGACAACATCGCCCTCCTGAGGGCCGGGCCCCTCGAGATCGTGCGCGTGGGACGCGCCAACCTCACGGAGGAGGCGTGGTGGCGATACGGGCGTGAGCTCGCCTCCCGCAGACAGCGCTACCGCAAGCTGTCACTGGCCGGCACGGTGGCGGCCGGAGCGGTCGTGGCGGGCGGGTGGGCGACGGGGGGCATGACGCTCCTGGGGATGTGGCTCGTGATGGGCCATGCCCCGGACTCGGTCACGGAGGCGGCCCGCTGGCTGCGATTCGGGAACTCCGCCTGGCGAGGCACGCAGACCTGCCCGCGCTGCGGCCACGTCTTCCACTCCCTGCGCTACCGGACCCGGGGGGGCGTGGTGCTCCTGCCCGGAGAGGAGGACGGGCGGACGGAGCTCGCGTACCGCTGTCCGCGCTGCGGGCAGTACCGGGGCGGAGGGCTGCACCTGGAGGGGGACGTGGCGGACCGGACGCTCCGGCGTGTGCTGGCGTACCACCACTTCGCGGGCGCGTCGGAGCGCAGGGTCGAATCCGCGGCGCGCCTGATCGAGGAAGCGGGCTCACCCCGTGACCTGACGCGCATCGTCGTGCGCGACGGGCGTCGCCTGGGCGACCTGCAGCGCACGGGAGCCGTCGCGCTCGAGATCGCGGTGAACGAGTCCGCCGAGCAGCGGCTCCTCGAGCTGGAACTCGCGGACCTCGAGGCGCATTGGAGACGCGAGGAGGAGCTCGCGGGGATCATCGACGGCGAGCTCACGCCGGTTCCGCTGCTCGAGTCCCTGCGCCGCAGGATCACGGGAAGGAGCTGACATGAGGGCGAGCATGGTGATCCGCAGCGCGCTCGCCGTGCTCACGACGACCCTCGCCGCCTGCAGCGCTCCCCGGCGGAGCGGCGGACGTCCCCTCGTCGTGGTCTCGATCTTCCCCATCGCGAACCTGACCGCCACGGTCGGGGGAGACGCCGTGCGCGTCGAGACGCTGCTCCCGCCCCGTGCCTCTCCCGAGACCTGGGAGGCCACTCCGGCGCAGATCCGGGCGCTCGCGGACGCGGCCGGCTACATCCGGGTGGGAGCCGGCCTGGACGGGTGGCTCCAGGGCATGGCGCCGGAGAGCGCCCACCTGCGCACGCTCGTGCTCACCGAGGGCATGGCGCTCCGGCAGGCCGCAGGCGGGCTGGAGGGCAGCGAGACGGGCAACCCGCACGTCTGGCTGGATCCCGTGCTGGTGCGCGACCGCCTCCTGCCCCGCCTGACGTCGTTCCTCACCGCGCTCGCCCCGCGCGACTCGGCCGCGTTCCGCGCGCGGGCTTCGGCCCTGGCGGACTCCCTCACCGCCCTCGACGCCCAGATCCGATCGGAGCTGGCGAAGGCCCCACGGCGCGCGTTCGTCGCCACGCACGACGCCTGGGTGTACTTTGCCGCCCGCTACGGGCTCACGCAGGTGGGGAGCATCTACGAGCGCCCGGGTCAGGAGCCTTCGGCCCAGAGCCTCGCGAGCCTGATCGATCGCGCTCGGGCGGCCGGCGTGACGACGATCTTCGCCGAGCCCGAGATGGCCGAGACCGGGGCGCAGGCGGTGGCCCGGGAGCTGGGGGCCCGCATCGCGGTGGTCGATCCGCTCGGAGGACCGGACGTGGAAGGGAGGAACAGCTATTTCGCCATGATGCGCAGCGACGCCCGCGTGTTCGCGCGCGCCCTGGGCGCACCATGAGCGCCTCCGCCCCCGCTGGGCTCCGTCCGGACGCGGTCCTCCTCGAGGGCGTCCGCGTCGCCTACGGAGGGCACGTGGCGCTGGACGACGTGAGCTTCCGGGTCGAGGAGGGGCGGTTCGCCGCGCTCATCGGCCCGAACGGAGCCGGCAAGAGCACGATCATCCGGATGCTGCTGGGCCTGGTGCCCCCGGCCGCCGGGCGCGTCGAGGTGTTCGGCCGTCCGCCGGGCCGGCAGAACGGCGGGATCGGGTACGTCCCACAGAAGGTCGTGATCCCGCGGGGCTTCCCGATCACGGCCCTGGACGTGACCGTGATGGGACGCTACGCGCAGCTCGGCTTCGCACACCGCCCCGGCCGTGCGGACCACGACGGGGCCCTCGTGGCGCTCGAGCGGGTCGGCATGGCCGATCTCGCGTCGCGGCGCTTCCAGGACCTGTCGGGCGGGCAGCAGCAGAGGGTCCTCATCGCCCGCGCCCTCTGCGGAGAGCCGCGCCTCCTCCTTCTGGACGAGCCGACCGTCGGCCTGGACAGCGCGGCGCGGGCGCGCTTCTACGCGCTCATGTGCGACCTCCAGCACGCACAGGGACTGACGCTCCTGTGCGCCACCCACGACCTCGACTACGTAGGCGAGCACGCGGACTCGCTCATCCTGGTGAACCGCACCGTCCGGGCCCAGGGGAGCGCCCCGGAGGTCCTGAGCAGCGGGGCCCTGCGCAGCGCCTATCCCCTGCCCCCACCCCACGAGCACGAGCTGTGAACGGGTTCCTCGCGTACGGCTTCGTGCAGCGGGCGCTGCTCACCGGGATCGTGCTCGGCGTCACCGGCGCGGTCCTCTCCTTCTTCGTCGTCCTCAGGCGCATGGCGTTCGTCGGCGTGGGTCTCTCGCACGCCGCGCTCGGGGGCGTGGCGCTGGGGATCGTGCTCGGGCTCGCCCCCCTGCCCACCGCCACGGTCTTCGCGGCGGTCGTGGCCTGGGTGATCGGAGCGATCGGCGGCCGCGGCCAGATCTCGGAGGACACGGCCATCGGCGTCTTCTTCCCGTCCTCGATGGCCTTGGGCGTCGTCCTGATCAGCATGTCGCCGGCGTACCGCCAGGACCTGATCGGGTATCTGTTCGGGAACATCCTGTCGGTCGCGCCCGACGAGGTGGCCCCGCTGATCGCGCTGTGCGTCGCCGCGCTCGTGGTCATGGCCCTCTTCTTCAAGGAGCTGCTCTTCCTGGGCGTGGACGAGGAGGCCGCGCGCGCCTCGGGTATCGCGGCCACGCCGCTCCGCTTCCTGCTGCTCACGGTCCTGGCGGTGACGATCGTCGCCTCCGTGCGTCTCGTCGGCGTCGTCCTCGTGTCGGCCTTCCTCGTGATCCCGGCGGCCACCGGCCAGGCGATCGCGCGCTCGCTCAAGGGGATGCTGGGCGTGGCCGTGGGCTCGGCCGTCGCGGCGGTGGTGGGCGGGCTCTGGCTCTCGTGGACGTGGAACCTGCCGTCGGGCGCAGCGATCGTGCTGGTGTCGGCGGCGCTCTTCTTCGGGGCGCTCGCGCTGGGAAGACGGACGGCATAGGGTGGCGGGCCGCGACGGGGTGGCCGCCGCGGAGCCACGGGGGAACTCCGCGCCGTCCCCGGTGTCGGTCATGGAGACCTCTGCGCGGGGCCCGTCGGACCCCGGGCGTCCCTCCTCTCGACCGACCATGAGAACCACGGCCACCCTGGATGGCGCCGGCTCGCGGCCGGGGGAGTCCTGCCGCGTCGCAGCCGCCCCTGCCCCCGAGATTCGCGACGCGGGATGGCTCCGAGCGGCTGCGTGGGCGAGACGGTTGGCGTGGGTCAGCCTGGCCTGGATGTGCATCGAGGGTGGCGTCGGCCTCTGGCAGGGATTCGCCTCCGGATCGATCTCGTTGATCGGGTGGGCGCTCGGCAGCGTCGTCGAAGGAATGGCCAGCGTGATCGTGGTATGGCGGTTCACCGGATCACGCACGCTGTCGGAGACCGCGGAGCGACGCGCGCAAAGAGGCATCGCGATCTCCTTCTGGCTGATCGCCCCCTACGTCGCCGCGCAATCCGTCGCCGACCTGCTCGCCCGCCACGTGATCGGGAGCACGCCGATCGGCATGGTGCTCACCGCCGTCGCTCTGCTGGAGATGCCCCTGCTCGGCTACACGAAGCATCGCCTGGGCGCGCGACTCGGCTCGAGCGCGACGACCGGCGAGGGCACGCAGAACTACCTTTGCTCGGCCCAGGCCGCCGCGGTGCTGCTCACCCTGGCCGTCATCGCCGCGTGGCCCGCCGGCTGGTGGCTCGACCCGCTGATCGGCCTCGGGATCGCCGTCGTCTCCGTGCACGAGGGCATGGAGGCCTGGCGGGGCGACCCGTGCTCCTGTTGACGCGCTCGTAGACGGCCGTCACGCGCAGCCACGCACGGAGGGTGGCGCGGACCGCCTCCACGGCCGCCTATTATGGCGGCCGCCGCGGTCCGAGCGCACTCCCGAGCCGGAGGTACACCGAGCCATGTCGCAGACGCTGCCACCCGTTCGCCCCGTCACGCTGGACGAGATCCGAGAGGCCCGTGCGCGCATCGCGGGCGTCGTGGTGCGCACGCCGCTCATCCGACTGGAGCTGGGACCCGATCGTCCCGACATCCGTCTGAAGCTCGAGAACCTCCAGCCGATCAACGCCTACAAGCTGCGCGGGGCCGCCAACGCCGTCGCCATGCTGCCCGCCGCCGCCCGGGCCCGCGGTGTGTGGACGATCAGCGCCGGCAACGCGGGACAGGGCGTCGCCTACGCGGCCCGGGCGGCGGGCGTGCCGTGCACCGTCGTGGCGATCGAGACGGCACCGGCCTCCAAGATGGAGCGCATGCGGGCCCTGGGGGCGCACATCGTGCCCGTGCCGTACGACGTCGCGTGGAAAGCCCTCGAGGCCCGCGCCTATCCGGGGGTCGAGGGCACGTTCGTGCATCCCTTCGACGATCACGACTTCATCGCGGGGCATGCGACGATGGGTCTGGAGATCCTCGAGGACGCACCCGACACCGCCGCCGTGATCGCGGCGATCGGGGGAGGTGGCCTCGTCACGGCCCTCGGAAGCGCCTTCAAGGCCCTCGACCCGGCCATCCGGGTCTGGGGAGCCGAGCCGGAGACCGCCGCGCCCGCGGCGCGCTCGTTCGCCGTGGGATCGCCGCAGGTGTTCGACGAGTGGGAGCCGTCGTTCGTGGACGGCGCGGGCGGCCAGAGCGTATTCCCACGGATGTGGGAGCGCATGCGTCCGGTGGTGGACGGCTCGATCGTGGTCACGCTGGACCAGATCCGCCGCGCCATGCGGCTGATGGCTGAAAAGGCCCGCGTCATCTCCGAGGGAGCGGGCGCCTTGCCGCTCGCTGCCGCGCTGACCGGGAAGGCCGGGCGCGGACCGATCGTGGCCGTCGTCTCGGGCGGCAACATCGATCTCGAGAAGTTCACGGACCTCATCCGGGACGCGACCGAGGCATGAGCGCGGGAGGCCGGGAGGCGGCGGCCGGTCCGCCCTCCCTCGGGCGGCCGCTCGCTCGGAGCCGTCCTCGGTACCGCACCTCCCTACGCCCCCTTGCGGAGCGTCGCTCCCGCGGGCGGGCTGCCCCCTCTCACCCCGACGGCGGAGCACCCGGCGTCACCCTACCCGAGCGCACGAGCCCCGCGAGGGCCTCGGGCTCGACGTCGAGCGCCGCCGCCAGGTCGAACCAGGCCCGGTAGGCGCTCTCGAGCGCGGCGAGATGATCGAGCTGGACCGCCAGCGCCTGGGCTCGCAGCGTGACGACCTCGGGGACCGCCAGCTCCCCGGCTTCGAGCGCCCGCTCGGAGAGCGCCGCGTTCTCCCTCGCGGCCTTCAATGCCTCACCGCCTATCTGTCGCGCGGCCTGCAGGCCACGATCGAACCGGATCGCGGCCTCCTCCACCTGCGCCCGCACGGAGCGCTCCGACGAGAGCAACGCGGCTTCGGCGCCGCTCGCGCGCTCCTCGGCCAGGCCGATCGCGGCCTGTTGGCGGTGGAACACCGGAAGGCTGATCCCCACCGACAGGCCGACGACGGCGTCGCCTTCCTGGTGGCCGGCAAAGCCGCCCAGGTCGAGATCCGGCACGAGCGAGCGATGGGCGAGCGTCTCTTCCTGGCGGGCCGCTCGTACAGCGAGCTCGGCGGCGGCGATGTCCGGGCGCCGAAGCCGCGCGGTCACCACCAGAGCGGAGTCGTGCGAGACCACGTCCGACAACTCGGGCAGTGGCGGAAGCGCGGAGGGCCATGGAACGCTGTCGCTGGGAAAGCCGAGCACCCGCGCGAGAGCGGCGAGCGCCGTGTCTCGTTCGGCGCGTGCGCGATCCAGCGCCGTGCGCGCGCTCACCGCGCTGAGGATCGCCGCATTGCGGTCGAGCCGGCCGATCCCGCCGGCGGCGAACTCCCGACCGGCGAACGAGTCCAGTCGGCGCGCCAGGGAGTCGGCTGCCACCTCCACGCGCTCGCGGCGGACCGCCATACGGGCCGCCAGCCAGGCGCGAGCCGCGCCGAGGCCCACACGGCGTCCGGCGTCCTCGAGCCTGCCTTGGGCGGCCCGCACGCGGTCCCCGGCGGCGGATGCGCGCAGGAACGACTGTCCCGCCACCTCCAGGCTCTGGCTCAACGTCCACTGGAAGTCGTACCGCGCGCGCCCGGCTGGCGGCTTGCTGGGGCCCGCCGTGTAGGAGAGGTGCGGGTTCGAGGCGACGGGCCATCCCGCCTCCGATCGGACGCCGCGAGCCGCAGCCAGGGAGCCGCGCGCCGCGAGGACGGCGGGGCTCACCGCTCGGGCCCGGGCCATCGCCTGCTGCAGAGAGATCCTCACCGTGTCGGCTCCCGGAGCGCGCACGGACGTCAGGAGCAGCGCGAGCAGGAGCGGGCTCACGCCGGAGTCCTCCCCGGCACCCCGGGCGGGTCGGCGAAGGCCGCCTCGGAGTCCGTCCCGAAACGTCCGAAGCGGAGCGCGAGCGTGGGCAGGACGAGCAGGTTCAGCGCCATGGACGTCATGAGGCCTCCCAGGATCACCACGGCCATGGGACCCTCGATCGCGTTGCCGGGAGCCTCCCGCTGCAGGGCCAGGGGAAGCAGCGCGAGGCCGGTCACGAACGATGTCATGAGGATCGGGGCCAGGCGCTCCTCAGCCCCCCGGATCGCGGTACGAGGACCCCAGGGGCGGTCTTCGACGGAAACCAGGTGCTCGAAGTGGGACATCATCATGATCGAGTTGCGCAGCGTGATGCCGAAAAGCGTCACGAACCCGACCATGGCCCCCAAGGACAACACTCCTCCCATCCAGAACACGGCCGCCAGGCCGCCCACCAGGGCGAACGGGAGGTCGACGAGCAGAAGCCCTACGTTGGGTCCGTTGCGCACCACGACCCAGAGCAGGATCAGGACCCCCGCAGCGGCGAGCAGCGAGTCGAACAGGAGCTGCCGCACGGCCCGCTGCCGCGCCGCGCCGGCGCCCGTCATCTCGAAGTAGGTGCCCGGAGCGAAGCGCACGTCCTTGGCGATCCGCCGACGCGCCGCACGCACGAACGACGTCAAGCTCGCCCCCTGGATATCTGCCGTCACGGTCTGTACGCGCCGTCCCTCCAGGTGCTGGATCTGCTCGCGACCTTCCGTCATACGGACGGTCGCGAGCTGGCCGAGCCGGACCCACGTTCCGGTCGGGCTGCGCAGAGGCAGAGCCGCCACGTCCGTCGGGTCGGCGCGGGCCGCGGAGTCGAGCCGCACCGCCAGGGGGAACGCCTCGTCACCCCGGTAGATCTCCCCGACGGGGGTGCCGGCGTAGGCGGTCTCGACATCGGCGAGCACCTCGCCCCGCGTGAACCCCCAGCGCACGAGGTGGGAGCCGTTCAGTTCGATGTGGAGCTGCGGGGTCCCGGGCGGCGTCTGCTCGGTGACGTCGACCGCCCCGCGCACGTCGCGGAGGACGTCCGCCACGTCGGCGGCCTCCCGGTCCAGCGTGTCCAGGTCGTTGCCGAACACCTCGACGACCACGGGCGCCGCGAAGCCCGAGAGGGATTCCTCCATACGCTCCCCGAGGAACGTGTTCACCTGGAACGACGCCCCGGGAAACACCGAAAGCGCCCGTCGCACTTCGGCCTTCGCCCCTTCCGCGGTGGCGCCGGAGAGCGGCTTCAGGTTCACCTCGAACTCGCTCTTCTCCGGGCCGTCGATGTCGTCGCCGAGCCGTGTGGCCCGTCCGACCCGTTGCGAGACCGACGCGACGATCGGCAGCGAGAGAAGCCGGCGGCTCACGCGCTCGCCGAGCCGGAGGGACGCTCCCAACGACGTGCCGGGCCGCAGCGCCATGTGGACGATGAAGTGCCCTTCCTTGAGATCGGGGACGAAGCTCCCGCCCAGGAACGGGACCGTGACGACGATGAGGACGACGAGCACCGCCAGGGAGGCGCCCACCGAGCGGGGGTGGCGCTCCACGCCCACGAGCAAGCGGCGATACCGCCGCCTGGCCCAGCGGGTGAAGGGCGGGGTGTCCGACCACTCCCGGCGGCCCGCGAAGAGCAGCATGGACAGGGCCGGCGTGAGCGTCACGGCCACGCCCAGGGACGCCAGAACCGCAAGGAGGTACGCGATGCCCAGGGGCCGGAACAGGCGGCCCGCGATCCCGGACAGCGCCAGCACGGGGATCCACACGATCGCCACGGCGAGCGTCGCGTACACGACGGCCCCTCTCACCTCCAGGGAAGCGTCGAAGACCACGCGCCACGCGGGGCGGAGGCGGCCGGTGATCCGGTTCTCGCGTAGCCGACGGATGATGTTCTCGACGTCGATGACCGCGTCGTCCACGATCTCGCCGATCGCGATCGCGAGCCCGCCCAGCGTCATCGTGTTGAGGCTGACGCCGAACGCGCGCAGGACGATCGTGGCCACGAGAAGCGAGAGCGGGATTGCCACGGAGGAGATCGCCGCCGCCCGCAGGTCGAAGAGGAAGAGGAGCAGCACGGCGATCACGAGCACCGCCCCGATCACGAGGTCCTGCGTGATGTCGTCGAGGGCCCTGTGGATGAAGTCCGTGGGTCGGAAGACGTTCGCGTCCAACGCGACTCCCTCCCTCGCGAGGGCGGGTCGCAGCTCGCGGAGCGCGGCATCCAGCCGTCCCGTGACCGCCAGGGTGTTCGCTCCGTATTCCTCGGTGACCCACAGGAGCACCCCCGGCTTCCCCATCACCATGGCCGCTCCGATCGGCGGCTCCGGGGCGACCGCCACGTCGGCGACCGAGCCCAGCGTGATCGTCGCCCCGCTCGGTAGGCGGCGCAGCACGGTGCCGGCGATCTCGGCCGGTGTGGGCGCCTGGCCGCTCGTCCTCAGCACGATCCTCTGGTTCCGGGTCTCGATGAACCCGGCGCCGCGCACTCCCGATGCCCTGCGCGCGGCGGCCAGCACGTCGTTCAGGCCGAGGCCGTAGCGCACCAGGGCGCCGGGATGGACCTGGATCTCGTACTCGGGCACGTCCCTCCCGAAGATCACGACGTCCGCCACGCCGCGTACCGCGAGCAGCCGGCGGCGGATCGTCCAGTAGGCGACGGTGCGCAGGTCCATGAGCGACCTGGTGGGCGACGTGAGGCCCAGCACCAGGGCCACGCTGGTGCCCGACGTGAGCGGCGTCATGGTCGGGCTCTCGACGCCCGGCGGAAGCTGGCTCGCCGCCTCGCGCAGGCGCTCGGAGACGAGCTGCCTGGCGCGGTAGACGTCCGTTCCCGGGCGAAACACGACCGTCACGATCGAGAGGCCCTGGATCGACCGGGACCGCACGCTGCTCACACCGGGCGTGCCCCCGATGGCCGTCTCGATCGGCTGGGTGACGAGCGTCTCGGTCTGCTCGGGAGCCAGGCCGGGAGCCTCGGTCTGGATCTGGACCTCGGGAGGCGCGAACTCCGGGAACACGTCGTACCTGGCCCGGCTCAGGTCGTACACCCCGTAGACCAGCACGAGGCTCGCCACCGCGATGACGACCCCGCGGAACCGGATCGCGAAGCGGACGCTCGCCGCGAGCGGTCCGGAGCGCGCGCCCGCACCGGGCATCAGTCGTCCTCGGCGGGCATCGAGGAGAGCGTCTCCTCCGAGAGGACGAGCCCCGCACCACGTACGACGATCCTCGCACCGGGCTCCACACCCTCGACCGCATAGGCGTCTCCCGTGCGGCCGTCGATACGGATGCGGCGGCGGGCGAGCTCGTTCGGCCGGCTCAATGCGTAGACCCAGGGGGAGCCCTCGTACCAGACCACGGCGCTCCGCGGCACGAGCACGCCATGCTCCCTGCCGCTCCGGGGCCGGATGCGGACCTCGACGGAAGCTCCGGGAAGGAGCGCGGGCGCGCTCGGCGCGAGGCAGAAGAAGCTCTGCCCCTGGATCTCGGGATCGGTCTCCGCCGCCCAGGAGACGAAGCGGGCCGGGATCGTCTTCCCCGACGGCAGCACCGCGACGGCGCGCTCCGGTGGAGCGCCGAGCACCAGAGGCGGGAACAGCGTCACCTGCAGCAGCACGCGCTGCCCCCGGAGCAGGCTGTCCAGCACCGGCGGGTCGTGCGCCAGCCAACCGCCGATCACGGGCCCGAAGTTCTCACGCAGGGCCGCCCTGGCCGAGCGCAGCGCGCGGGACGTGGCCATGCGGGCGGCGCTGTCGGCCTGGTAGGTGGCCCGCGCGGCCTCGAGGCTGCTGCTCGAAACGATCTCGCTGTCGGCGTGCAGGAGCGCGAGCCGCCCGTACGCTGCGCGCGCCTGGTCCAGCCGGGCCGAGGCCTGTGCCGCCGCGGCCTCCGCCTGCGCGTACTGGTCCCGCCCCCGGGTGAGGCCGTCGAGCTGCATGACGCGGCCGTACGCCGAGATCCCGGTGGGCTGGCGGAGCGCGGAGACAGCGGCAAGCGCCACACCGCCCCGGCGCCGCGCCATGCTGTCCAGCACGACGAACGTGCGCCCGTTCCGGCGCACGATCCTCGCGGCCGGCGCGACCTCGACGATCCCCCGCCGCCGGTTGCTCACGAAGCCCCAGGCCACCGCCCCCATCAGGATCGCGACCATGGCCGCGACCCCCGCCCTTGTTCCGGACGGTCTCATCACCCCGCCGCTCCCGCGCGGGCGTTCTCCCGATCCATCGGGGGCGTCCCCGCGCCAATCCGGAATCGTCCCGCGTGCGCTCGCACGCGCTCGGTCAGGAACGTACCCGGTGGTTCCTTACCGGGCCGTAAGGATGGGGCGTATGGTGCCCCACGGCCGGCTTCGGCTCAGGCGGGCGACGTCGCTTCCGCCGGCAGGGACAGGACGACCGTGGTGCCCTCGCCCTCCCGGCTCCGGATCGAGACCTCGCCCCCGTGCAGCGCCGCGATCGACTGCACCATCGAGAGGCCCAGCCCCGCGCCGGGGCCCGCCGACGCTCCGTCGCTCTGGTGGCGGTAGAAGCGCTCCATGACGTGCGGAAGATGCTCCGCCGGGATTCCGACCCCGGTGTCCTCGACCCGGATGCGCACCCCGAGGGGCCCCGGCTCCGCGCTCATCACCACGCGGCCCCCGGGGGGCGTGTGCTCCAGCGCGTTGGACAGGAGGTTACCCAGGGCGCGCCGCAGCAGGGCCGGGTCCACACTCAAGCTCCCCTCCCCGCGGCAGAGCACCGACACGCCCCGCTGCTCGGCGAGCGGGCGGTAGAAGTCCGCCACCCTCTCGATCTCGCCGAGCACGTCCACGGGCTCGCGGCGCACGGCCGCGGCGCCGTTCTCGGCCCGCGCCAAGAACAGCAGCGTGTCCACGATGTGCGAGAGGTGCGCGCATTCCTCGAGCGCCGAGCCCAGGACCCGCTCGTAGCGCTCCGTGGACCGCGGGCGGGCGAGCGCCACCTCCATCTCGGTCCTCATGTTCGTGAGCGGCGTGCGCAGCTCGTGGGCGAGGTCCGCCGAGAACCGCGACAGACGGTCGAACGAATCGTCGAGCCGGTCGAGCATACCGTCGAAGACGGCGGCGAGGTTGGCGAGCTCGGTCGGCCAGGGGCGCCGTCCCAGACGCTCGTGGAGGTGGTGTGGGCCGATGCGCCCCGCCGTGTCCGTGATCTCCGCGAGCGGCCTGAGCCCCCACGTCGCCATGGCCACCGCTCCCCCCGTCGAGAAGAGGAGTGCGACCAGGAAGATGACCAGGCTGAGCGTGCGGTAATGGTCGGACAGGACCCGCTCGGGGGTCACGTCCATCACCACCTGCACCAGATAGGGCACGGCGCGGGGGGTTCCGGCCGTCACCCGCACCGTGCGGTACAGGTACGACCGGCCGCGCGCCGTGAGACGGTGCTCGGCCGCCGCCGCGGCACCGACGCTGTCGAACGGAGGCACGGCGCTCCGCGGCAGCACCGTGGAGATCCCGGCGGACGAGACGAGCGTGCCCCGCTGCTCGTCCAGAACGCGGACGTAGAACAGACGGAAGTGTCGGGAGCCCAGGTCCTGGCGCACCTCGGCGTCCAGCCGGCCCGCATGCGCCGGGTACTCCGCCAGAGCCTCGCGCACCGCCTCCAGCTTCTGGCCCAGGGCCTCGCGGTCTTCCCACGCGAGACGGCGCACCAGGAGCCAATACGGCAGGAGCGTCACGAACCCGAGCACGGCCAGCATCAGGAGCGTGAAGAGGCCGCCGAGACGGGCCCTCATCGACCAGGAGGCCCACCCCCTCACCACTGCTCGGTTCGGCGAGCGATCAACGGGCTTCGAGGACATACCCGACCCCGCGCACGGTATGCACGAGGGACCTGGCCTCGCCACCCAGGTCCACCTTCGAGCGCAGCCGGTGGATTGCGACCTCGATCGCCGAGCTCCCGGCGCCGGCCTCCATGCCCCACACCTCCCGCGCCAGCGTGTCCCGCGAAAGAACCACGCCGGGCTGCAGGACGAGCAGCTTGAGCAGATCGAACTCCCGTTGCGTGAGGTTCAGCACGTGCGTGCCGCGCGTCGCCCGCCGCTGCACCAGGTCCACCTGGAGATCCTCCACCGAGATCCGCTCCGGAGACCGCACCGGCCCTCGGCGGAGCAGCGCGCGGATCCGCGCCCGCAGCTCCGCGAACGCGAACGGCTTCACGAGGTAGTCGTCCGCCCCGAGCTCCAGCCCCCGCACCCGATCCTCGATTCCGTCCCGCGCCGTGAGGAACAGCACGGGGGGCCCGCCGCCCTCCTGCCTCAGCGCGTCCATGACCTCCCAGCCGTCGCGGTGCGGCAGCATCACGTCCAGCACGATGAGGTCGTAGGCCCCCGTGCGCGCCCGGAGCAGGCCCTCGTCGCCGCGGCGGGCAACGTCGACCTCGAAGCCCTCCTCCGTGAGCCCGGCGCGCAGGGACTCCGCGCTCTTCGCCTCGTCCTCGACAACCAGGATCCGGGTCTTCCAGTCGGCGTTCAGGCTCGACCTCCCGTCCGTCTCCGCGGCGCGAGGCGTCATCGCCCTCAGTAGTCCACCGGGCGCAGGTAGAACTCGCCGATCGCGCTCGAGGACAGCACCGCGACGGTCGGAAGCTCCCGCTTCCAGTGCGTCGCCTGCAGGCGCCGCCAGACCAGCTCCACCGGCTCGCGCTCGAACCCCGCCCGCACGAGGTCCTCGACGCCGTATCCCCGCACCATCCAGTGCAGGATCGGATCGGCCTCGTGGTAGGAGATGCCGATCTCGTCCTCGTCGTTCACGTCCCGCACCAGATCCGCCGTGGCCGGCTTGTCCACGATGACGTCCGGCACGCCGAGGTGGCGGGCCAGAGCCCACACCTGCGTCTTGAACAGGTCTCCGAGCGGGTTGATCGGAGGCGAGTCGTCGGCGTGCCACGTGAAGTAGCCGAAGAGGCGCTCGCTCTTGTTGCCCGTCCCGAGCGGCAGCGCGTCGAGGCGCGCCGACTGGTCGAAGAGGATCACCGCGCGCAGCCGCGCCATGAGGTTGCCTTTGCGCAACGGCGAGATGTCCGGCTCGTAGGTCTCGACGTAGCGGTCGATCGGGCCCGTGATCTCGATGGTGCGCGCCTGGGCGCGGCACCCCTCCAGGGCGAGTCCGGCGTGCTCGAGGCTCTCCGGGCTCGACGAGCGGTACGGCAGGCAGAACCCGCACACGTTCTCGGGACCCAGGGCGCGGCACGCCAGATAGAGGGACACTGCAGAATCGACACCCCCGGAGACGCCCACGACCACCCGCCGGAAGCCCCGTCGGCGCGTCACCTCCTCGCGGATGAACTCGACCAAGGTGCGCTCCACGAGCGGCAGGTCGAGGTCCAGGATCCGCGGATCGCGCAGCGCGGCCCCCTCCCCCACCGCCGGACCACGCCCACCGAGAGGCGGGCGGGCCGCCTCCTCGGCGGCGAGGTCCTCCTCGAGCCCTTCCTCGTGCTCGCCGGCCACAGGGACGCCGCGGGCCTCCTCGAGCGAGCGCTCCAGGTGCGGCAGCATCTGCTCGAGGTCGGCGAGCAGCGGAGACGCCACGCGCGTCCGGTCGATCGCCAGGGCGTCCAGGGACGCCGGGGTCACGCCCTCCTCGAGGAGCGGGCCGCGGGCGAGCACCTGGCCGTCGGGGCCGACGGCCAGCGATCCGCCCGGAAAGAGCTTGCCGCCCTCGGAGCCGACGAGCTGCGCGACGACCACGAAGACGCCGTGCTCCACGGCGGCGCTCCGCGCGAGATGCTCCCAACGGTCCAGGTTCGCGGGGCGGCCGTTGCCGGACGGCCCGAAGTCCCTGGCGGGCGACGCGCTCACGACCACCAGGAGCTCCGCGCCGCCCAGCGCCAGGATGGTCGCGGGCAGCGAGTGCCACATCTCCTCGCAGATGAGCATCCCGATGCGCCCGAAGCGTGTGTCGAAGGCCCGTAGCGCGGTCCCCGGCTCCACGAACCGGGCCTCGTCGAACACGCCGTACGTGGCGAGGAACATCTTGCGGTGGACGTGCCGGACCCTCCAGGCGCTCCCCTCGGGCGTCAGGTAGGCCGCGCTGTTGTAGAGCCGGCGCCGCCATCGCTCGTAGAAGCCGAGCACGACGTCCGGAGCGTCGCGGGGAGGCTCGCCCAGCATCTCCGCCAGCCGCTCGGCGGTGAGGGCCGCTTCCGCGACGCCGCCCTCCAGGAAGTAGCCGCTGAGGGCGGCTTCCGGAAACACGACCAGATCCGCCCGGGGCCCCTGCTCCGCCACGATCGAGCGCACGGCCTCGACGTTGCCGCGTACGTCGGCCTTCCGGGGCTTGAACTGGACCACGGCCACCCTCAGGGGGGACCTCGTCTCGCTATCGTTCATGGGCCGCACCGTGCGGATGGAAGCCTCCGAGCCGCGCGCCCTCCGCGCGCCCCAAAGGTATGCGTTCCACTTGACGCGTGTCAGGTGGTCGAACGCGGGCTTCGCGCAGCCTCCAGGCCACAGCCTGAGGGTTCGGGCGCCTCGATGCTCCTGTGGCCGGAACGACCGCAACGGGCGGGTGTTACAGGTGGAGCCCTGAGGCATCCTCCGAGACCCCGAGCGCCCTCGATGAACCGACGTATCCCGATCCTGGCCCTCTGCTTGGCTGCGGCCGCCCCCCACCTCGCCGCGCAGCAGTCTCCGAAGCTTCCCGACACCGACGAGGCCCACGTCTTCGCGAGCGCTCTGCAGGCCATCTACTCCATGCAGATGAACGCGCCGTCGGATTCCACGCTGCTCGCCGGCGCGCTCCAGGGGATGATCCGGTCGCTGAACGACCCGTACGCCGAGGTCTTCACGGTGCGCCAGGGGCAGGCGTTCGACCTGGAGACCACGGGCAATTACTCGGGGGTGGGCCTGACCATCCAGCTCCTCAACCACAGAGTGACCGTCGTGGCGGTGTTCCGGAAGACGCCCGCGGCGGAGGCGGGCATCCAGCTGGGCGACCAGATCATCGGCGTCGACGGCCACGATGCCACGTCGTGGACCACCACGATGGCCTCGGACTCCATCAAGGGTCCGGTGGGAACGAAGGTGACGCTGAAGATCGCGCGCCCGGGCTACGTGCAGCCGCTCACGTACGTGCTGCAGCGTGACTCCGTGCACGTTCCCGCCGTGACCTACGGGGTGCTGGACCACGACATCGGATACATCGCGCTCGATCCGGTCGCGCGCGGCTCCGCCGACGAGATGGCCAGCGCCCTTCAGCACTTGAAGCGCATGCACGGCCTGGTCATCGACCTGCGCGGCAACCCGGGCGGATTCCTGGACGAGTCCCTGTGGCTGGCGAACCTGTTCCTGCCCCAGGGCGACACGCTCGCCAGCACGCATCAGCGGGTGCCGGGCGGCACGGCGAGCGACATCGAGCGCAGGGCCTTCGTGGCCACGTCGCCCTCCCGCGTGCCGCCGAACCTCCCGATCGTCATGCTGGTCGACGGCTACACGGCCTCCGGCGCCGAGATCTTCGCGGGCGCCCTGCAGGACCACGACCGGGCGTTGATCCTGGGTCAGCGCACGTTCGGGAAGGGCGTCATGCAGAGCGTCGTGCCCCTCCCGTACGGACAGCGCCTGAAGTTCACCACGGGAACGTGGTACACCCCGCTCGGGCGGTCGCTCGCGCGGCCGAGGAACGCGGACGGCATGGCCCTGCCGGAGGACACGGATACCCTGCCCGAGGTGAGGACGGCGTCGGGCCGTCTCCTCCGGGCGGACGGCGGCATCTTCCCGGACCTGCCGATCAAGCCCGACACGCTCACGCTGCCCGAGCAGGCCCTGGGGAAGGCGGCGGCCAAGGCCAAGGTCCCGCTCGCCGAGCGCATCTACGCGTTCGCCCTGGCCTCGGCGAAACAGCTCCTCGCGGAGAACAAGAACAGGCCGTCCCTGGACCCGGCCCGGTTCGACGCCTGGGTGGACACGCTCGTCGCGAACGGGCTGCCCGCGTCCGCCGTGAACGCACCGGGCGTGCGGGCGTTCCTGGCCTGGGAGGTGCGACTCGCGATCGCCGGGCGCATGGACGAGGCGCACGGCCAACAGGACGTCGGACTCGAGGCCGAGGTACGCATGGCGCACGACCCCGTGCTGACCGAGGCGGTGCGCCTCCTGAGGTCGGTCCACACCCAGGCCCAGCTCTTCACGGCGGCCGACAAGGTGCGCGCCGAGCAGGATGCCCGCAGGGCGGTGAAGACCGCCGCGTCGCGGTAGCGGGCGGGGGCGTCGAGGACGCGCCGCGCCGGGCGTCCGGTAACCGCTGGGGCCTGGAAGGGGCCCGGACGGGAAGGCGCCCGGACGGGCGCCTCTAGGCCCGCGGGTGGTACTTCCGGTGTACCTCGCGCAGGTACTCGCGATCGACGTGCGTGTAGATCTGCGTCGTGGCGATGTCGGCGTGGCCGAGGAGTTGCTGCACGGCCGCCAGGTCCGCCCCGCCCTCGAGAAGGTGGGTGGCGAAGGTGTGCCGGAGCGTATGGGGTGAGACCTTCTTCTCGATCCCCGCGCGCCGGGCGCACCGCTTCACGAGGGTCCAGACCGCCATTCTCGTGAGGGGCGTGCCGCGTGCGTTCAGGAAGATCCGCCGGGAAGCCGCGCCCCGCGCCAGCGTCGGGCGCACCTCGCCCAGATAGCGATCGAGGGCCCGCAGGGCCGGCTCCCCGACGGGGACCAGCCTCTCCTTCGAGCCCTTCCCGAACACGGTGACGAAGCGCTCCCTCCGGTCCAGACCCGACAGGGGGAGCTCGACGAGCTCCGACACGCGCAGCCCCGCCGCGTACAGCAGCTCGAGGATGGCCTTGTCGCGCCAGAACAGCGGGCGATCGGGGTCGGGGGCGTCCAGAAGGCGCTCCACCTCGGCGCGTGTGAGGAAGTCCGGGAGGCGCCGCCCCACCTTCGGGGATTCCAGCCGCTCCGTCGGGTCGGAGGCAACGGCGTCCTCGGCGAGGAGGAACGCGAAGTACGTGCGCACCGCCGACTGGGCGCGCCGGATCGACGTGGGAGCCATGCGCGCGTCCTTGAGCGCGAACACCCAGTCGCGCAGATCCGCGGCGGTCACCCCGGCCGGGGCCCGGATCCCGCGATCGTCGAGGAACGCCATCCAGCGCACGAGGTCCCGCGTGTACGCGGCCACCGTGCGATCGGACAGGCCGCGCTCGAACGTCAGGTAGTCCTGGAACTGCTCGAGCCTGAACGCGAGCGGCTCACCCATGGTGTCTCGTGCGCCACCACCACACGGCGGCCGCACATGCGACCACGAAAGTCGCGAGCAGTAGCCAGCGATTGACGCCCGCCACCAGGGCCACGACGCGGTCCAGGTTGCGGCCCGTCGCAGCGCCCAACCACACCAGCGCGCCGTACCAGATGCCGGACGCCAGTCCGATCGGAGCCGCGGTCGCCAGCAGACCCTGCCGCGAGACCCCGGCGAACACCGGCACCACCGCGCGGAGCCCGGGAAGGAAGCGCGTCAGGAAGACGGCGAGCACGCCCCAGCGGCAGAAGAAGCGGGCCATGCGCTCCATCTGGGCGTCGCTCAGCACGTGACGTCCCCACCCGACCTCGAAGAAGAGACTGCCGCGGGTGCGGCCCACCCAGTACATCGCCAGGGCCGATGCGACGCTTCCCGCCCAGGCGTAGAAGAAGACCCAGCCCGCCTGCACCGCGCCCGTGGCTGCTACGACCCCGCCCATGATCACGACCATGTCGGCCGGAAGGGCCGGGAGCACGTTCTCGATCGCGGCTGCCGCCCCCACCCCCGCGTAGATCAAGACGCCAGGGACCGCCGCGAGCCAGGCTAGGACGGCATCCAACATGGTCGGCCTCGACGGGTGAGCTCGGACCGGAGGTCCCCTACGGGACCCCTTCCTCCCGCCCCGTCTCCTCCAGCCCGCCGAAGGAATCGACGAGCACCACGGCGTGGGCCGCCAGGCCCTCGCGTGCGCCGATCCACCCCATGCCCTCGTTGCTCTTCCCCTTCACCGAGACCGCACCTGGCCCGATCCCGAGCACGTCTCCCAGGCGCCTGCGCATGGCTTCCGCATACGGCGAGATGCGCGGGCTCTCGCACACCACCGTGACGTCGACGTTCACGACCTGGTAGTTGCGCGCTTCCAGGAGGAACAGCACGCGCTGAAGCAGGTCCACGGAGTCGGCGTCCTTCCACGCGTCGTCGTCGGGCGGGAAGTGCGTCCCGATGTCGCCCAGGGCGGCGGCTCCGAGCAGCGCGTCGATGAGCGCGTGGGTGACGGCGTCACCGTCCGAGTGCCCCGCGAGACCCGCGTGGTCCGGGATGACGACACCGCCCAGGACCAGCGCGCGTCTCCGGTCGAAGCGATGCGAGTCGTATCCGCTCCCGATTCTCATGTCACGAGCCGTCCGTCAGGTCCACCGCTTCAGCGCCAGGGTCACGTTGTGCCCTCCGAAGCCGAAGGAGTTCGTCAGCGCCAGGTCGACCGGGCGCTCGACCATGCCTCCGTGGGCGTAGTCCAGGTCGCACGCCGGGTCGGCCTCCTCGAAGTTGATGGTGGGCGGGATCCGCCCCTCGCGGCACACCTGGATGCACACGATCGTCTCGAGGGCGCCGGCCGCACCCAGGAGGTGGCCGGTCATCGACTTGGTCGAGCCTACCACGATCTCGTGGGCCCGCTCGCCGAGCACCGCCTTCACGGCGTTCGACTCGATCGCGTCGGCCATCGTCGAGGTCCCGTGGGCGTTCACGTAGTCCACGTCCCTCGCGGTGACCCCGGCGTGCTCGATCGCCATGCGCATCGCGTGCTGCGCCCCGTGCCCGTCCGGCGGCGGCGCCGTGATGTGGTACGCGTCGCCGGAGAGCCCGTACCCTACGATCTCGGCGAGGATCGTCGCCCCTCGATCGAGCGCGTGATGCAGATCCTCCAGGACCACCGCACCCGACCCCTCCCCGATCACGAAGCCGTCGCGGTGCGCATCGAACGGTCGGCTCGCGTGCGCAGGATCGTCGTTGCGCGTCGACATCGCCTTCATGGCCGCGAAGCCCGCGATCGTCATGGGCGTGATCGTGGCTTCGGCGCCTCCCGCGACCATCAGATCGGCGTCGCCGTTTCGGATCAGGCGCATGGCGTCGCCGATGGCGTGCGCCGAGGAGGCGCACGCCGAGACCGTCGCGTAGTTCGGCCCTTTCAGCCCGTACCGTATCGAGATGAGCCCGGCGGAGATGTCGGGGATGAACAGCGGCACGAAGAACGGGCTCACGCGTCTGGGACCCTGCTCGATGAGCTTGCGGTGCTGCTCCTCGAACGTGGCGATGCCGCCGATGCCGCTGCCGAAGATCACCCCGAAGCGGTGGGGATCGGTCCCGTCCGGCACGCCCTCAAGCCCCGCGGACGCCATCGCCTGGGCCGCGGCGGCCAGCGCGAACTGCGAGACCCGATCGAACCGGCGCGCGTCGCGTTTGTCGAGGTAGTCGAGCGGATCGAAGCCCTTCACCTCGCAGGCAATACGCGTGGCGAACTCTTCGGTGGGCTCGAAGGCCGTGATCGGCCCGCCACCGCTGGTGCCCGCGAGCAGGTTCGGCCACATGGTCGCCACGTCGTTGCCCACGGGGGAGATGGCACCCATCCCCGTGACGACGACCCGGCGCGCATCGGCACCCGCTCCGCTCCCGTTCGTCATGCGCGTGTGCTGCGGGTTCCTGGTCAGTCCTCCGCCTCGGCGGAGTGCTTCTTCAGGTAGTCGATGGCGTCGCCCACGGTGCGCATCTGCTCTGCGTCCTCGTCGGGGATGTCGATGCCGAACTCCTCCTCGAAGGCCATGACGAGCTCTACCGTGTCGAGGGAGTCCGCCCCCAGGTCCTCCACGAACGAGGCGTCATTGGACACCTTCTCGGGCTCCACGCCCAGCTCGTTGATGATGATCTCCTTGACCCTGGCCTCGGTGGGCTCGCTCATGTCTCCTCCTTGAGGTGTCGTTGAAATCAGGCCGGTTGTCGTCTACGAAAAGTGGTCGTCGAGCGGCGTCACATGACCATTCCGCCGTCGACGGCCAGAACCTGGCCGGTAATGTAGCGGGCCGCGGGGCCCGCGAGAAAGCGAACCACTCCGGCCACATCCCCGGGCTCTCCGAGCGTGCCCAGAGGGACGCGCTCCACGATCGCCGCCACCTGCGCCTCCGAGAGCGTCCCGGTCATGTCCGTCTTGATGAAGCCGGGGGCTACTGCGTTGCAGCGCACGCCGCGAGGCGCGAGCTCCCTGGCCACGCTCTTCGTGAACCCGACCAGGCCCGCCTTGGACGCCGCGTAGTTGGCCTGCCCCGCGTTCCCGATGAGGCCGATCACCGACGTGATGTTGATGATCACCCCGTCCTTGCGCTTCATCATGCCCCGGCAGACGGCCCGCGTCAGGACGAAGGCGCCCCTGAGGTTCGTCGCGATCACCTCGTCGAACTCCTCGTCCTTCATGCGCAGCAGGAGGTTGTCGCGGGTGATCCCCGCGTTGTTGACCAGGATGTCGACGGGTCCCAGGTCCGCTTCCACGCGCTCCACGACCTCGCGGGCGCCCACCGGGTCCGAGACGTCACAGGCGTACGCGCCGTGGCCGTTCCCCGGCAGCTCGCGGGCGGCCCCCGTGGCGCGCGCCCCGTCGCGGGCCACGATCGCCACGCGCGCCCCTCCCTCGGAGAGGGCCCGTGCGATCGCCAGGCCGATGCCCCGCGACCCTCCTGTCACGAGGGCCACCCTTCCCTCCAGCTCGCCGACCGGCATGCCTACGCCTCCGCTCCGAGCGCTTCCAGGTCGGCGGGCTCGCCAAGGCTCGTACAGGGCACATGGCGGGCGATGCGCCGGCTGAGCCCGGTCAGCACGCTTCCCGGCCCCAGCTCCACGAATCGGTCTACCCCCTGCCCCAGCATCGTTTCCACCGACGCCGCCCAGCGCACCGGCGACGTGAGCTGCTCCACCAGCAGTCTGCGCGCCTCCGACGCCGAGCCCACGGGTGCCGCCGTCACGTTCGACACCACGGGAAAACGCGGATCGTTCATCGGGACGGAATCGAGCCTTGCCCGCAGCCCCTCCGCGGCCGGGGCCATCAGCGGCGAGTGGAAGGCGCCCGAGACGTTCAGACGCACCACCCGTCGTGCCCCTGCCTCGGCTGCGAGCGCCATCGCCTGCTCCACCCCGTCGACGTCCCCGCTGATCACGGTCTGGCCGGCCGAGTTGAAGTTGGCGGGGACGCAGACCCCCGTCGCCACCCTCGCGCACACGTCGGCGAGCAGGCCGTCGTCCAGCCCCAGCACGGCGGCCATGGCGCCCGGACGCGCACGGCCTGCCTCGAACATGAGCTCCCCGCGCAGGCGGACGAGCTGGAGCGCGTCGGCGAACGCGAGCGCCCCCGCCGCCACGTACGCGCTGAACTCGCCCAGGGAGTGGCCCGCCGCCAGCCCGACGGGACCAAGCCGGTCGCGGACCAGCGTCAGCACGGCCACGGAGTGGGCGAGGATGGCGGGCTGGGCGTTGCGGGTGGCGGTGAGCTCCTCTTCCGGGCCCTCGGCCATCACGGAGGAGAGGCCGAAGCCGAGCACGTCGTCCGCCTCGGCGAGCACCGCCGCAGCCGCCGGCGAGGCGTCCGCGAGCGCTCGGGCCATGCCCACGTACTGGGAGCCCTGTCCTGGAAAGAGGAGCGCGAGCGTCACGAGCGCCGCCCGGATCCGAGAGGCGCCCGGAGCCGCACCGCCGGGCTGTCGTGGAGGGTCACCGGGATCTCCTAGAACTTGAACACGGTGGCACCCCACGTGAGCCCGGCGCCGAACGCGACCGAGAGCACGTTCGCTCCGGCGGGAATCCGCCCCTGCTCGATGGCCTCGTCCAGGGCGACCGGTACGGACGCCGAGCTCATGTTGCCGTAGCGGTCCAGGTTGACGAATACCTTGTCCATGGGGATCCCCACGTACTTGGCCGTCGCCTCGATGATCCGGATGTTCGCCTGATGCGGGACCAAGAGGTCGATGTCGTCCGGCGTCAGCCCGGCCTGCTGCAGCGCCAGGTCGGCGGCCTCCACCATGGAGCGCACGGCGTTCTTGAACACCTCGCGCCCCGCCATGCGTACCAGGTGCTCGCGGCGGCCGAGGACGTCCTCGTTCATGGGGATCGCGGCGCCTCCAGCGGGGCGATGCAGGAGGTTCGCGAGCTTCCCGTCGGAGCCCATGTGCGACGAGACGATGCCCCGCCCGGATCCATTGGAGGGCCGCACGACGGCCGCGCCGGCGCCATCGCCGAAGAGGACGCAGGTCGAGCGGTCGGTCCAGTCCACGATCGAGCTCATCTTCTCGCTGGACACCACCACCGCCACCTCCCCCCGCTTCGCGGCGAGGTACCCCTCGGCGAGCGTCAGCGCGTACAGGAACCCGCTGCACGCGGCCATGAGGTCGAACGCGGTGGCATTCGTGCATCCCAGGATCGCCTGCACGTCACAGGCGGTGGACGGGAGCCAGCGATCGGGCGTCGCGGTGGTGACGATCAGGAGATCCACCTCGCCCGGCTGGACGCCGGCGCGCTCCATCGCGATGCGCGCCGCGCCCGCTCCCATGTCGGCGGCATTCAAGCCCTCCGGCGCGATCCTGCGCTCCCGGATCCCCGTGCGGGTGACGATCCACTCGTCCGAGGTGTCCACGATCCTCTCGAGGTCGTGGTTGGTCATCACCTTGTCGGGGAGGAATCGGCCCGTGGAGACGATCTCCGCGATCGGCTTCGGCTTCCTCACGATGCATCCGGGGGATGGGCGGATTGAGGCCCTGCCGGGAGCTCCCGCGCGACGTGCCGAACGAAGCCGGCGCGCACGGACCGCGCGGCGACCCCGACGGCCTTCTGGATCGCCTTCGGAGGCGAGCCCCCGTGACAGATCACGGCGACCCCGTCCACCCCGAGCAGCGGTGCGCCCCCATACTCCGCGTAGTCCAGGACGCTGAAGACCTCCTCGAGGTCCGCGGTGCGCTGGGTGGGAGGGAGGCTTTCGGTCAGCAGCTTCACGATGAACGCGGCCACCGACTCGTAGAACTTGAGCAGCACGTTGCCCACGAACCCGTCGCAGACGACGACGTCGCAGACGCCCCGGATGAGATCACGTCCCTCCACGTTCCCCACGAAGTTCAGGCCTTCCTCCGCTGCGAGCAGGCGGTGGGCTTCCACGGCGAGCTCGTCGCCCTTCTCCGGCTCCTCCCCGATGTTGAGCAGGGCCACGCGCGGGTCCGGCTGCCTGAGGAGATCGCGCGCGTAGACCTTCCCCATGTGGGCGAACTGCACCAGATGATGCGGCTTGCAGTCCACGTTCGCTCCCGCGTCGAGCATGAGGCAGGGGGTGGAGGCGGTGGGGAGCACGGTGCCGACCGCCGGCCGGTCCACACCGGGCAGGGGCCGGAGGGTGAACAGCGACGTGGCCATGACGGCTCCTGTCGACCCCGCGCTGATGAAAGCGTCCGCCTTGCCCTCCTGATGGAGCTTCAGGCCGACCACGATCGAGGACCCGGGCTTGCGCCGCAGCACCGAAGCCGGTGCGTCGGCCGCGGTCACGCGGTCGGGGGCATGATGGACGTGCAGCCGCTCCCGCGGAACACCCGGATGCTTGGCGAGCTCCGCCTCGATCGCCCCCTGGTCACCGACCAGGACGATCTCGATGTCCGAATCCAACTCCCGCAGGGCAGCGACCGCTCCGGCCACTTCGATCTCCGGCGCACGGTCGGTTCCCATCGCGTCCAGCGCGATGCGCACGGTGCCGACCCGACCCTCAGTCCACTTCGACCTCGAGAACGGCCTCGCCCCGGTAGTAGCCACAGTTGGGGCAGACCCGGTGCGGCGGCCTGGGGTCGCCACACCGCGGGCAGGCGTTGACCGTCACGGCCTCCGCCTTGTAGTGCGTCCTTCTCTTCCGCTTGCGCTGCTTCGAAGTGCGCTTCTTCGGAACGGCCATGTCCAGCTCACTCCTTGGTTGTCTCCCGGAGCACCGCCCACCTGGGATCCCCCTCGCTCCGAGCGCAGTGGCACGAGCTCACGTTCAGGTTCACGCCGCACTGAGGGCAAAGCCCCCTGCAGTCCGGCTTGCACACCACGTAGGGGTCGACCGCGAGGATGACCTCCTCGCGCAGTGGCTCGGACAGATCGATGCCGCCCGTCCGCGGCTCGAAGGTCCGAACCTCCCCGTCCTCCTCCAGGCCCGGTGTGCCCGAGGGAAGGAACACCATCGTCACCTCGGCCGTGAGCCTGCTCGTCACCGGCTCCAGACAGCGCCGGCACTCCTGCCGCACGCGCGCGGCGAGGGTCCCGTGCACCAGGACCTCCCCGCTCCCCGCGTACGACGCCCTCAGGTCCACCTCGACCGGCTCGGAGAAGGTGACTCCGCTGCTGTCCCAAAGAGGATCGTCGACCCCCACGGAAACCTGCAGCCGGGCCGACCCCTCGCGGGCCAACCGGGCGAGATCGAGCCTGAGCATAGTCGTGAAACCTAGTCGGCGGTCGGGGAGGTGTCCACCTCCGCGCCGCCGGGGCGGACGGCTCCGAGATTCTCCCGACTACCTCACCCCGCCTCGGGGCCGAAGATCCCGATCCGCTCGTGATCCGAGAAGAAGAAGCGCATCTCCGTGAGTGCGTTCTCGTCGGAGTCGGAGGCGTGGATCGCGTTCCGCTCCTTGGACTCCGCATAGAGCTTCCGCACGGTGCCCTCCGCGGCTTCGGCGGGATCGGTGGCCCCGATCTCCCGCCGCAGCCGGGGCACGGCGTCCTCGGCCTCGAGGATCATGGGAATGAGGGGCCCCGAAGACATGAACGCCACCAGCGCCGGATAGAAGGGCCTCCCCCGGTGCACCGCGTAGAAGGCGCCCGCCTGCTCGGCCGTCAGGCGGGTCATCTTGAGTGCCCGCACCCGGAAGCCCGCCGCCTCGAGGTGGGCGAGGATCCTCCCCGCCGTCCCGGTCGCGACCGCATCCGGCTTGATGATGGCCAACGTGCTCGTCATGAATCCTCGTCTCTGTCCGTGTCGTCGCGCGGCCCCACCGGCGGCTCGCCGAAAAGGGCCCTGAGCACCGTGTCCCGCGTCACGAAGCCGATGAACTCGCCCTCCCGCACGACCGGGAGCTGCTCCACGTCCCGGTTCACCAGCATGTTCGCGGCCTCCACGAGGGCTTGATCCTCCGACACGCACAACACCGTGCGCGTCATCACGTCCCGCGCACTCGCCGTGCCCAGGTCGGCCGGCTCGTCCCCCTCGCCCTGTCTCCCGCGCTTGAGCAGGTGGCCCAGCGCGTCGCCCGCGGTGAGGATCCCCAGTACCTCGTACCGCTCGCCCACGACCGGGACCGCACGAACGCCCCGCCGCACCATGAGGTCGACGACCTCGGGCAGCGGCGTGTCCGGGTACACGCGGTACGTCGCCGGCACGAGGGCGTCTTCCACGAGCGGCTTCGCCCGGAATTCGGTCCCCATCAGCTCCTTCATCCCACGGATGTCCGCGACCGAGCGTGCGGCCAGGAGCCGCTCCGTGCGGCGCCGGTCCCTCAACGCCTTGGCGACGGCGGGAACGATCTGCTGCTGCGTCCCGGTCAGCGTCCGCGGGGCCAGCAGCAGGACGACGGCCCTCGCCTCGCCCTGGCCGGCCCGCTCCTGCCCCGTCACGGGAAACGGGTCTCGCGAGACCCCGAGCCCGATCTTCGGGTCCGGGAGGTCCTCCAGCGTGCCCACCACGATCACAACGTCCTGGTTGACCCGGATCACCTCGCCCCGGCGTCCGGCCGCGAGCTCCGCGGAGAGCTCGACGGCCCCGGACTCCTCGAGCGCCCCGTCCGCATGGGCGAGCATCAGGATGCTCCTGAGCGCATCACCCAGGTCCGCGGCCTCCAGCGGCACCGCGGCCCACGAGTCCACGAGCAGATCCGCGAGCCTCATCTCAACCTCCACGCAGGGGGAGAGCTGGGTGGCGGGGACCACGCGCTCGGCGCGGCCCCCGCGCAGAGTCCCCTAGGCCATCCGCTCCCGCAGCAGGCCCACGATGTCCGCCGGACGTCTGGCCACCGCGATACCGTTGTCCTCGAAGGCCTTGATCTTCTCCTCCGCCGTCCCCGCCGAGCCGCTGATGATGGCGCCTGCATGCCCCATCCTCCGCCCCGGAGGTGCGGTCTGGCCGGCGATGAACCCGACCACCGGAATGTCCAGGTGCTCCTTGACGTAGGCCGCGGCCTCCTGCTCGTCCGTGCCCCCGATCTCGCCGATCATCACGACCGCCTCCGTGTCGGGGTCGGCGCGGAAGGCCTCCAGGCAATCCACGAAGTTGGTCCCGATGAGCGGGTCGCCTCCGATCCCCACGCACGTCGTCTGTCCGAGCCCGGCGCTCGTGAGCTGGAAGACCGCCTCGTACGTGAGCGTCCCCGATCGGGAGACGACCCCGACGGGGCCCTCCCTCACGATCTGCGCCGGCAGGATGCCGACCTTGGACTTGCCGGGAGAGATGAGCCCCGGGCAGTTGGGCCCGACCACCCGCACGCCCCGATCGCGAGCGAACGCGTGCGCGCGTGCCATGTCCTGGACAGGCACGCCCTCGGTGATCGCCACCACGAGCCTCACGCCGGAGTCGGCGGCCTCCATGATGGCGCCCGCGGCGAACGGCGGCGGCACGTAGATCACGGAAGTGTTGGCCCCGGTCTCGGCGACCGCCTGGTCCATTCCGTTGAAGATGGGCACGTTCGTGCCGTTCGGCCCCTGGAAGGTCTGCCCGCCCTTCCCCGGAGTCACCCCGGCCACGACCTGGGTGCCGTACTCGATCATCTGCTTCGTGTGGAACGAGCCGTCGCGTCCGGTGATGCCCTGGACGACGAGGCGGGTGTTCCCATCGATGAATATCGACATCGTTTCGCCCCTAGGCCTTTGCCATCGCCACGGCCTTCTCCACCACCTCGTCCATCGAGGTGAACGCGGAGAAGCCAGCTGTCTTGAGGATCTCGAGCGCCTCTGCCTCGTTGGTCCCGGTGAGCCGGATGACGATGGGCGGCCCGATGTCGATGCGCTTCGTGGCCTCGACGATGCCGTTGGCCACGTCGTCGCAGCGCGTGATGCCGCCGAAGATGTTGAAGAGGATGACCTTCACGTTGGGGTCCGCGGTGATGATCTCGAGCGCGGACACCACCTTCTCGGGATTCGACGAGCCCCCGATGTCGAGGAAGTTGGCTGGCTCGCCGCCGTAGTACTTCACGAGGTCCATCGTGGCCATCGCGAGGCCCGCGCCGTTCACGCAGCAGCCCACGTTCCCCTCCAGCTTCACGAAGCTGAGGCCGGCCTCCCTGGCCTTCGTCTCGGACCACGGCTCGGAGGACGCGTCCCGCAGGGCGGCCACGTCCGGGCGGCGCTGAAGCTCGCTGTCGTCGATCGTCATCTTCGCGTCGAGGGCCTTGATCTGGCCGCCCTTCGTGGAGACGAGCGGGTTGATCTCCGCCATCGACGCTCCGGAGTCGACGAACGCCCGGTAGAGCTGGGCGATCACCTTGCTGGCCTGCTTCACGAGGTCGGGATCGTCGTAGAGGAAGTTCGCGAGCCAGAGCGCCTGATGCGGGAGGAGCCCGTAGCGCGGGTCCACGCGCAGCCTGCGGATCGCCGTCGGATTGGTCGCTGCGACCTCCTCGATGTCGATGCCCCCGGCGGCGGAAACCATGAACGTGGGAGCCTGCGTCTTGCGGTCCATGAGCACGCCCACGTACGCCTCCGTGGCGATCTCCTCGGCGGGCGTCACGAGGACCTTCTCGACGGTGAGGCCCTTGATCTGCATCCCGAGGATCGCCGCGGCGTGCGCCCGCGCGTCCTCGGGCGTCTTGGCGAGCTTGACGCCCCCGGCCTTGCCCCGGCCACCGGCATGCACCTGGGCCTTGACCACGACCGTGCCCCCGAACTTGCGGGCGAGTGCCTCGGCCTCCTCGGGGGAGGGGGCGCCCGCGCAGGGGATTGCTGGGGGGCATAGCCCACGACCGCGCCCCCGATGTGGCGGGCGAGGGCGGCGCCCCCCTCGGGCGAGGCCGCGCCCACCCCCGGCGGGACCGGGATGCCGGCCGCGCGGAAGCGCTCCTTGGCCTGGTATTCGTGAATGTTCATGAAGTCTTCGAGTTCGAGTAGATGCCATCGGCGCATGAGGCGCCGGAAGTCGCGGGAGGAAGCCCGTTCAAGCTACCAGGGGCCCGAAAGGGGATCAACGTCACCGCCCGGAGCCACGTTCCTTGAGCCGCTCGAGAAGTGCGCGGAGCTCGGTCAGGGCCTGCCCGTAAGCCTGCCACTCGCCTCGGCGCAGGCGCGCGTCGGCCGAGTCGAGGAGGTCGAGCGCCCTCGCCGGCCACCCCGCCGAAGTCGGCCCGAGCGTTGCAGGGGGGCCTGCAGGCGCCGCGGCGGTCCGGCCTCCGGCCGCCTCCTCGATGGCGCTCGCCAGGTCGGCGGTGAAGCCCACCGCGTGCCCGTCGCTCACGACGAACCGCCGCAGCTCGGGGATCGCGTCCCTCGCCGCCGCGAGGAAGACCGGCTCCATGTAGACGAGGCGGCCATCCACCGGAACCAGGTTCAGGTGCCCGGTCCACACGTCGCTTCCGCCGGTGCGCCAGAGGGTGAACTGCTGCGAGATGCGCGGGTTCTGTTCGATGAGCGCCTCGACCTGGCGCGGTCCCGGCACCTGATCGTCGGCGGAGACGTCGTAGAGCAGGAGGCTGGGAACCCCGCGATCGTCCGTGCGGCCGATCAGCATCGCCGTCAGGTTCTGGCGCCCCGCCGGCACGAAGACTGTCGTGAGGTTGAAGTGCACCGAGTCTTCACCGGGCAGGGCGTAAAGGCCGTATCCGGGCCGATACGGGACCGTGTTGTCGCCCGCCGCGAGCTCGTGGGGAAGCGCCCACACGTCCTGCTGACGGTGGAACGCCGCCGGGGTGTCCTGGTGATACTCCTCCAACATGCGCGCCTGCAGCTCCATGAGGGCGCGGGGATAGCGCAGGTGGCGGCGCAGCGCCGGCGGCATCCGCGTGATCGGCTCGAAGAGCCCCGGGAAGGCCGCCGCATACGCGTCGGCCAGGGGATCATGGATCGGCACGCGGTAGAAGCGCATGACGCCCGTGACCGCGTCGATCGTCACCTTGACGCTGTTGCGCAGGTACGACACCGGCCGCAAGGGCTCGAGCCCGGTGGCGGTCGAGAGCGGATAGGCCCGCGTCGCCGTGAATCCGTCCAGGATCCACACGATCTGCCCGTGCGTGATGACCGGATACGGGGGCTCGGGGAAGCGCAGGAACGGGGCGACGGCTTCGACCCGATCGAGGATGCGCCGGCGGTACACGAACCGGCTGCGCCGAGAGACCTCCGAGGAGAAGAGGAGGTTCGGGTCGCGGAACGACCAGGCGAGCGCGAGCGTCCGCAGCGGAGAGCTCATGCGGATGCCGACCGGATAGTCGACGCCTGCCTTCCCGGGCTTGCCGTCCGGCGCCAGGAACTGCGTGTCCGACGCGTTGATGACCGCGTAGTCCTCCTGGCGCGATCCGAAGAAGATCTGCGGCCGCGTGAGCCGGAAGCCGGTCGTGTCGACCTGCGAGGCGACCGAGGCCCGGGTCACGCTGATCGAATCCGGGGAGATGCCGGAGAGGATCATCATCGGGCGTCCCTGCGGCGTCTTCTCGGCCGCGAGGCTCGCCACCGCGCCGTCCCCCTCGATGTAGAGGGCCCGCAGGTGGAGGTTCTGCCAGTTGGTGTTCTTGATCCCCTCCGGGTCGACCTCACGTACGGAAACCGCCACGGGAACCGGTCCGTGGGGACCCGGATACCGTTCGATCGTCACCTCCGTGAAGTCGTAGTACGGATAGCGCGCCTCCACCTGCCGGAACGTAGTCAGCAGGGCGTTCCGGTCCCAAAGCGGTAGACCCGCGAACTGATGCGCCGCGAGCGACCAGTCGACCGGGCGGTCGCCCTGATAGGGAAACGTCCGCGTCACCAGGTGGTCGAGCCCGAACCCGCGGCGCGTGAACGCGAGGTTGTAGCGGATGTACGGCGTCTCACGCTCCAACTCGTTCGGCACCACGCGCACCCTCTCTACGAAGGCCGGATAGATGTCCACGATGACGATGGACGCGACCAGGAGCGACACGAGCGACGCGGCCACCGGCCATCCACGGTTCTTCCAGGAGCCCCACAGGACGACACCCGCCGCAACGACGCACAGGATGGTCATCGTCTGGAACGCGGGAAGCAGAGCCTGGGCGTCCGCGTACCCGAAGATGCCCTGGACCCGCGACATCCCATGCAGCAGGGCCAGGTAGCGACCCAGCCACATGCGCGCGCCGACGAAGAGGAGGAACACGGCGATGATGCCGCCGAGGTGCAGCCGCGGAAGGCTGTGGGCCTCCACCCTGCCCCGGCCCCACCGGAGCACGCCGGTGGCCGCGTAGCCCGCGGCGACCAGAGAGAAGACGAGGAACGCCACGATGAGGCCGAAGGTCACGACGCTCGAGAGCACCGGCAGGCTGAAGACGTAGAAGCCGATGTCCTTTCCGAGGATCGGGTCCGTCATGCCCCACGACACACCCCTGCTCACGAGGAGAAGCTGGATCCCCACGGAGGGTGGCACGGCCGCCCCGAACCAGACGCCCAGGAGCACGGACGTGACCAGCAGCGCCCACGAGACGTAACGACGGGGGAGCTGCTCGGAGATCTCGATGTTGCCGAAACGTCGCTTGATCTGGATCCCGGAGAGCGTTCGGGAGACGACCCGCAGGTTGGCGAAGATGATCACGGCCACCGACGCGCCAGCGGCGAGCCGTACGCCCCATTCCCACAGCATCCGTCTCCAGAACACCCCGGCGTAGCCCGCGCCGTCCTGCCACAGGATCTCGACGTACGCTTCCGCCAGCAGACGCCCCACCAGGACCAGCACACCCAGAGCGACAACGGCGGCCAGGATCAACCGGGCGCCCTTGAGCTTCGGCAGCACCCGGCGGGACTCAGGCATCGACCCCCTGGTCCGCGAGCCACCGCTGCACCTCGGTCCGGATCTCGGACAGGCGCTCCGCCGTGCGGGCTTCGAAGCGCGCGACGATCACCGGCTGCGTGTTGGACGTGCGCAGGAGCGCCCAGCCGTCGCCGAAGAGGATCCGCGCGCCATCCACGTCGATGATCTCGTGGGACTCCTTGAAGTGGCGGACCGCCGCCCGGACCACCTCCCACTTCTTCTCCTCGCTGACGTCGATGCGGATCTCGGGCGTCGATACGTAGCGCGGGAAATCCGCGATCAGCTCGGACAACGGCCGCCCCTCGCGCGCCACCAGGTCGATGAGGCGGCACGCGACGTACGGAGCATCGTCGAAGCCGTAGTAGTCGTCGCCGACCATGATGTGGCCGGAGAGCTCTCCGGCCAGGAGCGCTCCGGTCTCCTTCATCTTCTGCTTGATCAAGGAGTGTCCCGTCTTCCACATCACCGGCTCGCCGCCGGCGGCCGCGAACGCCTCGGGCAGGGTCTGCGAGCACTTCACGTCGAAGACGAGCCTCTGCCCCGGGCCCCTCCTGCGGAGCAGGTCCAGTCCGAGGAGGAGCAGCACGACGTCCCCGCGAACGATCGCGCCGGTCTCGTCGACGACGCCGATGCGGTCCGCGTCCCCGTCGAACGCGACCCCCAGATCGAAGCCTCCCTCCCGCACCGTCCGGATGAGGTCCTCGAGGTTGGCGTCGACGGTCGGGTCGGGATGGTGGTTGGGAAACGTCCCGTCCGACTCGCAGAAGAGCGGAGTGACCTCGGCTCCGACCGCCTCGAGCAGCGGCACGGCCACCAATGATCCGGTTCCGTTGCCCGCGTCCACCGCGACCTTCAGGCGGCGGGGAGGGTGGAAGCGGCCGCTCACGTCGGCGACGTAGCGGTCCAGGACCTCCACGCGCGCGTGCGCCCCCGTCCCGGAAGCCATGTCGTCCTCGAGGATGCGACGTCGGAGGTCCTGGATGGCCTCTCCGTACAGAGAGCCTCCCGCGGCGCCCATCTTGATGCCGTTCCACTCCGGGGGGTTGTGGGACCCCGTGATCTGTGCGGAGCCTTGCGTGCCGAACGTGGCCTCCGCCCAGTAGAGGGTCGGCGTGGGCACCATGCCGACGTCGAGCACGTCGACGCCCGAAGCCAGCGCGCCGGCGATGAAGCCTGCGGCCAGCTCGGGCGACGTCACCCGGTTGTCGTGGCCGACGGCCGCGCGCGGCCGGTCCGTATGGGAGACGGCCCTCAGGTGGGAGCCGAACGCACGCCCGACCCCCTCGGCCACGGCGGCATCCAGGTCCTCTCCCACGATCCCCCGGACATCGTACTGGCGGAAGATCCACTCCGCGGGGCCGGGCGTCGCCATTACGGGCCTACGCTCAGCACTCCGGCGCTCGGAGCTCCGAGGCCGTGAACGCTCATGTGCGCGAGCTGCAGCGCCGACGAGGGGAAGATCCCGAGGTAGACGATGAGCGCGACGCTCACGACGAGCGCGATCCGCATGGGAATCGGGGCCATGATCCCGTCGTGCGCGCGCTCGCTCGCGGGCTCACGCATCCACATGAACCAAGCCACGCGCAGATAGTACCAGTACGACGTGAGGGTCGCCATCACGAGGATCACGGAGAGCACCCATTCGCGGGAATCCGCGGCGCCCTGGAGCAGGTAGATCTTGCCCATGAAGCCCGCCGTGCCCGGGAAGCCCGCGAGCGACAGCAGGAACACCGTGAGCACGACGCCGAGGAAGGGCTGGGACCAACCGAAGCCCGCGTAGTCCTCGATCTGCTGGCGCTCCTCCCCCTGCCGGCCCACGGTGATCACGATCGCGAACGCCCCGACGTTCATGAGCGTGTAGACGAGAAGGTAGAACAGCATCCCCGCCGTCGCCGTCGCGTTGCCGGCCGAGAGCGCGACCAGCAGGTAGCCGGCGTGCGCGATGCTCGAGTAGGCGAGCATGCGCTTCACGTTGGTCTGCACCAGCGCGATCATGTTGGCCGCGACCATGGTGATCGCCGCGAGCCACCACAGGATGGGATACCAGGTGCTGTAGTCGGCGTTGAAGCCGACCAGGAAGACCCGGATGAACGCCACGAAGGCCGCGGCCTTCACGCCGGCGGACATGAATGCGGTGACCGGAGCCGGCGCGCCCTCGTACACGTCGGGCGTCCACATGTGGAACGGGACGGCCGACACCTTGAAGGCGAACCCGACCGCCAGGAACGCGATCCCGGCCGCGAGAATGGCGCTGGACCACGGGGCGCTCATCGCCGCGCTGGCGATCCGGACGACGTTCGTGCTGCCCGTCGCCCCGTAGACGAGGGCGATCCCGTACAGCAGGAACCCTGTCGAGAAGGCACCGAGCAGGAAGTACTTCAGGCCCGCCTCCGCGGACTTCCGGTCCCGCCGGTTGAACGCGGTCAGGGCGTACACCGAGATGGACATCACCTCGAGGCCCAGGAAGATCACGATCAGGTCTCGTGCGGCGGCCATGATCATCATGCCCGCCGTCGCGAACAGGACCAGGCCGTAGAACTCGCCCGCTTGCAGGCGCTGCCGGACGACGTAGCCGAACGAGATGAGGATCGTGAGCGCCGCCGCCAGCAGGAACACCCAGTTGCCGAACCGGGCCAACCCGTCGACCGCGACCATTCCGTTGCGGTTGAGCTCGTGCACCCCGTAGAGCCAGCCGTTCGCACCCGCGGCGACGAGCACCCCCACCAGCGCGATCCAGCCGAGGTCGGTGGGGGCACCGACCGCCGGATCACCCTTCGCCGCGGACCCCGTCGCGAGGCGATGCTTGCCGGACACCCCGGCCACCAGCACCACCATCCCCCACACGCACAGGATGATCTCCGGCAGGAGCGCCCAGACGTAGTCCAGGTTTCGGCTGAAGTCGAGTTCCATGGGTCAGTCGCCGCTCCGGGACGGCGCGAGGGTTGCAGCGGCCCGTAGCGGGGAGGGTACGGGGAGCTCGGATGTGCCGCTGATGTGGACCTTGTTGGCCATCGCGCTGGGAGACCCCGCGGCCTCGACGCGCTCGAGGACCGCCTGCACGCTGGGCTCCATGCGGCGCAGGAACGGCGCGGGATCCCACCCGATCCAGATCATGAGCGCGCACAGCGGCGCCAGGATGGCGATCTCGCGCCGCGACAGGTCCTTCATGGCACGGCTCTCGGGCTTCTCCAGCTTGTTGAAGAAGACCTTCTGGACCATCGGAAGCATGTAGTAGGCGGCGAAGATCACGCCCGCGGCGGCAAAGACGGCGAACACCTCGTGGTGCTCGAACGTGCCCAGGACCGAGAGGAACTCGCCGACGAAGCCGCTCGTCCCGGGAAGGCCGATGGACGCGAGCGCCGTGATCATGAAGGCCGTGGCGAACCAGGGTGTCACCCGGCCGATCCCGCCGAAGTCGGCGATGAGGCGCGTGTGGCGCCGCTCGTACATCATCCCGAGCAGGAGGAACAGCGCCCCCGTGCTCACCCCGTGGGAGATCATCACGACGAGCCCGCCCTGGAGCCCGTTCACCGTGAGCGCGAAGACGCCCAGGATCACGAAGCCCATATGCGCCACCGACGTGTAGGCGACCAGCTTCTTGGCGTCGGGCTGGACGGCCGCGACCCACGCCGTGTACAGGATGCCGATGACCGCCAGCGTCAGCATCACGGTGTCCACGGTCGGGTTCTTCGCGGCCACCGGGAAGAGCGGCAGGAGGAACCGGAAGAAGCCGTACGTACCCATCTTGAGAAGCACCGCGGCCAGGACGACGGAGCCGGGCGTCGGCGCCTCGACGTGCGCGTCGGGCAACCAGGTGTGGAACGGGAAGATCGGCACCTTGATCGCGAACGCGAGCGCGAACGCCACGAACAGGAGGATCTGTGCGTGCGCCGAGAGCGGCACCTGGAGAAGGTCCGCGTACGCGAACGTGTCGATCCCCAGCGTGGCCTTCGCCCGATAGAACAGGTAGAGGATCCCCACGAGCATGAGCAGGGAGCCGAACGCGGTGTACAGGAAGAACTTGATCGCCGCGTAGATGCGCCGCTCGCCTCCCCAGACGCCCACGATGAAGTACATGGGCACGAGGCTGAGCTCGAAGAAGACGTAGAAGAGGAAGAGGTCCGTGGCGGTGAAGACCCCGATCACAGCCGCTTCCAGAAGGAGCATGAGCGCATAGAACGAGCGCTCCCGCTTCTTGATGTAGTTCCACGCTCCCAGGATCGCCAGCGGCGTCGTGAGCGTGGTGAGGAGCACCATGAAGAGGCTGATCCCGTCCACGCCCAGCGAGTAGTCGATCCCCCACGCCGGGATCCAGGGCACGCTGCTCTGCATCTGCATCCCGGACCGAGTGGGATCGAACGCCCACCACAGGCCCAGGCTGAGGACGAGCACTCCCAGCGACCACCAGAAGGCCAGCTTCTTCGCCACGGCCTCGTCGGCCCACAGGACGAGCCCCAGCCCGAGGACCGGAAGCCAGATGAGCGCGTGCAGGATCCAGCCGGTGTAGTCGATCGAGTGCAGAAGCGCGGTCATCGTCCCGGGCCCCCTAGAAGATCACCTTGCCGAGGATCACGAGGACCCCGACCGTGAGGATGAAGGCGTAGGTGTTGACCGTGCCCGTCTGGAACATGCTCGCCACGAAGCCGATCCCCCGGACCACGTACCCGACGGCGTTGACCACGCCGTCGATGATTCCCTGGTCGATCACCTTCCAGCAGAAGCGCGACACCCGCACCACAGGCTGGACGACCACCGTGTCGTAGAACTCGTCCACGTACCACTTGCGGTAGAGCACCCGCTTGAACCCGGCGGGCTCCGGCGACTCCGTGGCGGGAACGATCGTCCAGCCCTTCACGATCATCGCGCCGCCGACGATCACGGCGACGGCGAGGAGCGTCGCGACCACCCCCCACAGCACCTCCCCTCCTCCGAACGGTGCCGTCTCGGCCACGGCGCCCACGTGGGCAGCGTAGATCTGATGCGCCGAAGCCGTCACCGGCGCCAGCCAGCGATGGAGCCATCCGGTCATCGGCAGCGCTCCGAAGCCGCCCAGGAACGACTTCCTGACGTCTTCCGGGACGTTGATCCAGCCTCCGAAGAACGAGAGCAGCGCGAGCGTCACCAGCGGAACCGTCATCGTCCACGGAACCTCGTGCAGGTGGCGGGAGGCCTCTTCCCCGGTGCGGTTGTCGCCGTGGAAGGTCATGACCATCAGGCGGGTCATGTAGAACGCGGTCAGGATCGCCGCTGCCAGCGCCAGGATCCAGTAGACCTTGTAGAAGCCCGCGTACGGACCGACCGCGGCCGCCCCCGCCGCCCAGATGATTCCGTCCTTCGAGAAGAAGCCGGCGAACGGCCACACGCCGGAGATCGCCAGGGTGGCGACCCACATCGTGATCCAAGTCACGGGCAGGAAGCGCCGCAGCCCTCCCATGTTGCGCATGTCCTGCGCGTCCCAGGTCGAGTGCGTGTGGTGGAACGCCTTGTGCATGGCGTGGATCACCGCGCCCGCGCCCAGGAAGAGCAGCGCCTTGAAGAAGGCGTGGCTCATGAGGTGGAAGATGCCGTCGGCATAGGCGCCGGCACCGACTCCCAGGAACATGTACCCGAGCTGCGACACCGTGGAGTACGCGAGCACCTTCTTGATGTCGTACTGAGCCACCGCGATGGTGGCCGCGAAGAAGGCCGTGAGCGCGCCGATCCCCGCCACGGACACGCTGCCCACCGGGGACAGCGCGAACAGCACCGAGGAGCGCGCCACCATGTAGACGCCCGCGGTCACCATCGTGGCGGCGTGGATCAGCGCGGAGACGGGGGTCGGGCCCGCCATGGCGTCCGGGAGCCAGACGTAGAGGGGGATCTGCGCGCTCTTGCCGGTGGCTCCCAACAGGAAGAGGAGCGTCACGGCCGTGACCACGCCTCCGCCGTACGCCATCGCCGTGGGAGCGTTGTGGAACAGCGGCACGAAGTCGAGCGTGTGAAGCGTGCGGTACAGCAGGAACATCGCGAGCAGGAACCCGAAGTCCCCGATGCGGTTCACGATGAACGCCTTCTTGCCCGCGTTCGCCTTCTCCCGGTCGTCGAACCAGAAGCCGATCAGCAGGTACGAGCAGAGCCCCACGCCCTCCCAGCCCACGAACATGACCGGGTAGCTCGCGCCCATGACCAGCACGAGCATGAAGAAGACGAAGAGGTTCAGGTAGGAGAAGTAGCGAGCGTAGCCCGGATCCCCCTCCATGTAGCCGACGCTGAACAGGTGGATCAGGAAGCTCACCCCGGTGACGATCATCATCATCACCATGGAGAGCTGATCGAGCTGCAGCGCCGCGGACACCCTGAAGGTCCCCGTCGCGATCCAGGTCCAGTACGTGCGTACCACGGGCTGCTCGAGGCCCGTCCCCAGCATGCGCACGAAGTTCACGAGCGTGATGAGGAAGGCCAGCAGCAGGATCCCCGGGCCGATCAGCGAGGGGAGCCTCTGCGTCAGAGGCAGGTCCTTCCTGCCGGCGAAGCTCGGCTCCTCTCCCGCGCGCACGAGGTCGGCGGAGCGTCGTGCCTGGATCAGGGCCAGCACGCCGTTGGCCACGAAGCCGAGCAGCGGAAGGAGGACGATCAGCCCCGGGAGGAAGGGCTGAAAACCACCGACGGCTTCGGGTCCGCCGTGCGTCAGGAGCGCCGAAGGGATCGCGTTCATGCCCTTACCACTTCAACAGGTTGAAGTTGCCTACGTCGACGCTCTCGTAGTGGCGGAAGATCGAGATGATGATCGCAAGACCCACGGCCGCCTCCGCAGCCGCGACCGTCATCACGAAGAAGACGAACACCTGCCCCTCGATCCCCCAGAGCCGGGAGAACGCGACGAAGGCCAGGTTCACGGCATTCAGCTGCAACTCGATGCAGAGGAACATGATGATGGCGTTGCGCCGCACGAGCACGCCGAACGTGCCGAGAACGAAGAGGATGGCGCTGACGATCAGGGCCGGGATGATCATGAGACGTGCCTCTTGGCGAGCACGAGGGCGCCCACGATCGCGACGAGGAGGAGGATCCCGGTGATCTCGAAGGGCAGTACGTAGCTGGTGAAGAGGGGCCGCGCGATCGCGCCCACCGCCCCATACTGCCCCAGGGCCAGGTCGATGGACCGGCCACCCGGAGCCATCGCCCCCGTCGTGCCCGCGCCGGCACCCTGCACCTGGCGCGCGATGAACCCCGCGAGAGCCCCCGCGAGCGCGAACGAGATCACGGCGGACACCCCGCCCTTCAGGTCCCTCCTGTAGTCATGGCCCAGGTTCAGCAGCATGATCACGAAGAGGAAGAGGACCATGATGGCGCCCGCGTACACGATCACCTGCGCCGCGGCCAGGAAGTGCGCTTCCAGGAGGACGTACACGCCGGCCAGGCTCGCCAGCGTCGTGACCATGAAGAGAAGGCTCCCCACGGGACTCTTCGACAGGACCACTCCGAACGCCCCGCCGATCATGACGGCCGCGAAGATGTAGAAGAGGATCAGGGCCATGGCTCACTCCGATCTCGGATCGGACGGATCCCACAGGAGCGTGACCGGGTGGTCCTGCTCCATCAGGCGATCCAGGTCGTAGACGAACCGGTCCCGGCTGAACTCCGCGTTCTCGAAGTGCTGTCCCACGTGGATGGCCTCCACGGGGCAGACCTCCTGGCACATGCCGCAGAAGATGCAGCGGAACTCGTCGATCTCGTAGACGAGCGGATAGCGGTTCCCCTGATCGTCCTCCCCGCCGACCAGGCGGATACAGTTGGCCGGGCAGACGGTCGGGCACAGCCCGCACGCCACGCACTTGGGCCTGCCGTCCGCATGGACCTCCATGCGGTGCGTCCCGCGCCAGCGCGGGCGGAGGTCGGTCTGCTGCTCGGGGTACTGCTGCGTCACCTTGGCCGGGTTGACGAGGTGCTTGAAGGTGAGCGCCATGCCGCTCAGGGTGGCCCGGAGGTAGGAGTTCGCCTCCGGCTCGGGTCGCTTCATGATCTTGACCGATATCGCCATCGTCCCTCCGTTCCTTCGTTCCGTGCGTCTTCTCGTCAGTCGCGTCAGTCGCCCACGGGGGCCGGCGCCCGCACGGCCCTCGCCGTCGATCTCTGGGAGGCCTTCGCGCCCGCTCCGATGATCGTGTGGCCCCGGTCGATCGCGAACAGGAAGGCCGCGGTCGCGATCAGGCTCACCCCCGTGAGGGCCAGGCCGTACCAGAAGCCCCAGCGCACGCCGACGGTGTCGAGCACGAGGGCGGTGCCGGCCACGAGCATCACGTACGCGAGCGCCGTGGGCAGCATCACCTTCCACCCCAGCGCCATCACCTGATCGTAGCGGAAGCGCGGCAACGTCCACCGGATCCAGATGTAGACGAGGAGGAAGAATCCGGTCTTCACCGCGAAGGCGAGGAAGGTGAGGATCGTCTTCCACACCGCCGGGTGGGCCAGGATCACGCTCCCGCTCGCCGTGAACCCGCTGATGAGCTGGCCGTGGTACCAGAACGCGTTGTCCCACGTCCCCGGCAGGTCCCAGCCGCCGAAGAAGAGCGTGGCCATGAGCGCGGAGCTCGTGATCATGTGCGCATACTCGGCCATGGGATACATCGCGTACTTCATGCCCGAGTATTCCGTGTGGTATCCGGCGATGAGCTCCGACTCCGCCTCCGGCATGTCGAACGGGAGGCGGTTGGTCTCGGCGAACGCCGACGCCACGAACACGATGAACGCCAGAGACAGCGGCAGGACGAACCAGAAGTGGAGCTGCTGCTGCTCCCACACGACCTGCGGGAGCGTGACGTTGCCCGCGAGGATGAGGACCGCCACCACCGAGAGCCCGAGCGCCACCTCGTAGGACACCATCTGGGCCGAGGCCCGCAGGCTCCCGAGGAACGCGTACTTGTTGTTGGACGCCCAGCCTCCCAGCACGATGCCGTACACGCCCAGGGAGCTGAGCGCCATGATGTAGAGGATCCCGATCGGGATGTCGGCCACGACCATGTTCACGACGCCCCAGGGCGTCGGCAGCGGCGCCGCGAACGGGATGACCGCGAACGTCACCAGGGCGGGCATGACCGACAGCATGGGGCCGAGCAGGAACACGACCTTGGACGACCGGGCCGGGATCGTCGCCTCCTTCAGGAGGTTCTTGATCCCGTCGGCGATCGGCTGCAGGAGCCCGAACGGCCCGACCCGGTTGGGGCCGGTGCGGTCCTGGATCCACGCCGAGATCCGCCGCTCGGCCAGGGTCATGTAGGCCACCGTCAGCATGACGCCGGTGAAGACCGCCAGGACCTTGAGGACCATCGCCACCAGGGCGGGGATCCCCGAGATGGGGTGGAGTGCGTCCATCTCTCGTCAGTCTCCCGATAGCGTCGCGGGCGAGCTCACCAGCGCTCCGCGGCTTCCGAGGTCCGAGTACGTGAGGCCCGCGAACGCGGGCGACGTGCCGGCGAGCCTCTCGAACGACTCCGCACCCGTCCGTGGGGCCGACTCCGCCGTCAGCTCGGCCAGGAGTGCTCCCAGGACGAACCACGGCGGGCGGGCCGCCCCGGGAGGCCGCAGCGCCGGCCAGAAGCGTTGCACCCTGCCCTCGAAGTTCGTGAACGTCCCCTCCTGCTCGGCGAACGTCGTAGTCGGCAGGACGAAATGCGCGCCGCTCGCCGCCGGACCCGGGCGAGCGCCGAGATACACGTACAGGGCCGCACCCGACGCGAACGCGTCCGACTGATCCTCGAGCGCGTCGCCGAGCACCAAGACGATCCCGTCGTGGCTTGCCACGCTCTCCAGCCCGCCACGCGCGTCGTCCCCACCCACCCTCCTCATCCCGAGCAGGTCGGCCCCCTTTCCGTTCGGAGCGAGGTCCCGCCTCCTGGCCAGCGTCGGAAAGCCCTTGAGCACGATCTCGTCCTCGGCGCGCGCCGACCGGTAGACGATGTCGCCGCCGCCCAGGTGATCCACGAGCGCCCTCAGGGCGCCGAGGTCCTCGTTGGACGCCAGCGGCGACGCGACCGCGACCACGCCGCGGTCCCGCACCCGCTGGAGACTCCGGAGCAGCCCCGACAGCGCCTCGGGCCAACCCATGGCCTTGAGCGCGTCGCCCTCACGCACGAGGGGCGCTTCGAGGCGCTCGCCTTCGTTGATCCACTCGTAGTTGAGGCGCCCGTGGTCGCACATCCAGAACCCGTTCACGTCCAGGTTCTCGCGCGGCTTCAGGCGCTGAACGAGGTTGTCACGCGTGTGCAGCTCGACGTTGCACCCCTGCGAGCAGCTCGGGCAGATCGACGGCGTGTGGTCGAGGTCCCAGGCGCGCGCCTTGTGCAGGAAGTCTTTCGAGACGAGGGCCCCCACGGGGCACAGGTCGACGATGTTGCCGTGCCAGTGCGTGCCCTCGAGCCCCTCCTCGAAGAACGTGTCGATGACGGAGCGGTCGCCGCGCTCCACCACGGTGAGACGGGAGTCCTGCTCGACCTCGGTCATGAAGCGGACGCAGCGCGTGCACATCACGCAGCGGTCCCCGTAGAAGAGGACGTCCCCGCCGAAGTCGTCCCGGCCGAACACGCGCTTGGGCTCGCGCGAGCGGCCGTGCCGCCTCCCTTCCTCGTGGACGTAGTCCTGCAGGTTGCACTCTCCCGACATGTCGCAGATCGGGCAGTCCAGCGGATGGTTCACCAGGTAGAACTCCAACACCCCCCGGCGCATCTCCAGCGCGAGCTCGGACTCGGTGTGCACGACCTGCCCGTCGGCCACCTGCGTCACGCACGACGGCATGGGCTTGGGGGCCTTCTCCACCTCGACGAGGCAGAGGCGACACATCGCCGGCGAGGACAGCCCCTCGTGGTAGCAGTAGTGGGGGATGTCCTTGCCGATGCGCTTCGCGGCCTCGAGGATCGTCGTCCCCCTCGGGACGGTCACCTCCTGGCCGTCGATCGTCAGCGTGATCGTGGTGGGCTTGTCTGCCATGGAACCCTCGTGACCTCAGGCCGCGCCGACGCGCTCGCCGCGCCGTACGAGCGCCAGATACTCGTCCTTGAACTTCTCGATCGAGGAGACGACCGGCGCCGCCGCCGAATCGGACAGCACGCAGATCGTGGTGCCCGTCATCTGCCGGCTCATGGAGAGGAGCGTGTCCAGATCGTCCTCCGTCCCCCGACCCTCCTCGATGCGGCGGAGGATGCGCGTCATCCAGGAGGTACCCTCCCGGCAGGGCGTGCACTGGCCGCACGACTCGTGCGCGTAGAACTGCACCATGCGCCGCACCTGCTTGACGATGTCGGTGGTCTCGTCCATCACGATGACCGACGCGCAGCCGAGCATCGATCCCGCCTTCTGCACGCCCTCGTAGTCGAGGTCGCACCCCTGGCACTCCTCGGCCGTCAGGATCGGCACCGACGAGCCGCCCGGGATGACCGCCTTGAGCCTGTGGCCCTGCCGCATCCCCCCGCACACGTCGTCGATGAGCTCCGCGAGGGGAAAGCCCAGGGGAAGCTCGTAGTTGCCCGGCTTGTTCACGTGCCCGCTCACGCAGAAGAGCTTGGTGCCCGGGCTCTTCTCGGTCCCGTACTGCCGATACCACGCGCCTCCGTGATTCAGGATGTGCGGTACCGCGGAGAGCGTCTCCACGTTGTTCACCGTGGAGGGCATTCCGAACGCGCCGACCGCCGCCGGGAACGGCGGCTTGACGCGCGGCTGGCCCCGCCTCCCCTCCAGGGAGTTCATGAGGCCGGTCTCCTCGCCGCAGATGTAGGCGCCGCCACCCACGTGGATCGTCACGTCGATGTCGACGCCGGAGCCCCGGATGTCCTTGCCGACCCAGCCCCCCTCGTACGCGTCCTCGAGCGCCTTCGCGAGAATCTGGGTCGTCTCGAAGAATTCCCCTCGGCAGTAGATGTACGCGTGCTTGGCGCGGATCGCGTACGCGGCGATGAGGACCCCCTCGATGAGCTGGTGGGGATCCCAGCGCATGAGCTCGCGGTCCTTGAACGTGCCTGGCTCCGACTCGTCGGCGTTGCACAGGAGATAGTGCGGCTTCGTGGCCTCCTTGGGCATGAACGACCACTTGAGGCCGGTGGGGAAGCCTGCCCCACCCCGCCCCCTCAGCCCGGAAGCCTTGACCTCCTCGGTGACCGCGTCGGGGCCCATCTCGAAGGCCTTCCCGAGCGCGCCGTAGCCGCCCCGCTCCACGTACGTCGCGAGGCGCCGCTGCTGCGGATCGCCGAAGTGACTGCTCAGGATCCGGACCTCGCGGTCCGAGACATAGGGGTACGCCATAGGTGCTGGGCTCCGTCAGTGCCCGGGCCCGGAGCCGTCCGGGACCGAGGCCTTGAGGTGCTCGACGATCTCCGGTACGTCCGCGGGGGTCACGTTCTCGTAGTAGCGCGAGTTGATCTGCACGCACGTGGGGAACCCGCACGCGGCGAGGCACTCCGCCTCCACGACCGTGAAGTCTCCGTCCGTGGAAGTCTCACCGAGCTCCGTGTCCGTGTACCGGAGAAAGGCCTCCAGGACATCGTCCGCCCCGCACAGGTTGCACGAGATGTTCGTGCACACCTGGACGAGAAAGCGGCCCACCGGCCGCTTGTTGTACATCGTGTAGAAGGTCGCGACCCCGCGGACCTCGGTCGGGGCCAGGTCGAGGAGCTCCGCGACCCGGTCCATCGTCTCGGGGCTCACGTGCCCGCGCACCTCCTGGGCGAGCCCCAGCACCGGCATGACCGCGGCCCGCTTGGTGGGATAGCGGCTCAGGATCTTCTCGAACCGCTCCCGGTAGGGGCCCTCGAAGAGCGGCGCGTCGGGATCCTTCTCGGCGAGCATGTAGGGGTGGGTCGCCGCCCCCGACGGGTGGTCCCCCGCGACGTGCCGCTCGCCCACGAACTCGTCCCCGCGTACGGTCGCCTCGTCCAGGTCGAACTCGCCCGTGTTGCCGGCCCAGCCCGGGTTCTTGAAGGGAATGTCGCTCATCGGTCGATCTCCCCGAGAACGATGTCCAGGCTCGCGTTGATCATGATCAGGTCCGCCACCAGATGGCCCTCGGCCAGCTTGGAGATCGCCGCCAGGTTCACGAACGAGGGCGGGCGCACGCGCCAGCGCACGGGCTTGGCCCCCCCGTCGCTCGCGACGTACATGCCCAGCTCGCCCTTCGAGCCCTCCACGGGGAGGTAGCAGTCTCCCACCGGAGCCGAGATCCCTTCGGTGATGAGCTTGAAGTGATGGATCATGCTCTCCATGTCCGACATGCAGTCCGTCTTGGACGGGAGGGAGATGGCGGGGTCGGCCACGTTGATCGGGCCGTCCGGCAACCGCTCGATCGCCTGGCGGACGAGCTTCACGCTCTGGGCCATCTCCTCCATGCGCGTCAGGTACCGATCGTAGCAGTCCCCGTGCTCTCCCACCGGGACCTCGAAGTCGTAGGTCTCGTAGTCGTAGTACGGGTGGTCCTTGCGCACGTCGTACGCCACGCCCGAGGCCCTGAGGTTCGGCCCCGTGAGACCCCAGTTGACCGCGTCCTCCGGCCCGATGGCTCCGACACCCTGCATGCGGCCGATCAGGATCTCGTTGTTCGTGAGAAGACGGTGCACCTCGGCCAGCGTGTCGGGGAACGTATCGAGGAAGCGCTTCAGCTCGTCGATCCAGGTGTCGGGCAGGTCGGCCATCATGCCCCCGATCCGTGTCGCCGACGTGGTGATGCGCGCGCCCGTGTACGCCTCGTGCAGCCGGTAGATGCGCTCGCGCTCCTGGAACGTGTAGAGGAACGGCGTGAACGCGCCCACGTCGATCGCCGTCGTGCCGATCCAGAGGAGGTGCGAGAAGATCCGCTCCATCTCCATGAGGATGACGCGCACCACCTTACAGCGCTCCGTCACCTCGATGCCCATGAGCTTCTCGACCGACATAACGTAGGCGCAGTTGTAGATGAGCGGCGACAGGTAGTCCATGCGGTCCGTGAGCGGGACGATCTGGTTCCACGTGCGATACTCGCCCAGCTTCTCGAACGACGAGTGCAGGAACCCGATGTGCGGCGTGACGTTGACGATCGTCTCGCCGTCCAGCTCGCACACCAGACGCAGCACGCCGTGGGTGGCGGGGTGCTGGGGGCCGATGTTGATGAGCATGTGCTCCGAGTCGAGCTGCGGCTCCTCGATCTCGAACGGATCCATGGGACTGGGGACCGGGAGCCCGTCCATCCCCATCTCGGGGCCGCGGCTCACGGTGAACTCGACTGTCTTTTTCGCCATTGGCTCTCCCCTCAGTCCTCGGAGTCCGGTTGCTCCACGGACCCGGAGACGGGGGAAAGCGCCGTCGCCTCCGCCTCCTGCGGCTCACGGCCAATCGCGCGCTCCCGGGGGATGTAGAACCGCTCCACGTCCTGATTGAGGGCGCGGCGGGTCTGCTCCTCGCGGGAGAACCGTCCGCGCAGCGGAAAGTCCTTCCTCAAGGGATGGCCTTCCGCGTAGTCGTGCGGCATGAGGATGCGGCGCAGGTCGGGGTGCCCGCGGAACGTGATCCCGAAGAGGTCGTAGACCTCGCGCTCCAGCCAGTTGGCCGTGTTCCACAGCGGGACGACGGAGTCGATCTCCAGGCCGTCGAGCGGGAGCATGCACTTCACGCGCAGCGCGCGTCGGTGCGTGATCGACCAGAGCTGATAGTGGAGGTGCAGCGGCTTCCCCCCGCCCCAGTCCACGGCCGTCACGTCGGCGAGCAGGTCGTAGCGCTGCCCCGGATCGTCACGCAGCCACCCGAGGATCTCGAGGTTGCGGGCCGGCTCCACATACACCACGTGCTGGTCCCCCGACACTACCTCGTGGCGCACCACGGCGCTCCCGAACCGCTCGACGAGGGCCGTGACGGAGGGGTGGTCGGCCGTCGGTGCGCTCGCGTCCCTTTCGTCCGCGACGGGCGCGTCAGAAGGGACGGGCCCCTCGTCCACGATGCGCAGCCCGTCTCGAGTCTGATCGCTCATGGCTCAGGGGCGCCGGTCGTCGGGGCGGTCCGTGGCTTCCGTCGGCACGCTTCCGGACAGCTTGTTCTGCCGCGTGGAGTTCCCGAAGGGTCCCGTCAGGGCCCTGATCTCGGGCACCGATGCGCGGGGTCGGGCCACGTCGGCCGGATCCTCGGCGCGGAGCTCGAAGTGCTCCGCGATCGACTCTTCCCGGATCTTCTCCTGGATCATCATCAGCCCGTAGATGAGCCCTTCCGGTCGCGGCGGGCAGCCCGGCACGTAGACGTCCACGGGGACGATCGTGTCGATGCCCTGCACCATCGAGTACACGTCGAAGACGCCTCCGGACGAAGCGCAGGCGCCCATGGACACGCACCACTTGGGCTGTGGCATCTGATCCCAGATGCGACGCAGGACGGGCGCCAGTTTGTAGGGTACCCGTCCCGCGCAGATGAGGACGTCGGCCTGGCGCGGACTGAACGACATCCGCTCCATGCCGAACCGGGACAGGTCGAAGTCGGACGCGAACGCGGCCATCATCTCGATGGCACAGCACGCCGTGCCGAACGGCATGGGCCACAGCGAGTTGCGCCGGGCCCAGTTCACGAGGAAGTCGACCTTGGACGTGAGGAACGTCGGACTGCCGGCACCGAGAAGACCCCCGGTGCGCTGGCTGACGCCTCCTCCGGGCAGTTTCAGTCCCACTCGAGACCTCCCTTCTTCCACTCGTACAGCAAGCCGACGGCCAGGACGACGACGAAGATCGTCATCGCGACGAACGCGCCCCAGCCGAGCGCCTTCGCCTGGACGGCCCATGGAATCAGGAAGATCGTCTCTAGGTCGAAGACGATGAAGCTGATGGCGACCATGTAGAACTTGACCGAGAAACGGGCCCGCGTGTCACCCAGCGGGATCATCCCCGATTCGTAGGGCATGTCCTTCTGCGGGGTCGGACGGTGAGGGGTGAGGAACTGGGTCAGGACCATCATCCCGACCGCGGTCACCGCCGAGATGGCAAAGAGCAGAAGAAGAGGGAGGTAAGCTCCCGACATGGTGTCGCCGACGCTGCCGATTGTATGTGAAAAGGTTCACGTTCGGACGTCGAAAAGGTACCCGCACCGCGGGAGGGGTGTCAAGCTGGCACGCCGGCGATTTTTCCAGATTTTGCGCCGGTTTGCACGGCCTGTCGACCCCACCTATCTTGGGGCCGCCGGGGGCCTGCGGCAGGGTTTCCCGGGCCCCGGAACCGGCCGTTCCGACCCCTCGTCCCCACCACACCGATGCCCATCAAGAGCGACAAGTGGATCCGGAGGATGGCCGTGGAGCACGGCATGATCGAGCCCTTCGAGGCCGGTCAGGTGAGGGAGGGCGTGATCTCGTACGGCCTGTCCTCCTACGGATACGACATCCGGGTGGCCCCCGAGTTCAAGGTCTTCACGAACGTCCACAACGTGGTGGTCGACCCCAAGGAATTCGACAACCGCTCGTTCGTCGACATCCGCGAGGATACGTGCATCATTCCCCCCAACTCGTTCGCGCTGGCACGGACGACCGAGTACTTCCGGATCCCCAGGAACGTCCTGGTCGTCTGCGTCGGCAAGAGCACCTACGCACGCTGCGGCATCATCGTGAACGTCACCCCCCTGGAGCCCACGTGGGAGGGGCACCTCACGCTCGAGATCTCCAATACCACGCCCCTGCCTGCCAGGATCTATGCCAACGAAGGGATCGCACAGCTCCTGTTCTTCCAGGGCGACGAGGAGCCCGAGATCGCCTACGCGGACCGCAGAGGGAAGTATCAGAACCAGCGCGGGGTGACGCTGCCGAAGCTGTAGCCGCGTCCGTGGCGCCGCCGCCATGGCGGCCCGGCAGCTCGGGAACGGGGACCCCGGAGACCGCACCGAGGACTCCGGAACCGGGTCGTCGCCATTCGGGATCGAGGGCTTGGCGGGACGGGTATTACTGTCTTGTCGGTCAGGTGTGGCATATGTTCTGCATCACCATCGCTGCGGGGACGCCCGATCGGCGTCCTGCCCCGCGCAGCGAGGCTCGTTCAACCGAAGGAGGGTCATCATGATGGAGGTCCCGACACCGAAGCGGGGCATTGCGCTGGTCGCCGGCCTGGCGCTGGCGGCCGCGGGGTGCGCCCACGTGACGCCGGAGCAGCTGAACAACAGGCTGACGACGCTGCAACAGGACATGCAGGCTCAGATGAAGGCGGGGAACGACAGCCTGTCGAGCCGCATCGACAGCCTCGGGGGGCGGGTGGACGGGCTGCAGAGCGAGTTGGACTCGATGCGCCAGAGCTTCAACGCCAGGATCGAGAGGATCGGCTCGGCCCTGCGCTTCGACGTCCCGGTGCACTTCGCGTTCAACCAGGACTCGCTCGAGACCGACGACGAACCCGTGCTCCAGCGCTTCGGGCAGATCGTCAAGCAGTACTACCCCGAAGCCCTCGTGACCGTGGAGGGCTTCGCCGACCCGGCCGGGTCGTACGCCTACAACCTGCGCCTCGGCAAGCGGCGGGCCGAGACCGTGAAGAGCTATCTGGTCTCGCAGAGTGGGCTGCCCTCGAGCCAGGTGCGCACGGTGAGCTACGGAGCCGCCAGGAACCGGGAGGTGGTCCCCGGAGCTCACGGGCCCGGCCAACAGGGGTGGCAGAACCGCAGGGTCGTCCTCGTGATCGACAACGCCGGCGGGCAGACCGGCGCGTCGATGGGCGGAGGGGCCGGCAGCTGAGCCCTCGCGCCGGGCCGGCGCGGGCGGCAGCGGGGCGGGAGGGCTCGGACCTCCAACCTCCTTGGTCGACAGCCGGGCGCCTTGCCGGTTGAGCCGCATCCTGTCGCCGTCCAGCGGGTGCTGGAGGGGTCTCTCGAACGGAACGGCCGCGATCCTCGAAGGATCGCGGCCGTTCCGGCTTCATGCGCAGCCCTTGCACACGGGCGCGCGCTCCCTGGGGCCGCTCAGTCGCCGGCGGCCTTCCAGCTCGCCACCAGGAGGTCCCGGTTGAGCCGTGCGATGAAGTCCACGCTGATGCCCTTCGGGCACGCCTCCTGGCACGCCCCGTGGTTCGTGCAGGAGCCGAAGCCCTCGACGTCGTGCTGCGCCACCATGTCGAGGACCCGCGTGTAGCGTTCCGGCTGACCCTGCGGCAAGAGCCCCAGATGGCTCACCTTGGCGGCCGTGAAGAGCATGGCGGAGGCATTGGGACAGGCAGCCACGCACGCCCCGCACCCGATGCAGGCCGCGGCGTCGAACGCCAGCTCCGCTTCGTGCTTGCGGATCGGGACCGCGTTCGCGTCCGGAGCACTGCCCGTGCGAACCGAGATGAACCCCCCGGCGTCGATGATCCGGTCGAACGCGCTGCGGTCCACGACCAGATCCCGGATCAAGGGGAAGCTCGTGGCGCGCCATGGCTCGATCCAGATCTCGTCTCCGTCCTTGAAGCTCCTCATGTGGAGCTGGCAGGTGGCCACCATCGACTTGGGACCGTGGGGAACCCCGTTGATCATCATCCCGCACGAGCCGCAGATCCCCTCGCGGCAGTCGTGCTCGAACGCGATGGGCTCCTTGCCCTGGCGAGTCAGGTTCTCGTTGACCAGGTCGAGCATCTCGAGGAACGAGGCGTGCTCGCTGATCCCCTGTGCCTGGTAGGTCTCGAAGCGGCCCGAGGCGTCGGGGCCCGCCTGCCGCCAGACGTGGAGCTTGAGGTTCATCACTTGTAGCTCCTGGTGGAGAGCTTCACGTTCTCGAATTCGAGCGGCTCCTCGTGCAGAACCGGCTTCTCGCCCTCGCCCTTGTACTCCCACACCGAGACGTAGGTGAACTTCTCGTCGTTCCTCGCCGCCTCACCGTCCGGCGTGGTGTACTCCGAGCGGTAGTGGGCGCCACACGACTCGTTTCGCGTAAGGGCATCCCAGCACATCACCTCCCCGAACTCCAGGAAGTCGGCCACGCGGCCCGCCTTCTCCAGGGACTGGTTGAGCGTCGCGGCCGACCCCGGGACGCGCACCTCCTTCCAGAACCGCTCGCGGATCTCCGGGATCTTGCCCAGGGCTTCCTTGAGCCCTGCCTCGCTGCGCTCCATGCCGCACTTCTCCCACAGGAGCCTGCCCAGCTCGATGTGGAACTCGTCGACGGTACGGCTCCCGTTGACCTCCAGGAGGCGCCTGGTCTTCTCGGCCACGTCGCGTTCCGCGTCGCGGAACGCCGCGTGGTCGCTCGAGACGGGCGTACGGGGCAGGTGCGCCAGGTAGTTGCCGATCGTCATGGGCAGGACGAAGTAGCCGTCCGCCAGGCCCTGCATGAGAGCGCTCGCACCCAGGCGGTTGGCGCCGTGGTCGGAGAAGTTGGCCTCGCCGATGACGAAGAGGCCGGGCACGTTGCTCATCAGGTTGTAGTCCACCCAGAGCCCGCCCATGGTGTAGTGCGGGGCTGGATAGATCCTCATCGGCACCTCGTACGGGTTCTCGCCCGTGATCTTCTCGTACATCTCGAAGAGGTTGCCGTAGCGCTCGGCGATGACGTCCTTGCCGAGGCGTCCGATCGCGTCCTTGAAGTCGAGAAAGACGCCGTTGCGGTTCGGTCCCACGCCGTGCCCGGTGTCGACCATCTCCTTGGCCCGGCGCGACGAGATGTCGCGCGGGGAGAGGTTCCCGAAGCTCGGGTAGAAGCGCTCGAGGTAGTAGTCCCGCTCGCCTTCCGGAATGTCCCGGGCACGCCGTGCGTCGCCCGCCTCCTTGGGCACCCAGATCCTGCCGTCGTTGCGCAGCGACTCGCTCATCAGGGTGAGCTTGGACTGGTAGTCGCCGGCCGGCGGAATGCAGGTGGGATGGATCTGCGTGTAGCACGGGTTCGCGAACCCGGCCCCCCGCTTCGCCGCCCGCCAGGTGGCGGTGACGTTGCAGCCCTTCGCGTTCGTGGACAGGAAGAAGACGTTGGAGTAGCCGCCCGTGGCGAGGACGACCGCGTGGGCGGAGTGGCTCTCCACCTTCCCCGTGACGAGGTCGCGCGTGACGATACCCGTGGCGACGCCGTCCACGACGACGACGTCGAGCACCTCGGTGCGCGTGTGGATCTCCACCGTACCGGAGGAGATCTGCCTCCTGAGCGCCTGGTAGCAGCCCAGCAGGAGCTGCTGGCCGGTCTGCCCCCGCGCGTAGAACGTCCGCGAGACCTGGGCGCCCCCGAACGAGCGGTTGGCGAGGAGCCCCCCGTACTCGCGAGCGAACGGCACTCCCTGGGCCACCGCCTGGTCGATGATGTTCAGGCTGATCTGCGCCAGCCGGTAGACGTTCGCTTCCCGCGAGCGGAAGTCGCCGCCCTTCACGGTGTCGTAGAAGAGACGGAAGATCGAATCGCCGTCTCCCTGGTAGTTCTTCGCCGCGTTGATCCCGCCCTGGGCCGCGATGGAGTGCGCGCGCCGGGGCGTGTCGTGGAAGGTGAAGACCTTCACGTGGTATCCCAGCTCGCCCATGGTGGCGGCCGCCGAGGCCCCCGCGAGGCCGCTCCCGACGACGATGACGTCGTATTTCCGCTTGTTGGCCGGGTTCACCAGCTTCATCTCGAAGCGGTGATTGTCCCACTTCTTCTCGATGGGGCCTGCCGGGATCTTGGCGTCGAGTTGCATCGAGGCCTCCATCACGAAACGACCCGGGTCAGGATCGCGACCGGGATCGAGATGAATCCGAAGGAAATCACGATCGCCACGAGCACGGCGAACGGGCGACGGTAGCGTGCGTACTTGGGGTGCGCGGCGCCGAAGGTCTGGAACAGGCTCCAGACGCCGTGCCAGAGGTGCACCAGGATGACCAGCATGGCCGCGAGGTAGATCGCCGCGACCCAGGGGTGCGAGAGGCCCGTCACGAGGTTGTGATAGGCGTAGCTCGTGCCCTGCGGGCTCTCCGGCATGAAGCCGGCCGTGTGCAGGGTGCCCGTGGTCATGTCCAGGATGTGGTATACGAGGAAGACCAGGATCAGGACCCCGCTCCAGCGCATCCATCGGGACGCGTAGTCGAACGAGAGCCGCTCCTCCTTGCGGTAGCCGGTCTTGCGGGCCGCCCAGCTCTGGCGCGACGTCTGCCACGCGAGCCAGATGTGGAGGATCAGGCAGGCGGCCATGAAGATCCTGAACGGCCACAGGAAGCCCATGCGGGGCAGGATCGGCTCGCCGAGCGTCCGGAGATGCTCGGCGTAGGTGTCGAAGGCCGTGGCTCCCTGAAACGCCTTCAGGTTGCCGGCCATGTGACCTGCCAGAAACCCGAGCCAGACGAACCCGGTGACCGCCATGAGGATCTTCTTCCCCACGGAGGACGTGTACAGCGCTGCGACCCGTCGCATCGCTTCTCCTGTCGAGATCAGCGGGAGGCCGCCGGGGGTCGAACACCCCCGGCGGGAGCTCCTATGTCAGAGATTGCACTTCGGCCCTGCTCGCGGGTCGTCCTCGGGCTCCGCCGGTTCACCGGCGGTACCGACGACGATCCCTCAGAGAGCTTCGAGCGCCTTGATCGTCGACCGGACGTGCTCGGCGCTCTGGGTGAGCGCAGCCTTCTCCTCGTCGCTCAGCTCCACCTCGAAGATCTTCTGCAGGCCGCCTTCCCCGAGCTGGCACGGCACCCCGAGGAAGACGTCCTTCATCCCGTATTCGCCCTTCAGGTAGGCGGCGCACGGGAGGATGCGGCGCTGGTTCTTGACGATGGCCTCGCACATCTGGGTCGCGGCGGCCGCCGGAGCGTAGTAGGCGCTCCCGGACTTGAGGTATGCGACGATCTCGCCGCCGCCCTTGCGCGTGCGCTCGACGAGCGCGGCGATGCGCTCCTTGCTCAACAGCTGGGTGAGCGGGAACCCGCACACCGACGTATAGCTGGCGAGAGGCACCATCGTGTCCCCGTGACCGCCCAGCACGAGCGCCTGGATGTCCTTGATCGACACGTCGAGCTCCAGCGCGATGAACGAGCGATAGCGCGCCGTATCCAGGATGCCGGCCATTCCGATGACCCGCTCGCGCGGGAAGCCCGTCGTCTTCAGGGTGACGTAGGCCATCACGTCGAGAGGATTCGACACGACGATGACCATCGCCTTCGGGGCGACCCTCTTGATCTCCTTCGAGACCGACGTCACGATGTCGGAGTTGATCTTCAGCAGGTCGTCTCGGCTCATCCCCGGCTTACGCGCCACGCCCGCCGTGACCACGAAGATGTCCGAGCCCGCCGCGTCGTCGTAACTGTTGGAGCCGATCACCTTCGAGTCGAATCCGAAGATCGGCGCGCTCTCCCACTGGTCGAGGCCCTTGCCCTGAGGGATGCCCTCCAGCACGTCCAGGAGGACGACCTCGCGGGCGAGCTCCTTCTCGGCGATTCCTTGCGCGCAGTGCTCCCCGACGTGGCCGGCTCCCACCACTGTGATCTTCTTCACGCTCATATCGGAACGTCCACCTTTGGCAGGATTTTGTGGAACAACAGCTCGAACGTATCCAGGCCGCAGGAGGGTGTCAAAGCCGGCCCCGGCCGCTAACCGCCGGTCTGCGAAAGCGCGACGAGTCCGCCCGAGCCTTCGTCGCTTCCCCGGATAAGGTAGTGGCGCTCGGGCTTGACGCGGAGGGTCTCCCGGACGAGGGGTGCGAGATCCTCGCCGGCGCGCAGCGGATCCCGCAGGTTCGTCTGGAGGTCCCCGAAGAGGCACGGCCGCAGATGCCCGTCCGCGGTGAGGCGCATGCGGTTGCAGCGGCTGCAGTAGTTGTGGCTCATCGGCGTGATCACCCCGACCGTGCCGGGCGCTCCGGGGAACCGGTAGTACGTCGCGGGACCGTTTCCCGCGGGTCCTCCGACGGGCTCGAGCCGTTCCACCGCGCGCAGCCTGGCGAGCGCCTCCCCGCAGGACACGAAATGGCGGGCGCTCAGATCGAGGTTGCTCGAGGTCGGCATCAGCTCGATGAACCGGACGTGCCACGGACGCTCGCGGGTGATCTCCGCGAAGTCCTCGATCTCGTCGTCGTTGCGGCCCCGGATGAGCACCACGTTGATCTTGATCGGGCTGAACCCGACCCGCTCGGCGGCCTCGAGACCCGCCATGATGTCGGCGTAGCAGCCGGGCCGCCGGGCGATCGAGTCCACGCGCTCGGGCTGCAGCGAATCCAGGGAGACGTTGACCCGTCCCACGCCCGCGCCGCGCAGCTCGTCGGCGTACCGCGCCAGGAGCACCGCGTTCGTGGAGAGCGAGAGGTCCTCGATGCCCGACACGGAGGAGAGCATGCGCGCCAGGACCGGGACGTCGCGCCGCACGAGCGGCTCGCCGCCGGTGATGCGCACGCGGGAGAGCCCCATGCCGGCCATGAGGCGCACGATCTGCACGATCTCCTCGTACGTGAGCAGCTCGGCGTGCTTCATCCACGGCATGCCGTGCAGCGGCATGCAGTAGACGCAGCGGAGGTTGCACTTGTCCGTCACCGAGACGCGCAGGTACTCGATGCGGCGTCCGAATCCGTCGATCACTGCGGGCCTCCTGGAGCTGCATCACCGACCGTGGGCACGGCGCCCCCCACCCAGACCGCGTCGCCCTCGACGTAACGCTCCTTCTTCCAGACCGGCAGCCGCCGCTTGATCTCCTCGATCATGTACCGCGAGGCGTCGTAGGCCGCCGCCCTGTGGGCGCCGGATACCGCGATCGCCACGCTGACGTCACCGACGCGCAACTCGCCCACGCGATGCGCCGCCGCGACCCTGGCGACGGGGAAGCGCGACGACGCCTCTGCGGCAATCGCAGCCAGCACGTCCGCCGCCATCCCCTCATAGGCCTCGTAACACACTCCGCTCACAGCGCGCCCGTCGGCATGGTCGCGGACCACTCCCACGAAGAGGACGACCGCACCGTCGGCCGGACCGCCGACCCGACGGAGGACGTCCTCCACGTCGATGGGGTCGCGGACGATCGCGGTCTCCGGCACGAGAAGCAGGCGGGCGCGGGCAGGCGCGGAGCGGCTAGCCGCCCGCGACCGGCGGGATGAAGGCGACCTCGTCGCCCGGCCGCAGGATCGTGCTCAACGGAGCGTACGCCCGGTTGACCGCGACCGCAGGGCGGAGAGGAAGGACGTCGAACGGCTCGCCACGGCTCCTCAGGTGCTCCACCAGATCCTCTACGGTCGCTCCGTCCGGGAGCTCCACATCCAACTCGGCCCGACCGATCGGCTCACGGTAGGCCGCGAAGAACAGCGCGCGGAGCGAGACGGACATAGGACGACCACGTTGGAGACCCGGAACACCTCCCGGCCGGAAGTGGGCCTGCCGGCTTCCGGGGGCGGCCTCTCAGAAGAACCCCCCGGGCCCCGGCATCGTTCCGGGCGGCGGCTGGATCGGTCTCCGCCCACCCGGCCTCGCCGGCCCCCGCATGAACTGCCTGAGCCGTCGGATGCGGGCGCCCAGCTCTTCGCGCAGCACGTCGAAGCGCAGGAGCTGGGTGGGTGAGAGGACCTCGAGGAGGCTGTCCTGCTCGCGCCGCGACAGCCTCATCTCCTCCTCGCGGAGATCGGACATCCGTCGGAGCAGCGAGCGGGCCTGCTCCTCGGAGGCCTGCGGGGCCGCCAGCAGGGAGTCGACCTGCCGGCGCGCGGCGTTCTCGTCGCCCGCGAGTCGCCTCCTGTCCCCCTGGAAGCCCTGAACCACCTGGCCGAGCCGCCGCGACTGCTCGTCCGTCAGACCGAGCTGCTCCCGGACGATCTGGGCGAAGCGGGCCCGTATCCGGCGCTCGAGCTGGCTCCGCACCTCACCCCGTCCGGGCCGCGCCTGCGCCGCAGCCGACGCAGGCCCGACCGCGAGGGCGAGCGCTGCAGCCACGATGGCGATCGGTACCGCCACCCTCCCCGACCCTGCCCTCACGCGCCCTGCTTCCATTGGCCCATCTCCTTCAACAGCTGCTCGAGAGCCTGGTCGGACAGCCCGCCCAGCACGGGCGCGCCGGCCACGAGTCCGCCGTCGCTCAGCCATACATCGCTGGTACCGGTTCCCGAATCGGCGGCATATGCCGGCAGAGGCTGCGGGCCGGGCTCCCGCCGCACCGCCACCACGCCGACACCGATCGCGAGGACCGCGACGGCCGCGGCCGCCAGGGCCCACCACGGATGATGCGTGCCGGCCCTCCGACGGGCGCCGACGGTGTCGCGGATCCGATCGGCCAGACCGGCGGGCACCGAGGGACGGCTCCGGCGCAGCAGGACCAGAAGCTCGGCCTGGGCCCGGCATTCCGGGCACGTCTCGAGATGGTGCTCGAGCGCCCTGGACTCGGCGGGCGACAGCCTGCCGGCCACGTGCTCCGGGAGGCGCCCGGCCACCCGATCACAGGCGATCTCGTTCATTCCATCAGCTCCCTCAGCCTGTGGATGCCGTGGAAGTAGTTCACCCTCGCCGACCCTTCGCTCGACCCGATGACCTCACCGATCTCCCTGAAGCTCAACCCCTCGTCGACACGCAGGGACACGGCCAGGCGCTGCTTCTCCGGTAGCCGCACCAGCATCCGCCTCGCCCGCGCCGCCTCGTCCGCGGCCACGGCCTCGTCCTCTGCGCTGCGCTCTCCGACCGCGACCGGCGGCAGTTCGTCCAGAGGCGATTCGCGACGGCGGCCTCGCCGGCGCAGCGCGCCCCGTGCCTCGTTCGCGGTGATCGTGAGCAGCCACGTACGGAACGCCGCGTCGCCTCGGAAGCCGACCAGGCCCTTGAACGCCTTGAGGAAGGCGTCCTGAGCCACGTCCTGAGCCAGCTCCGTGTCCAACACGATCGACAGGGCCAACCTGTACACCACCTCGTGGTACCGCTCGACCAGCGCACCGAACGCTGACTGATCGTCCCGGCGACTCCGCTGGACCAGCTCTGTGTCGGGAATCGAGCCAGACCGCTCCGTGTCGCTCACCGATACTCAGACGCCCCGGAAGGAGCGCTCGTTAAGGAGGGGCCGCATCCGAGGAGACACGGGGCGCGACGGGCCCGAACGGAGGCCGGGCACGAACGGTGGCGCCCCCGGCGGGGCGCTCAGACCTTGCGCACGTCCAGACGGGCCACTCGGCCGCGCAGGTGCTTGGAGGGCTTGAACACGGGCACGGAGCGGGAGGGCACCTGAACCGCGTCCCCCGTGCGCGGATTGCGGGCCATGCGCGTCTTCCTCTTGCGGACCTTGAAGGTGCCGAAGCCGCGGATCTCGATGTTCTCGCCACGGGTCAGGGCGAGCTTCACGGCGTTGAGGAAGCCATCGACGACCAGCGCGCAGTCCTTCTTGGTGATCCCGGGTCCGATGGCATCGGCGACCTGCTCGACGAGATCCGCCTTCGTCATTCTTCCTCCCTGATGCGATCCGTTGGGGGAGTCCGCGGGCCTGTCCCGCCTCTCGGGCCGAGGCACGGTAACCAGGCCCTCATGAGGCCGCAAGGCTCCCTGATTCGTTGCCCGCGGGGTACTTGCAGGGCCCTCGGCTCACTGCGGGGTGCGCGCGCGGGCCTCCATCGAGCGGACGAACGCGTCGAAGAGATACCGGCTGTCGTGGGGCCCGGGAGCCGCCTCCGGATGATACTGCACGGAGAAGACCGGCAAGCGTCGATGCGCGAGGCCCTCGACGGTCCCGTCGTACAGGTTCACGTGCGTCAGCCGCAGGTCCGGAGCTCCCGGAATCCGACCTTCTTCGTCCGCCGCGACGGCGAACCCGTGGTTCTGCGCCGTGATCTCCACCGTGCCCAGATCGAGGTTCTTCACCGGATGGTTACCCCCGTGATGTCCGAACGGGAGCTTGTACGTCCTCCCCCCGAACGCCCGCGCGATGAGCTGATGCCCGAGGCAGATGCCGAAGACGGGGACTCCTCGCTCCGCAAGCTCGAGGATCGCGCGCTGGGCGCTCTCCACCGCGGCCGGGTCCCCGGGACCGTTCGAGACGAAGAGGCCGTCCGGCAGATCGTCCAGAAGCGTGCCGGCACCGCTCCCGGCCGGGAGCACCGTCACCCGGCAGCCACGCTCCGCGAGGAGCCGCGGCGAGTGCGCCTTCACCCCGAGGTCGAACGCGACGACCCTGAAGCGTTCGGGCCCCACGGCCGCCACCTCGTACGGCTTCGGCGTCGACACCCCTCGGGCCAGGTCGAGGCCTTCCATGCGCGGGTGGGCCCGGACGCGACCCAGCACGTCCGCCTCCGGGACGGCGGCGGGGGCGATCGCCCCCCGCATCGCGCCCTCGGCTCGGATATGCCTGGTGAGCGCTCGCGTGTCGAGCTCCGCGATGCCGGTGATGCCGTGGGCCTCCAGGTACGCGCCCAGCGTCCCCTCGGATCTCCACGAGCTGGCCGTCCGGCTGGCCTCCCTGACGATGAACCCGGCCACCTGGGGTGCCGCCGACTCCCGGTCCTCGCCGTTCACGCCGTAGTTGCCTTGGAGAGGATAGGTCATCGCCACGAGTTGGCCGGCGTACGACGGATCCGTGAGGATCTCCTGGTAGCCGGTCATCGACGTGTTGAAGACCACCTCGCCCAGGGCGAGCTTCCCGGCCCCCACGAGGGCGCCGTCGAAGCGCCGTCCGTCCTCGAGCAGCAGGTAGGCCGGCCGTTGCAAGGAGTGATCCTCCGTGGTGGAGTGGAGAGGCCCCCGGGGCGGAGAGCCGCCCGGGTCCGGACGGCTTCCCGCGCCAAAGCTAGGCAGGGTCCCCCAGGGGTCAAGGCGTCGTTACCTTGTCCCGGATCCCCCGTGCGGAGATGAGGATGGGTGCTCAGCTCGTGTACCTCCACGTCGACGAGTCCTGTCTGGGCAACCAGTTCCGGGATCGCGCCAGCCCCGGGGGAGCCGCCGGCCTCGTCGAGGTTCGAGTCGGCGACGGCTGGGAGCGGCGCGATTTCTGGCTTTCCGAGCCCGCCACCACGAACAACCGGATGGCCCTGCGCAGCGCCATCGAACCCCTGCGGGTGCTCCGGCGGCCCTGCGCGGTCCGGCTCGTGTCCGACAGCCAGTACCTCGTGAAGGGCATCCGCGAGTGGCTCCCCGCGTGGAAGCGCCGCGGGTGGCGCCGCAAGGCCGGACCGATCGAGAACCTCGACCAGTGGAAGGAATTGGACGGGGAGCTCGCACGCCACGACGTGCGGACGGAGTGGGTGCGCGGCCATGGCGGCCACCCCCGCAACGAGTACGCGAACGACCTCGCGGTGCGGGCCGCCCGCGAGCAGACGGCGTCGGGCGGCCTCGTGCCGTCGGGGTTCGAGCTCTGGCTGGACGAGCAGCGCTCGAAGGGACGGTACCTCGAGCCCGGGAAGCTGGCCCTTTCGGAGGAGTAGACCCGGAGCAGGCGGCCCCACCCCGAGACGCACGCACGGGCGCCCGAAAAGGGAAACGGCCCGAGACGCACGAGGCGCTCGGGCCGTTTCTTTCTTGGGAGATCCGCCGGCGGCTTCACGCTGCCCCTGCGGTACCTCCGCTGCGCTGGCGGGAGTCAAGCCCTGCTTGGGTCCGTCCACGTGGGGACGGCCGAGCCCGATTCCCTTCTCCCCTTTCCGTCACGCGGTCCGTGACCAGGGGCGCCCCCGAGCTCTTCAAGTAGGGGCTGCTCCGGCAAGGCCAGCGACCTCCTTGCCTGGCTCCCCGGGTTTCCCAAGCCCCGGTTTGCCTGCCACCGTTGCGCCGTCACGCCCGGCAGCCCCGTTTCGGATTCGTCTGAGGGATGACCATCGCCATCGATCTCGACGAGCCGCATCCGAAACGCGACCCATGAATACGCGTCCGCTCGTCGGGATGCAAGAGTCTTCCGAGACGCTCCGACGCGCCGGCGACAATACGACGTAAGATCTTATGGTTTTGACAGTTACACGCGCATCTGCGCGCCCCTTCGACATCTCTTCGGGGTCGTCCGTAAACAAACGATTTCAGAAACATACTTTCCTGCGAGAGACGGACTCCCCGGAAAATGATTCTTGAAAGCGGGGGGTCCGAAGCCGCCCGGCTCACCCTTCGGAAGACGACGAACTTGTTGCCCAGGCTACAGTTCTGTCGAAGTCGAAGACGGCCTGGAACGCTTCCACGACGCGATCCGACGTCTCCTCGAGGGTCACGGGCCGGCCCAGCTCGCGCTCCAACGAGGTGACCCCCCGATCCGTGATCCCGCACGGGACGATCGTCTCGAAGTAGCCGAGGTCGGTCGAGACGTTCAGCGCGAACCCGTGGGACGTGATCCACCCCGAGGAGACACGCACGCCGATGGCGGCGAGCTTGCCCGTCGGAGTCCACACGCCCGTCCTGCCGGGCCAACGTGTGGCCTGGACGCCGAAGGATGCGGCCACGCGGATCAGGACCTCCTCGAGGTCCCTCAGATACCGGTGGAGATCCTTGCGATCCGGCTTCAGGTCGAGGACGGGATAGCCCACGAGCTGGCCGGGACCGTGGTACGTGACGTCCCCCCCCCGCCCCACCTCGAAGCGCTCGACACCCAGCTCCTCCACGCGCGCCGCGTCGGCCACCACGTGCTCCTCGTGCGAGCTCGTACCCAGGGTGATGACGTGGGGATGCTCGAGGAGCACGAGCGTATCGGGCACGCGCCCCTCCCGTCGCTCGGTGACGAGGCGGCCCTGGAGCTCGAGCCCGTCGGCGTAGGGCAGCGTGCCCAACCGACGTACGGCGAGGGTCCGCGTCCCCGGCACCGCCCGCCTCACCGCTCTCGGACCGGGAAGCGCTCCATCGTCAGGCGTCCTCGGGGAAGCTCTCCATCATCTCCTTGAGCCGGGCGAGGAAGCGTGCCGCGTCGGCGCCGTCCACGATCCTGTGGTCGTACCCGAGCGAGAACAGCGCGCGCTTGCGGATCGCCATGGCGTCCGCGCCCGTGTCGGGATCGGTCACCACGACCACGCGCTTCTCGATCGCGCCCGTGCCGAGGATCGCGGCGGTCCCCTTGGGGATGACCGGCATGCCCACGAGCGTGCCGAGGACGCCGGGGTTGGTGATCGAGAACGTGGCGCCCTGGATCTCGCTGGGAAGGAGCTGGCGGGAGCGGGCGCGCTCCGCGAGATCCACGATCTTCTTGCCCAGCCCCACCAGGCTGAGATTGTCGGCATCGTGGATCACGGGCACGATGAGCCCCGGATCGAGGTCCACGGCCACCCCGACGTTCACGTTGCCGCGGTACACGATGTTGTTGCCGGAGACCAGGCCGTTGACCATGGGGAACTCGCGCAGGACGCGCGACACGCACCACGTGACGAAGGCCGTGTAACTCACCCGCAACCCCTGCTCCGCCCACCGCTTCTTGTTCGCCTGGCGAACCCGGTCCACCGCGGAGAAGTCGACCTCGATGAACGAGTGGACGTGCGGAGCGACCCGCTTCGCGAGCACCATATGCTCCGCCGTGAGGCGGCGGATCTTGTTCATGGGCTCGACCCGGTCCGCCTCGCGCACGGGGAACTCCGGGTGCTCCACCTGGCTGTAGAAGAGCTTCCAGAGGTCGGACGGGGCCGAGACGCCGACGCCTCCCGGTGACGGCGCGGGAGCCGGAGCCGGAGGGGCGGCCTCGGCGGCCGGCGGCCGCACGGCCTGCTCGGCGGGCTCCGACGCGATGTAGTCGAGGATGTCCTGCTTGGTGACACGCCCCGCGTGTCCCGTCCCGGACAGCGTCGAGATGTCGATGCCGTGCTCTTCGGCGATCCTTCGCACCACCGGCGTCGAGCGCGTCCGAAGGCGCTCCTCGGCCGTTCGGGCTTCGCCCGCCCCCGCGTGCCCG
>JBJKSF010000130.1:0-2615 GCA_046704285.1 Longimicrobiales bacterium | reverse complement strand
CCCGGCCCTCCACGAGCGTCGTGCCTCCGACTCCGACCACACCCCCGGCCACCGCCCCCAGCCCGATCTGCTTCAGGAAGACGCGGCGGGACGTGCCCCGCTCCGCGCCGGATGCGTCCGTCATGGCTCCACCCTCCTCGCCCGGCCGGCTCCTCCGAGCCGCGACGCCGGAAATACACAGTTCATCATCGTGATATGATCATATCGTAGCCGCAGAGGGTGGGCAAGACACACCGGGGGTGCCCTACCCCGAGCCCGCCCGTCCCTCAGTGGCTCAGCGAGTACACGTACGCGGCCACGCTGCAGACCTGGGCCGCGCTGAGGCTCGCTCCGCCCATCGGCGGCATCGGAGCGGGGAACCGCTTGGGATGGGCGACGCCCGCACGCACGAGGCTGTCGATGGCGGCGTAGGACCCGTCGATGTCCAGCCACGTCGAGTCGGCCAGGTCGGGCCCGGCGGCCGTGCCGCGCGCGTCGCTGCCGTGGCACGCGAAGCACGTCCCGCCCTGGCCCGTGAAGACCTTCCGGCCCTCGTCGACGAGCCCCTGCGTGATCTCCGGGCAGTCCGGTGCGCTCGCGGTGGCCGCCCTGGCCGTCGGTGCCGCCGCGGTGTCGGCTCGCCCACCCATCATGCCGCCCATCATGCCGGCGCCCATCATGCCGCCCCTGGCCATCCGGGCGCCGCCGGCCGTCGGCGCTCGCGTCCCGGCCGTAGTCGTCGCCGCAGGCTGTCCGCCCGTGGCCCCATCCTGGGCCTGCGGGGCCGGCGCACGGGTGCAGGCGGAGAACGCCAGCAGCGACGCTGCCGCGAGCAGCCCCCCGATTCCGGTGATCCTCTTCATGACACCTCCCGGCTCGATGCATCGTCACGCGACCTCGGGATGATCCGCCATACCCTCGTCGGGCGCGATCCTTCCGGCTCCGCGAAGCGCGGCGCCCCTTAAACGCTCGGCGTCGTCGGTTGTAGGGGACGGTGGAGGCCGCAGGAGGCAGGTCGGCCGAAGCTGGAACCCACATCCGTGGAGGAGACGATGAGGAGCGTGAAGACGATCACGACGGCGACGGCTGGTGCCGCGCTCGTGCTGCTCGGCGGTCTGGCGGCCGCCGCCCGTGCCCAGCAGCAGGTCCCGCCCAGGCTCGACGCGGACAGCCTGGCCGCCCAGCTCGGCCTGTCCGCCAAGGAGAGGACGCAGATCACGCCGCAGGTCGCGCGGCTGAACACCCTGCTCGCCCGCCAGGACCAGATGCGCCAGGAGCACCAGCGTCTGTGGACCGAGATGCGCGACGTCCAGCAGAAGATCGCGGGCACGCTCACGCCGGAGCAGCAGCGGGGCTTCATGCTGGCGCTGGCCCGGTCGCGGGGCTGGGGGCCGGGGATGGGGTACGGTCGCGCGGGATACGGGCCGATGGGCCGGGGCCCGCAAGGCACGATGGGGCCCGGGGCCATGCGCCGCGGCATGGGCCGGGGGTACCGGGGCTACGGCCCCATGGGCCGCGGCGCCATGGGATGGGGGCGCGGTCCGGGTGGCTGGATGACGGGTCCGTGCCCCATGATGGGGGGTGGAGCCGTGACGGACAGCGCCTCTCGGGGCGCGACGCCGGGCACGGGAGGCAGGTAGGTCCGGCACGCCGGCCCCGGGGCTCCGCCACCCCGGGCCGGCGCCGCTCACGCACGGAGGCCGTCCGACACGACATGCGCTCGACCCAGGCGACCCCCACCGAGCAGGTCGAGCACCGACCGGAGCCCTCCGACGAGGCGCTGGTCCGGAGGGTCCAGGCGGGCGAGCCCGAAGCGTTCGAGCTGCTGGCTCGTCGCTACCTGAGGCCCGTCCACGCGGTGGCCGCGTCGTTCGTGCGGGAGCGGGCGGACGTGGAGGACGTGGCCCAGGAGGCCATCCTGCGGGCGCTCCAGGCGATCCGCAGGTTCGACGCGACCCGGCCGCTCGCGCCGTGGCTGTACGAGATCACGCGCAACGTCGCCCGGAACCGGCTCCGATGGAGGAAGCGCCATCCGTCCGAGCCGGTATCCGGGCTGGAGGGATCGCTCTCCGGTCCGGATCCGACGCCCGCCGCCGGCGTCGAGCGCACGGAGGTCCGGGAGCTGCTGGCGGCGGCGATCGCCGAGCTCCCGGAGCGACGCCGCGTCGCGTTCCGCCTGGTCGACGTCGAGGGCTACCGGGCGGAGGAGGCCGCGCGCCTCATGGGCCTGTCGGCCGGGGCCGTCAGGGCCCACCTGCACCACGCCCGCCGAGGCCTGAGGGCCCGTCTGGCGCCCCTGCTGAAGGATGGAGAGGAAGATGGCTGACCACGACGAGTTCACCGACCCGCTCCCGAAGGAGTGGCTGCCTCCGTCCCCGGTCCCCGCCGAGGAAGACGTCGCCTACTGGGAGGCGCGCGTCCGGGGGATGCTCTCCGCGGCGGGCCCCACGCTCGCGACCTGGCGGCGGGCTCCCGAGCCCTCGCCCTCCTGGCTGGAGATGCTGGCGGAGCGGTGGCGGCCGACGGCGGTGGGAGCGCTCGCGCTGGCCGCGGCGGCCGTCGTGGCGCTGGAGGTCGGAGCGGGGCGCCGGGCCGCTCCGCCTCCCGGGAGCATCGTTTTGTCCGCGATCGTCGGA
>JBJKSF010000129.1:0-43186 GCA_046704285.1 Longimicrobiales bacterium | reverse complement strand
GCCCACCCGGGCTGCAACACCCGGGGTTCCTGAGCGGTAGGGTGATACCGCCCCGGGGTCCCGCCCCGACCGGCCCCCCCCCGTACCCGGGGCGCCGCCGCTCTTCTTCCGTCGAGGGGAGGGTGATCATGGAAGCCGAGGCTCTGCGCCAGCGCTTCGAGAAGCTGCGCTCGACCGAGTTCGGGCGCCTGGACGCGGGGGGGCAGGTGTACCTCGACTACACCGGGAGCGGACTCTATGCCCGGTCCCAGCTCCGCCGTCACGAGGAGTTCCTGGAGCGCCACGTCCTCGGCAATCCGCACTCGGAGAACCCGGCCTCGACGGTGGCCACCCGCATCATCGAGGAGGCGCGCGAGCGCGTGCTGGAGTTCTTCGGCGCGGACCCCGCCGAGTACGCGGTCGTGTTCACGGCCAACGCCTCGGCGGCGCTCAAGCTCGTGGGAGAGGCGTTCCCGTTCGCCCCGGGCTCGCGCTTCACCCTGCTGCAGGACAACCACAACTCCGTGAACGGGATTCGCCGCTTCGCCGAGGCCAAGGGTGCGGAGGTCGTCTACCTTCCCGTCGAGCGCGACACCCGTCTGCCCCCCGGCGCCGAGATCCCTCCAGCGGGTGGCACCCCGGCCCTGTTCGCGTTTCCGGCCCAGTCGAACTTCTCGGGGGTCCAGCACCCGCTCGCGCTCATCGACGAGGCACGCACGCGCGGCTACCGCGTGCTGCTCGACGCGGCCGCGTACGTCGCCACCAGCGTCCTGGACCTCTCTCGGGTCAAGCCCGACTTCGCCTGCGTCTCCTTCTACAAGATGTTCGGCTTCCCGACCGGCGTGGGGGCGCTCCTGGCTCGCAGAGAGGCGCTCGCGGACCTGCGCCGCCCGTGGTTCGCCGGGGGGACCGTCGAGTACGTGTCCGTCCAGAACCGCATCCACCAGCTCCGCGCGGACGAGGGCGCCTTCGAGGACGGGACGTCCAACTTCCTCGGCATCGCCGCCATCCCGGCGGGACTCGACTTCCTCAGCGAGGTGGGGATGGAGCGGATCCACGCACGGGTCGGAATGCTCACGGAGCGGCTGCTCGCGCTCCTGCGCGAGGCGCGCCACGGAGACGGACGACCCTTGGTGGAGCTGTACGGGCCGGCGACGACGGCGGCGCGTGGAGGAACGGTGGCGTTCAACTTGCTGGATCCCGCGGGCCACGTCGTCCCGTTCTCGCTCGTCGAGCGCGAGGCGAGCGCGCAGGGGATCTCGCTGCGGGGCGGCTGCTTCTGCAATCCCGGGGCCTCGGAGGCCGCGTTGGAGCTTCCTGCGGGCGCGGCGCTCGGGTGCTTCGAGTCGATGGGCCCCGGCGCGTTCACGCTCGACGGGCTCGCCGAATGCCTCGGTGACGGCGTGGCCGTCGGTGCGCTCAGGGCGTCGGTGGGCGTCGCCACGAACGAGGCGGACCTGGACCGGCTGAACGGGTTCCTGGAGAGCTTCCGGGATCGCGCACTCGAGGCGCACGCGGCGCGCGGCACGACCGAGATCGAGCCTGCTCGGCCCGTAACGCCCGCATAGGATCGACCCGCCTGGAGCGCACGCGGGTCGATACCGCCGCAGCCAGCCTTCCCCTTGCGCCTGCAACCAATCGTATCGGAATTCCGTCTAGGTAGAGGTGCGACGCGTCAGACGACCGGTGCACGGGATCATCGGGGTGGGCGGAGGCGAGCGATCACCAGGGGGTACGGGGAGGCAGGACATGGCCGGAGATCAGGGGCTGATTCACCTGGACGGGCTGAGCAAGGTCTTCTACACGGAGGATGTGGAGACGCACGCGCTCTCCAACGTGAACCTCCAGATCCAGACCGGGGAGTTCGTTTCGATCGCGGGGCCGTCGGGATGCGGCAAGACGACCCTGCTCTCCATCCTGGGCCTGCTGGACAGCCCGACGACGGGCAGGTACGTGCTGGACGCCGAGCCGGTCGAGAGCCTGACGGCCGGCCAGCGGGCGCGCATCCGCAACCAGGCGATCGGGTTCGTCTTCCAGGCCTTCAACCTGATCGGCGACCTGACGGTCTACGAGAACGTGGAGCTGCCGCTCACGTACCGCGGGATGGCGAGCGGAGAGCGCAAGGAGCGGGTGCAGGCGGCGCTCGAGCGCGTGGGCATGGCGCACCGGACGCGGCACTATCCCAGCCAACTCTCCGGGGGCCAGCAGCAGCGGGTCGCGGTCGCGCGCGCGATCGTGGGCAAGCCGCTCATCCTGCTGGCGGACGAGCCGACCGGTAACCTCGACTCGAAGAACGGCGGTGCCGTCATGGACCTGCTCAGCGAGCTGCACGCCGACGGTGCGACGATCTGTATGGTGACGCACGACCCCCGCTACGCTCACGTGGCCGACCGTCAGATCCACCTCTTCGACGGTCAGATCGTCAGCGAGGACGACGCCAAGAAGCACCAGCTCGAGGAAGCCGGCTTCGACATCGCCTGAGGGCGGCGGATGTCCGCCTGACGCGCCCGGGCGCCCGGCGGGCCTGAGCTCCACCGGTGCCGGGGGCGTGCCTCGGAGCGGCCTCAGTCCTCGTCCACGCGGTGGAACACGTGGATGCCGCGGGCGCTCAGGTGATCCAGGACCGCCTGGTAGCAGGCCTCGCTCCGTCCGACGATCTCGGGTGGGGCGACCCCGGGCTCCTTCCACAGTCCGGACGCGACCAGATGCACCATGGCCGTGCACGTGTAGCCGGTCGTGCGCGCCATCGAGGACGTCTCGGTCTCGGTGTCGTAGTAGTCGAGGATGTTGTAGATGTGGCGGATGTTCTTGCCGTCCTTCGAGCCGGCGACCTCGACGCGCAGGACCGTCAGGTCGGGCTCGCCCTCCTCGAAGCGCCAGGCGTTGAACAGCAGCGCCTCCGTCACGTCGCGGGGCCGCACCAGCCCCGACGCGGACTGGACCTCGCGGTCCGAGAAGAAGCCGGCCTCCCGCAGGACGCGCATCTGCTCGGCGTGGCCGGGGTAGCGCATCGTCTTCTCGACCATGTCGGGCGCGCGACAGGTCTTGAGGAGCGTGCGCAACCCGTCGGTGAGGAACGCCTCCAGGGTGCCGAGCCCGGGGAAGTTCACGAGCTCGACCTCGGACAGCGCCGGGAGCGCGATCTCCTCCCCGTTCCGCTTGAGGCGCGCCGGCCGCACGTACTCCTCGATGACGTCCCCGGGCGAAAACGGCGCCTTGTACGCCCACGGCCAGGAGCGCTCGACCGGCAGGCCACCCACCAGGCAGTGGAACGAGCGGGGCTCGTCGAGCTCCTGCTCCAGGCGTCCGAGGATGAGGTGGGTGAAGCCCGGCGCGATCCCGCAGTCCACGAGGCACGGGACGCCGGCTTCGCGGGCCTTGGCGTCCAGCCCGAAGGCGTCCTCCGGAAAGAACGAGATGTCGACGACCGGAATGCCCTGATCGAGGACCTGCTCGAGGACCGCGTAGCCGAGATAGCCGGGCATGGCCCCGACCACCAGGTCGGCGCCGGCGATCGTGTCGGCCAGGTTGTCCGCGTCTGAGAGATCGATCGGGACCGTGCGCGCGCCCGCGGGGGCGAGGCGCTCGAGGGCCACCGGGTCCACGTCGGCCACGGTGACGGAGAACTCCGGGACCGCGGTGAGATCACGAACGATGGCGCCGCCCACGCGGCCACCTCCGAGAACCACGATGTTCAGGGTCGCCTCCTCTGGCTCGTCGAGTGTCGCGCCGGGCGCGTGATGCGGGGCCGCCGCAGCGCGGACCCGCCGACCGGCACCGGAATGAGGCGGGTTGCGCCGGCTTGTGCAAGGGCCGGGGTAGGGGCCGGGTCGGCCGGCGTCCCGGAGGCCGGCTTCACCGTTCCCACGAGGGCCTGGCCCGAAACATGTATGAGGCCGAAGATTGGAGAGTCCACGCGACTCGAGCGGGAGGAGCGCCATGCTCACGATGGCACGGAAGACCGCGGCGATTCTGGCCGTGCTCGCGTGCACCGCGACCGGCCTCGTCGCCCAGGGCACCCCGAAGGCGGACCGAGCGGCCTATTTCCGGGCCGTGGCGAGCTTCTTCCGGGTGCCCCAGAGCGAGGTTTCCGTCCTGAGCGACTGGGACCTGAATCCGGACCACATTCCCGTGGCGCTCTTCATCGCGCAGCACGCCGGGGTGTCACCGGACGCCGTGGTGGCGCTGCACAAGGCCGGGCGTACCTGGGCGGATCTCGCCCGACGCTACCACGTGAGCGCCGCGACGCTGCACGTTCCGATCCCCGAGACCGCGTCGGCCGGACCTCTCGCCGAGGTCTACGCGAGCTATCGCTCGCTTCCGGTCGGTCGGTGGGGGGAGATCGATCTGTCCGACCGCGACATCGTGACGCTGGTGAACGTGCGCCTGCTCGCACAGACGTTGGGCATCCCACCCCAGAGGGTTCTGGCGGATGCTGCGAAGGGCGGCTCGTTCGTCGACCTGTACGCGAGCCTGATCCGCAGGGCGGGCTGAGCGGACGGCCGGCCCTCCCCGGGGCCGCGCGCTCCCGGCCCTGGCCTCGACCCGCCACCCGGAGGGATGCATGGCAGGACCGACGTTCGTTCCGCTCTGCGACTACGAACCGCTTCCCGAGCCGGAGATGCGGACGAGGGCGGAGGAGTTCCTGGTGCGGATGCGCCGGCGCCGCACGGTGAGGCAGTTCTCGGACCGGCCCGTGCCGCGCGGGCTCGTGGAACTGTGCCTGCGCGCCGCCGGGACGGCGCCGAGCGGTGCCAATCGGCAGCCGTGGCACTTCGTGGCGGTGAGCGATCCCGGGACGAAGCGACGCATCCGGGAGGCGGCCGAGGAGGAGGAGCGCACGTTCTACCGCGAGCGCGCTCCCGAGGAATGGCTGCACGCCCTGGAGCATCTGGGCACGGACGAGCACAAGCCGTTCCTGGAGCGCGCGCCGTGGCTGATCGCGATCTTCGCCGAGAGCTATGAGGTGACCGACGACGGAGAGCGGGTGAAGAACTACTACGTGACCGAGTCGGTGGGGATCGCCACCGGGATGCTCATCACCGCGCTGCACCACGCGGGCCTGGCGACGCTCACGCACACGCCGTCCCCGATGAAGTTCCTGAACCGCATCCTCGACCGGCCCGAGCACGAGCGCCCGTTCCTGCTGCTGGTGGTGGGCCATCCCGAGGAGGGGGCCGTGGTGCCGCGGATCACGAAGAAGTCACTCGCGGAGATCGCGACGTTCGTGGAGTGAGGGGGTCCCGTCGCCGAAGCGAGATCTCCTCCACCCCGCGTCGCTCACTCCGTCGAGAGCGCCTTCACGGGATCCACGTGACCCGCGCGCCACGCCGGCACCAGGCTCGCGATCACGCCCGTCGCGATCACGACGAGCACGGCCGCGGCGATCGAGATTGGGTCCCGAGGCGTGACTCCGTAGAGGAGCGAGGCGACCAGGCGGCCGAACGCGAGCGCGAGCGCGACCCCCACCGCACCTCCCAGCGCCACGGCGCGGAGCCGCTCCCGGACCACGAGCGTGAGGAGGTCGTGGAGCGTCGCGCCGAGCGCGATCCGGACGCCCATCTCGTGCGTGCGCTGAGCGACGGCGTACGCGGTGACGCTGTAGATGCCGACCATCGTGACGAGCAGGGCGAGGATGCCGAACGCGGTGAACAGCTCGGCACCGAGCTGCCAGGGCCGGTACTGGCGCTCGAGGAGGTCGCTCAGTCTCGCGACCCGAACGTCGGCGTGACCGAGGCGTCGCGAGACCTCGTCCCGGACGACCGGCGCCGTGACCGAGCTCCAGCGGTTCGGATCGATGCGCAAGACGATCGTGCACGAGACTCCCGGGCAGCCCTCCATCGGGAGGAACAGTTGGGGTTGGGGATCCTCGATGATCCCCATCTGATGAACGTTCTCGGAGACGCCCACGACGGTGGTACAGGCGGTTCCCTTCGGACCCACGATCAGACACTGGCCTAGGGCATCCCGGCCCGGCCAGAGGACCCGGGCCATGTTCTCGGTCACCACCGCCACGCCGGTGTCGCCGGCCTCGAAGGCGCGGCCCGAGAGGATCCGGGTCCCCGTCACCTGGAAGAACCCGGGCGAGACTCGGTTGGAGACGACCCCACGCCCTCCCGGGAGCCCCGGGATCGAGTCCCGTCCCGGCACGGCGATGGCGGTGCCCCTGAACCCCCACATGGGAGGCATGGAGGCCAGCGCGACCCCGGAGACGCCCGGCGCGGACCTGAGGCGCGCGGCGGTCTCTTGGGCTCCCTCGATCAGCCTCGGATCCGGGTGGCCCTGGCCCGGAAGGAGCATGACGTACGCCAGGCGGTCGATGTCGTACCCTACGCGCACGTTCGTCACATCCCGCAGGCTGCGCACGAACAGCACGGCACCGACGAGGAGCACGACGGAGAGGGCCCCCTGAACGACGAGGAGCGTGGAGCGGAGGGCGGAACGGGAGGAGGCGTCGTGGTGAGGGCCCGACCCGAGAGACGCACCGACCCCCACGCGGCGCGCGTGCAGGGCCGGCACGAGCCCGGCCGCGAGTCCCACCACCACGGCCGCGACCAGGACGAACGCGACGGTGGGCCCGTCCAGGCCGGGCCGCACCCATGCGACGCCCGGCAGCACCAGTCGGCGCAGGACGCCGCCTCCCCAGCCTCCGACGAAGAGGGCCACTACGGTGGACAGCGCGCCGAGCAGCACGCTCTCGGTGAGCAGCTGCCCCGTCAGCCGCGCCCGCGAGATGCCGAGCGCCAGCCGCACCGCGATCTCCCGACGACGGCTGCTGGCGCGCACGAGCAGCAGGCCGGCCACGTTCGCGCACGCGATCAGGAGCACGATCAGGCTGACCCCGGCGGCGCGGGTCGAGATCTCGATCGCGGGCTGCTGCTCCTCCGGCCCCTGGGCCTCGAGGATCGGTCCGAGGAGGACCGTCGTCGACGCCCGGTCGGCGCCAAAGCCCTTGATCGGCTGCATGCGCCGGAACGCCACCGTCGCGCGCGTCGCCAGCGCGCGCCCGTCCGCTCCTGCGGGAAGGCGTGCGACGGCCTGCAGGAAATTGCCGAAGCTGCGGTACCAGGGAACTCCGTTCTGATTCGGGACCGGAAGGTCGTTCAGCGGCAGGAAGACGTCCGTCCGGCTCAGGTCGAGCCCGGCGAAATCGCCTGCCGTCACCCCGACGATCGTGTAGACCGCGCTGTCCATCTCGACCGTACGTCCGAGCACGGACGGGTCGAGGCCGAAGTCCCGCTTCCACAGCCCGTGGCTGATCACCACCACCCTCGCGGGGACGTCGATCCGGCGCTCGTCCGCGGCGAAGAGCCGGCCGGGGGCCGCGTGAACCCCGAGCACGCGGAAGTAGTCGGGACTCACGTACTCCGTACGCACGGGAAGCTCGCGCTCGCCGTCGCGCAGGGTATCCTCGGATGAGGACACCCATGCCGCCATCCGACCCGTGCTCCCCGCCGCGTCGCGTACTGCCGAGAACTCCGGGTAGTTGAAGTCCGGGAAGACGAACGGATTGCCACGCTCCGTCGTCCGGCTGGAGTCGTGCAGATACAGCCGCTTCACCCCGTCCGGGTTCCGCACCCCCGGGGGCGCCTCCCAGAACACGCGGTCGAGCACGGAGAAGACCGCCGCGTTGGCCCCCACCCCGAGCCCCAGCGTGAGCAGGACCATCACGGTGAAGCCCGGCGTGCGGACCAGCCCGCGGATCGCGTAGCCGAGGTCCTGATGGAGATGGTCCGCCAAGGCTCGGATCCAGGGCAGCTTGTCCCGCACGGGGGTGAGATCGGCCGGGTCGAGGCGTGCGGCCCCCCTCGCGCCGGAGGCCTTCGCCCTCAGCTCGACGGTCTCCATCTCCTCGTGGAAGCGCGCCTCCTCCTCCCGCTCGCGCAGGGACGCGCCGGGGCGCAGGCGCACGCGCACGCGATGCACGAAGCCCCCGAGCCGGGACATGCCCTCACGCCTCCGACATGATCCGCGCGATGGCCCCGACGGCCCGCTCGAAGTCGGCGGCCTTCGCCTCCAGCCGCTTCCGGCCCGAGGCGGTGATCGTGTAGTAGCGCGCCCGTCTGCCCGTCGGGGACTTGGCCCAGCGACCGGTCACCGAGCCCTCCCCGAGCAGGCGCTCGAGCGCGGGATAGAGCGAGCCCTGCTCGACGTGGAACGCCCCGCCGGACGACTCCTCGATGTGCTTCGCGATGCCGTAGCCGTGCAGCGGCTCGGAGACCAACGTGCGCAGGATGAGCATGTCCAGCGTGCCGGGGAGCAGCTCGGAGCGGGAGGAAGAGGCGGTGTCGGTCATGGGCCTGTCATCCGGTAGACGATCTTCATATGAAGCCTGTCTACCTATATCCTTCGAGCTTCCGGCCGTCAAGCCGCTGTACCTCGGGCCTGCCGGTCCCTACACTCCTTGCCGCGCACGCACGTCCTCGTCACTCGCTCCCGGCCTGCCCACATCGATGAAGACGGTCCGCCCCACGATCATCCGCCTGCTCTCGTCCATGGCGAGCGCCCGGGAGATCCAGCTCTACCTGAAGCGGTTCTCCCAGCTCGACGCGGATCGCTTCGCCGTGGTCAAGGTCGGCGGCGCGGTGCTGCGCGACGAGCTCGACCCGCTGGTCTCGTCGCTGGCGTTCCTGCAGCAGGTCGGGCTGACGCCGATCGTGATCCACGGCGCCGGCCCGCAGCTCGACGAAGCGATGCAGGCGGCGGGCGTCGAGAGCCGGATCGTGGACGGGCTGCGCTGGACGCCTCCCGAGGGGCTCTCCGTGGTGCGGCGCGTCACGCAGCGTGAGAACCTGCGCCTCGTGGAGGCGCTCCTCGCCGTGGACGTGCGCGCGACCTCGATCATGTCCGGGGTGTTCGAGGCCGAGCTCCTCGACCGAGATAAGTACGGGCTGGTGGGCAGGGTGGTGGGCGTGGACACCGCGAGCATCGAGGCGGCCGTCTCGTCCGACTCGATCCCGGTCATCGCCTCGACGGGCGAGACGGCGGACGGTCAGATCCTCAACGTGAACGCCGACTGGTCCGCCAACGAGCTGGTCAAGCGGATGCAGCCCTACAAGATCATCTTCCTGACCGGCACGGGCGGGATCCTGGACGGGCGGGGCAAGCTCATCGAGTCGATCAGCCTGAGCACCCAGTACGAGGACCTGATGGGCCAGCCGTGGCTGCACTCCGGGATGCGCGTCAAGCTCGAGCAGATCCACGACCTCCTCATGGACCTGCCGCCCTCCAGCTCCCTCTCGATCACCACGCCCGACGAGATGGCCAAGGAGCTGTTCACGCACCGGGGCTCCGGCACGCTGGTGCGGCGCGGCGAGCAGGTGCTCTCGTTCGGATCGTGGGACGGCGTGGACACGACCCGCCTGCGCGAGATCGTGGAGTCGAGCTTCGGGCGGCGGCTCGTGGCCGACTACTTCGAGCGCACGCGCCCGCACCGGGTCTACGTGAGCGAGCACTACCGCGCGGCGATCGTGCTGACGAGGGAGGGGGCGCTACCGTACATGGACAAGTTCGCGGTCGGCGAGGAGGCCCAGGGTGACGGGCTCGGGCGGGCGATGTGGGAGGTGGTACGCGCCGAGAACCCGCAGCTCTTCTGGCGCTCGCGGCGGGGCAACGGGGTGAACAACTTCTACTTCGCCAACGCCGACGGCGCCCGGAAGGAGGGCGGCTGGACGGTATTCTGGTACGGCATCGAGGACTGGACGCAGATTCGCCTCGCCGTCGAGCACGCGGTCGCGCGACCGCCGACGCTTCTGGACTGACGACGCGGGCGGCCATCCCATGTGCGGACGCTACACGGTCACGGCGGGTGCGGCCGAGCTGATCGAGACGTTCGACGTGCCCGAGTTCGAGTTCGCGCATACGCCGCGCTACAACGTCGCGCCGGGACAGGAGGCGCCCGTCGTCGCGGCGGACCGGCGGGGCCGGCGCATGGGGCTGCTGCGCTGGGGCTTCGAGCCGGCGGGTCCGGCCGGGGAGCGACCGGGGGGCTGGATCAACGCCCGCTCGGAGTCGGTCGCACGGCGGCCCGCCTTCCGCGAGGCGTTCCTGCGCCGCCGCTGTCTGGTGCCCGCCGACGGGTTCTACGAGTGGCGGAAGGAGGGAGGCGCGAAGACCCCGTACTGGTTCCATGCGAGCGAGCGCGGCTTGTTCGCGCTCGCGGGAATACGGGAGGGGCGCACGTTCGCCATCCTCACCACGGAGGCGAGCGAGGACGTGCGCGCCGTGCACGACCGGATGCCGGTCCTCGTGGCGCCCGCCGACCGCGCGGCCTGGCTCGACCGGGGCACGCCCCTCGATGCTCTCGCGCGGATCCTCGCACCGGCCCCCGCGGGCACGCTGGAGTCGTGGGCGGTGTCGCGGCGCGTGAACCGGGCGGGTCCGGACGACGCGGGGCTGATCGAGCCGGTGTAGGGGAGGTCGCGGACGGCGCCGGGAGGGGCTCGCGCGAGCGAGTATTGCGCTGGTGCGCCCACGAGCGAGCGCGGACCCCTCCCGGCGCCTTTCCTCAGTTCGCCCGCACCGTCCTCCCCTCCGCCCACGCCCGCAGCTCCTGTACCTTCTCGCCCATCGCCACGGAGAGCGGCACCGTGCCCTTCGCCTCGGCCGCGAGCGCCGCGGTGTCGACCGCCGTGTGCGCCGAGAACGCCGTGTACAGCGTCGACACCACTACCTGCTCGATCTCGGAGCCGCTGAAGCCCTCCGTCGCCGAGGCCAGCGCCGCGAGGTCGAAGGTCGCGGGATCGTGTCCGCGGTGCGCCAGGTGGATGCGGAACACCTCGGCGCGCGTCTCGGCGTCGGGCAGGTCGACGAAGAAGATCTCGTCGAAGCGGCCCTTGCGCAGGGATTCGGGTGGGAGGCGGTCGATCTCGTTGGCGGTCGCGACCACGAAGACGTCGCCGCGCCGGTCCTGCATCCACGACAGGAACGAGCCCAGGATGCGCTGCGAGACGCCGCCGTCCTCCGAGCCGCCGGCGGCGAACGCCTTCTCGAGCTCGTCGATCCAGAGCACCACCGGCGCCATGCGCTCGGCCGCCTTCATGGCGCGCTTGAAGTTGGCCTCGCTCTCGCCGACGTACTTGTTGTAGAGGTTGGAGGGATCGAGCTTGAGCAGCGGGAGCTGCCACTCGTAGGCGACCGCTTTCGCGGACAGGCTCTTGCCGCAGCCCGGCACGCCCAGCAGGAGCACGCCCCGGGGGAAGTCGAGCCCGAACCGCTCCGCCTGCTCCGGGCTCGCCACCACGGCCTTCCGCTTGCCCAGCCAGTCCTTGAGCGTCTTCAGGTCGGCCACGCCGGACAGGGGCGTCTCGGCGGGATAGTACTCGAGTAGCCCCTCGCGCTCGACCACCTCGCGCTTGGCCTCGATCACGTAGTGGATGTCCTCGGCCGTGAGGGTGCCGTCCTCCACGATCGCCTTGGTGAGGATCTTGCCGGCCTCCATGAGCGTGAGCCCCGACAGGGCTTTGACCAGGCTGGTCGTCTCGTCGCGCGACAGCTCGACGTCCACGGGCTGGCGCTTGGAGAGGTCGCGCACGATCCGCGACAGCATCTCCCGGAACTCCTCGTCGCTCGGGCCCGGAAGCGTCACGGCCGCCGCGATCTCCTTCAAAGGCCCGGGGAGCCCGTCGCCCTCCCCGGTCAGCACGATGGCGCCCTGGAGCGTGCCCATCCCCTGGGCGGCGTCGCGGATGTAGGAGACGAGCGCGTCCTGGCCGGCGAGCGCGGAGGCGAGCGCGGGGAAGTGGTAGACGGCGCCGGTCGGAGACGCCGCGATGCTCCGGAACGCCCGGACGGGGTCGGCGGTGTCGTAGAGGGAGCCCTCCTGGTCCACCCGGGAGAGCCCCTTGGAGCGCGACCACGTGAAGAACGGGAGGCTCATCGCGTCGGAGAGGTGCCTGAGCAGGCCGGCGGCCCGGTCCTCCTCCGCCGTCTCGAGGTAGATGAGCCCGTAGCGGGCGCGGATCAGCAGCTCCAGGTCGGAGAGCGCGTCCTTCGGCACGTGAGCCTCGTCCTGTTTCGGGAATCGACGATCCGGTGGGCTACACGCGCTCCCGGGCTCGTCACGGGGCGTCCGCTACGAGGCCTTCGGCAGCCTCGGGCGCGTATCATCCACCACCGGGTCGAAATGTACGTCCATCTGCGGAAAAGCGATCGTGATGCCGGCTTCCGCCAGAGCCTGCCAGACGGCTTCGTGGAGATCCGAGGACGCCCGCCGCGCCCGCCAGGGATCTTCCGTCCACACCGCCACGCTGAAGTTGACCGAGGAGTCGCCGAAGTCGGTCATGTAGACCTGCGGCTTCATGCCCTCCGCTTTCCACGTCACCGAGTCGGCGGCTCCCTCCAGCACGGAGCGCGTCTTTCCCATGTCCGACTCGTAGGCGACGCCCACGGGCACGCTCACCCGGTAGAACGAGTCCTGCATCGTGTAGTTCTTCACGGTGCCCTGCGCGAGCTGCGTGTTCGGGATGATGAGCTGCTCATCGTCCCGCGTGCGGCCCACGGTGGCGCGGATGCCCATGTGCTCGACGCGCACGATGGTTCCGTCGACCTCCAGGATGTCCCCCGGCTTGATCGACCGCTCGATCAGGAGGATCATCCCCGAGATGAAGTTCTGCGCGACGTTCTGGAATGCGAAGCCGATGCCCACCGCGAACACCGCGCCCGCGGCGAAGACGGCCGCCAGGTCGATCCCCACGTTCTCCATCGCCATCGCGATGCCCACGGCGAGCACGATCCAGTGGATGAGGCGCTCGGTGAGGGCCCGGGTTCCCGCGTCGTCGATCCCGCGCCGGTCCATGGCGGCGCGCGCGCTCCGACGCAGGAGCTTCGACACGATCAGCGTCGCCACGATGAAGGCCGAGAAGATCGCGAGGTCGACGAGCGTGATCTGATGACCCTGGATCGTGAACAGCTCGGTCGTGACGATGCTGTGCAGCAAGGATGCGAGACGGGCGAAGCTCATGGAGGTCTCCCGGCGAGAGGGACGGTGGCTCGCCGGGGATTGTGGAGGCCGAGTCGCGCTCCGTCCAGGCCGCCTAGGCGCTCAGCTCGTCGAACGCCTCCCGGATGCGCCCGAGCGCCTCGGTCAGCTCGCCGGCGGGGTTGCCGAACCCGATGCGCAGGTAACGATCCATGCCGAAGTGGTCCCCGGGCACCACCAGGACGTCCTTCCGGGCGCGGAGCCTCTCGGCGAAGACGCTCGAGTTGACGTCGGCGTCGTAGCGCACGAAGCAGATCGCTCCGGCGTCGGGCGGCCGGTAGCGGAAGCGCCCTTCCTGGGCCTCGATCCACTCCTCCAGGAGGTCGAGGTTGGCCCGTACGATCCGGTTCGTGCGCTCGAGGATGCGCGCGCGGGTCCCGGGCTCCAGGGCGAGGGTCGCGAGTGTGTCCGACAGCGTGGCGGGCGCGATCGTCGTGTAGTCGGTCCGCCCCCACAGCTCGGGCGTGACGTCGGGCGGCGCCACGATCCATCCGAGGCGCAGTCCGGGGAGCCCGTACGCCTTCGAGAGCGAGTTCGTGACCACGACGCGCTCGTGCCGGCCCCAGAAGGAGGGCGTCCGCGAGCCGCCGATCTCCGCGCCCCCGTACACCTCGTCGGCCAGGATCCAGGCCTCGTGGCGCGCCGTCAGCTCCACGACGGCCGCCATGGCCTGGGGCGAGAGCACGGCCCCGGTGGGATTGTTGGGGTTCGTGACCAGGACGAAGCGGGCGCCCTGGTTGAGCGCGCCGGACAGGGCGCCCAGGTCGGGCTGCCACCCCTCGCGCTCGATCAGGGGCACGGGCACGAGCCGGTTGCCGAACGACTCCACGAGCCCGGGCACCTGCCCGTACGTGGGGACCACCACCGCCGCCTTCCCGCCCATCTCCATCAGGTGCCAGAAGCTCGCGAAGTTCGCCTCCGCCCCGCCTACCGTGACCAGCACGCAGGACTCGTCCGCGCCGGGGTAGAGCGCCGCGATGCGCGCGCGCAGCTCGTCGGATCCGTTCGACTGCCCGTAACCGAGGAGCACGTCGTCCAGGCCGCCGTCCACGCCCGCGAGATCCAGGAGCTCTCGCACGGTGAGCGGGTGGACGCCGCTCTCGGACAGATTGAAGCGCACGCGGTGCTCGTAGGTGGACTGCCACCGCTCCATGCGGAACGGAACGTAGCGCACGAAAAGCCTCCCGGACTCGAGTGGACCCGCGGGCCGGCCGCGGCCCGCGCCGCATCCTACGCGAAGGGCAGGGGTCTGTAAACGGACGCGCCACTCCGGGCGGCCCCGCGCCCCCGGGCCGCGAGGCGCCCTCCCCCGGAGGGCATGGCGGCGGTGCCCGGCGGCGCGCTCCCCCGCGTCCCGACGCGTCCTTCCGCTTTTCCCGGACCTGCTAGATTCCATCGACCGATCTGCCCGCGACGATTCGCGCGCCGGGCCCGCGGCCCGGCGCTTCGATGCTATGGAGGTGATCCCCATGTCCGAGCTCGTGCTCCCCGATGCCCAGATCCACCGTGGGCACACCGCGCGCATCGTTCTCCTGGTGATGGACGGCCTCGGGGGCCTCCCCCATCCCGATCATCACGGGAAGACGGAGCTGGAGGTCGCGCGCACGCCGAACCTCGACGCGCTCGCCGGCCGCTCGTCGCTGGGCGTGCTGGACCCGGTGGCCCGCGGCATCACGGCGGGCAGCGGACCGGGCCACCTCTCGCTGTTCGGCTACGACCCCACCCGGGTGATCATCGGACGTGGAGCGCTCTCCGCGCTGGGCGTGGGCATCGAGCTCGAGCCCGGCGACCTGGCGGCGCGCCTCAACGTGGCGACGTTCGACGCCGCGGGGAACGTGACCGACCGGCGCGCGGGCCGGCCGAGCGACGCGGAGGCGCGGCGCGTGGTGGACATCATGAACGAGCGCCTCGAGCAGCCGAAGGGCCACCACATCACGCTCACGCACGAGAAGGAGCACCGCGTGGTGCTGCTCGTGCGCGGCGAGGGGCTCGGTGCCGATCTCACCGACACCGATCCCCTGGAGCACGGCGTCCCCGACCTCCGGTGCGAGGCCACGGCCCCCGGATCGGAGCTGTCGGCCTCGATCGTGCGGGACTTCCTGAAGCAGGCGCGCGGGATCCTCGCCGACGAGCCGGTCCTCAACGGATTCCTGGCGCGCGGCTTCGCCGCCTTCGAGCGCGTCCCGACGTTCGAGGAGCGCTACGGGCTCAGGGCCGTGGCCCTCGCCAAGTATCCGATGTACCGCGGCGTCGCGCGCCTCGTGGGCATGGACGTCCCTTCCGTACCGGCGAGCGCCGAGGAGACCGTCGCGCTCTACGAGAAGCACGGGCCCGGCTACGACTTCTCGTTCATCCACTTCAAGGACACGGACACGCGCGGCCACGACGGGGACTTCGACGGCAAGGTCGCGGCCATCGAGGAGGTGGACGGCCTGCTGCCCAGGGTCCTCGCCACCGAGCCGGAGGTGCTGGTCGTCACGGGCGACCACTCCACGCCCGCGCTCTACATGGAGCACTCGTGGCACGCCGTTCCCGCACTCCTGTTCTCGAAGTGGGCTCGTCCCACGGAGGCGGAGTTCGGCGAGTCGGCGTGCCGCCGTGGAGACCTCGGGCGCTTCCACGGTACGGATCTCATGTCGCTGGCCCTCGCCCACGCCGGCCGACTCGTGAAGTTCGGCGCCTGACGGGCCCGGGGGGGGAACGACCGTGGATCTCGACCAGCTGCTCGCCCGCGCGCTCGACCTGGGCGACGAGGGCGACTGGAATGCGATGGCGGAGCTGCTGCGGGAGCACCTCGCCGAGTTCGAGGACGAGCCCGCCGTCCACTGCTGGCTGGGAGCCGCCGAGCGCGAGCTCGGCCTGGCGGGCATTGCCTACGAGCGCTTCCGGCGCGCGCTGTCCCTGGATCCGACCGATGCCTACGTGCTCGCCACGGTGGGCAACGGGCTGGCCGCGTTCGACGATCCCGACGCCGAGCGTGCGCTGCGCACGGCGGCACTCACGGCGCCCGACGTCTCCCTCGCGCGCTTCCTGTACGGAGCCTACCTGGCGCGCGAGGGCCAGCACGAGCAGGCCCTCGCGGAGCTGGCGGCCGCGCGGGAGCTCGACGGCGAGGAGCCCCAGATCGCATACGAGCTGGGCGTGGCGCGGGCGCTGGCCGGCGACCGGGACGGAGCGATCGACGCGATCGGCGATGCCGTGCGCCTCGATCCCGAGGACGGGTGGCAGCGCGTGGTCCTCGGCCTGCTCCTGGTCGAGGACGATCGCCTGGAGGAAGGCCTGGGCGAGCTCACGGAAGGTGCACGCCTCTCCCCCGACGACGTGGAGGCGCAGCTTCTGGCCGCTCTGGCGGCGGGAGCCGCGGGGCGGGAGGACCTCGCCTGGGAGATGTTGGAACGGGGACGGATGCGCGGGGTGGAGGGGGACGCGCCGCTCGTGCTCGAGGTGGAAGAGCGTCTCGACGCCGGAGCGCGCGCGGCGCGCGCGCTCCTGATGGAGGAGGGCATTCCCGACTCGCTCCGGACCCGGCTGGCCGAGCGTCCGTAGCGCCGATGCGCTTCGCGTCGGTCGCCTCCCACGACAGACCAAGGAGTCCGAGATGATCCGAAGGAGCCCCAGGTGAGCCTCCTCAACGTTCCGGTGCGGCGCCATCGGCTCGGCAACGGCCTCAGGGTCGTGCTCTCGGAGGACCGGGCCGCGCCCGTGGTGTCCGTGAACCTTTGGTACGGGGTCGGCTCGCGGAACGAGCCGCCGGGTCGCACCGGCTTCGCCCACCTCTTCGAGCACATGATGTTCCAGGGCTCGGCGCACGTCCCGAAGAACGGCCACTTCGAGAGGATCGAGCGGGCAGGGGGCTCCTTGAACGCCACCACCTGGTTCGACCGCACGAACTACTTCGAGACCGTCCCGTCGCACTACCTCGAGCTCGCGCTCTGGCTGGAGTCGGACCGCATGGGATGGATGCTCCCCGCGCTCACGCAGGAGAAGCTCGACAACCAGCGCGAGGTGGTGAAGAACGAGCGGCGCCAGCGCTACGACAACCAGCCGTACGGCGACTGGGACGAGCGGCTGCAGGCCCTCGTCTACCCGGAGGGCCACCCCTACCACCACCCCGTCATCGGCTCCATGGCCGATCTCGACGCGGCGACCCTGGACGACGTGGAGGACTTCTTCCGCACGTACTACGTGCCCAGCAACGCCGTGCTCACGATCGCCGGGGACTTCGAGGCGGAGCGGGCGATCGAGCTCGTGGAGCGCTACTTCGCCGACATCCCGGCGGGCGCCCCCCTGCCGCCCCTGCCGGGCAAGCCGGGGCTCCCTCCCGTGCTGGGGCACACGGTCCGGGACCGGGTCGTCGCCGACGTGCCGCTCCCCCGCGTGATCCTGGGCTTCCGCATCCCGCCTTACACCGACGGTTCGTTTCCCACGGTGGAGGTCGTGCACGGGGTGCTCGGGACCGGGAGGGCCTCGCGCCTGTACCGGCGGCTGGTGCGTGAACGGCGCATCGCGAAGGACGTGGTCACGTTCGCGTTCCCGCTCCTGACGGGGGCGGCGATGCTTCTGGTGTGGGCCACGGGGTTCCCGGGCGCCTCCCTGGAAGACCTGGAGACGGCCCTCGCCGAGGAGGTGGAGGGTGTGGCCGATGCGACGTCCGACGAAGTGGAGCGTGCGGTGGCGCTCTCCGAGACCGGCATCGTGCGCGCGCTCGAGCACATGGGCGAGCGTGCGGACCTGCTTTCCATGTTCGGCCTGTACTTCGACGATCCGGCGCGCCTGAACGGCGAGGTCGCACGGCTGCGCGCGGTGAAGCCCGCCGACGTGCGATCGCTCGCCGCCGAGCGGCTCGGGGCGCGCAACCGGGCGGTGCTCTCCTACGAGCCGGGAGGTGAGCGATGAGCCCGCTCGACCGAGGCCGGGCCCCCGAGGCGGGGCCGATCCGCCCGTTCGACTTTCCGCACGTGGAGCGGCGCCAGCTCGCCAACGGCCTGGACCTGCGCGTGGCGCGCATGTCGAGGCTGCCGGTCGTGAGCGTGGAGCTGTTCATGCGGGCGGGCGAAGCGGACGTTCCCGAGGAACGGGCCGGCCTGGCGGTGCTTGCCGGTGACGCCCTCGAGGGAGGGACGCACCGGCGCAGCGGCAGCGAGCTGGCCGAGGCGCTCGAGCGCCTCGGCGCCGAGCTGGACGTGTCCGCGGGGTGGGAGGGCACGAGCGTGTCGCTGTCGTGCCTCGCGGACCGCATGGGAGAGGCGTTCGCCCTGCTGGCGGAGGCGGTCCTGGAGCCGTCCTTCCCCGAGGACGAGGTGGACCGGACGCGCGAGCGGCAGCTCGCGGCCATCCGCCAGCGCGCCATGGACCCCGCGGCCCTGGCCGGCGTCGAGGCGAGCCGTCGGTACTACGCGCCCGGGACGCCGTACGCCCGTCCGCTCTCGGGGACGAGCGCATCGGTGGAGCCTCTGGCCCGAAGCGACCTGCAGGGATACGCGGCGGCGCGGTACCGCCCGGCCCGGGGAGGGCTGGTCGTCGTCGGGGACGTCGCGGCCGACGAGGTCGCGGAGATGGTCGAGGGCCGCCTCGGCGCGTGGGACGGCACGCCTCCCGCGTCGCGGGACTTCGAGGCCGCTCCCGCCACCCGCGAGCGGCGCATCACCGTGGTCCACCGGCCCGGCTCCGTCCAGTCCGAGATCCGGGTGGGTCACGTGGGCGCCGCCCGTTCCGACCCCGACTTCTTCCCCCTCATGGTCCTCAACCTGCTCTTCGGGGGCACGTTCACGTCGCGGCTGAACCTGAACCTGCGGGAACGGAACGGCTTCACGTACGGCGTGCGCTCGCGATTCGCGTTCCGCAGCCGCCCCGGCCCGTTCCAGGTCTCCACGGCGGTCGCCGCGGACGTGACCTCGGCGGCGGTCGGGGAGATCGCGTCGGAGCTGGAGCGTCTCGTGCGGGAAGGACCGACCCAGGAGGAGGTCGCCGCGGCGCGCGACTTCGCCGCCGGCGTCTTCCCTCTCCGCATCGAGACGACCGGACAGGTGGCCGGGCGCATCGCGGAGCTCGTCGTCTACGGGCTCCCGGACGACTACCATCGCACGTATCGCGACCGCGTGCGCGCCGTCACGGCGTCCGACGCCGGCGCCGCGGGACGGCGCCACCTGCGTCCCGCCGAGGCGCAGATCGTGATCGTGGGGGACGCGGACTCCGTGGCCCCGGGGCTGGAGACCCTGGGCCTCGGGCCGGTCGACGTCGTGACGAGCGACGGCCGATAACCCCCCGATGCAACGCGTGCGCCCGGTCCCGCATCCAAGTACGTATTGAGGGACGGAAGCACGCCCGGACTCCCTGTTTCACGGATCACTTCCATGAACGAAGACGTGACGGGCGGCGCGGTCCGGCCCGGGAGACTGGAGACCAGGATGGTGCACGATGGTCGCATCGTGCATTTGAGCGTGGACAAGGTGCGCTTTCCCGACGGCTCCACGGGCGAGCTCGAGCTCGTCCATCACGCAGGCGCGGCGGCCGTCCTTCCGGTCGTGGGCTCTCTGGCGGATCCCGACCCGGAGGTGCTGCTGCTGCGCCAGTACCGCTACGCGGCGGGGGGGTACCTCTGGGAGGTTCCCGCCGGCATGCCGCGGGAGCCGGGTGAGCCCTGGGACGAGTGTGCGCGACGCGAGCTCGAGGAGGAGACGGGCAGGAAGGCCGAGGTGCTCGAGCCCCTGACACGGATCTTCACCACGCCGGGGTTCAGCGACGAGGTGATCCGCATCTATCTGGCGACCGGCCTGAGCGAGGGCACGAGCGAGCTGGACGAGGACGAGTTCCTCGAGGTCGTGCCGGTGCCCCTGTCCGAGGCGGTGGCGATGGTCGAGCGTGGGGAGGTCGCGGACTGCAAGAGCATCGCCGCGATCCTGTACGTGGCGCATTTCCGGCGGGCCGGGCGGTGGGGAGGGTCGTGAGAGGCGAGTGTCCCAAATCGGCGTGCATACGCGTCCCATGCAGGGGACGGAGGTATTAGACGAGGCGCCCCGGACGGGGTGGAAACCGCTGGCACGGTGCCTGCACGGTCTGAGACGGCGTTGACGGCGGCCCGCCGGGCAGGCGAGTACGCGACATGGGAGGTGAGCGACGTGGTGAGAGCCAAGGCACCGAGACGCACGGAGCGGCACGCGGCGGGTGAGTCCCGCGAGCATCGCGAACAGCTGGAGGGCCTGAGCGACAGCGAGGTCGTGCAGGCGAGCCTGGATGGTGACCCGCGCGCCTTCGGCGAGCTCGTGTCACGGTACGACCAGCGGCTCCTGAATTTCGTGTACCGCACGATCGGAGACCGGGAGCGGGCGCAGGATCTCGTGCAGGAGACGTTCGTGCGCGTCTACCGCCACCTCGAGCGCTTCGACCAGAGCAAGAAGTTCTCGACGTGGATCTACACGATCGCGAGCAACCTGGCGAAGAACGAGCTGAGGAACCGGTCGCGCAACCCGTTGGTGCTGTTCCAGACGATCAAGAAGAACTGGGACGCGGACCACCGGCCGCTGGAGTGGGAGGACACGCAGTACAAGCCGGACGACCTCTTCCGCAAGCGGCATCTCAGGGAGAAGGTCGAGCAGGCCGTGGAGCAGCTCCCCGAGCATCACCGCATCGTGTTCGTCCTGCGGGAGCTCGAGGGCAAGACGTACGACGAGATCGCCGACATCACGGGCTGCAACCTCGGGACCGTGAAGAGCCGGCTCAACCGAGCCCGCAACAACTTCGCGAACATCATCGCGCCCATGATCGAGTGACGGGGGACGTCGCGGGGCCGAGCTCCGTGACGCACGGGAGGGGTGGGGAGAAGGCCCCGTCGGGTACGCCCGGCGGGGCCTTCGCGAGCGTGTCGTCGACCTTGGAACCCGCTCGTGGGGCGGGCAGTATCATCCCCCATGGATTGCACGGAGTTCGTGGCGCGGTTCTCGGAATATCTCGACGGCGCGGGAGCGGAGGATGTGCTCCGGGAGGCTGTGGAGCACGAAGCCTCGTGTCCCTCGTGCGCGCGCTACCGTCGGGTCGTGGAGGAAGGCCGCGCGCTGCTGCGCGAGCTGCCGGGCCTCGCGGTTCGGGACGACTTCCGTCCCCGGCTCCAGCATCGACTCTACCACGTCGACTACGAGGCGTCCCTGCGGCGGCGCGCCTCGTCCGGAACCACGGCCCTCACCACGCTGGGGATGGCGCTCCTGCTCGTCGTGGCCGCCTGGTCGCCGACGCTGTGGCGCGAGCCGGTCGTGCAGCTCGACCCGATCCTGGTCACGAAGCCCGCACGCGAAGCTCGACCTGCGGCTTTCTCTCAGGCGAGCGCAGGGCTGCTGACGCCACCGTCCCGTCTGCAGGGTCGGAAGAACGGGTTCTGGGCCGATGCGCACGACCTCCTGTTCGAGTATTCTCCGGTGCACCGGAGACACCAGGGGCCCCCGCCCGTGCGGGGGCCGGAGCAGGGCGGGAGCCCCTAGCTTGCCGGACCGGGTCCTCCGGCCCCGGCTCACACCCCCGGACAAAGGCAGCGATCCGAGAGAAGTGAACCCCCTGGACGAGGTCCCGAGCCTGGCCGAGGCGCGTGGCGGGGCGTTCTACCTCTACGGCGACGACGAATTCCGCAAGGACGAGATCGTCCGCGCCCTCGTCGATGCCCATCTGGACGAGGCGACCAGGGACTTCAACCTGGACCTCCTGCGCGGCTCGGAGGTCGACGTCGAGCGGCTCGCCTCCGTGCTGGCCACCCCGCCCATGATGGCCCAGTGGCGTGTCGTCGTCGTGAGGGACGTGGAAGGCCTCGCGTCGAGCGCGCGCTCGAGGGACGTGCTGCTGGCAGCGGCCTCGTCCCCGCCGCCGGGCCTCGCGCTCGTCATGAGCTGCACGCCGCCGTCGGGCTCCAAGGCGAAGTTCTACCGTGATCTCGCCAGGGTCGCCCGCTCCGTGGCGCTGGAGCCCCTCACCCCCGACGACGTGCCGGGTTGGGTGATGAGCCGCGCGCGGGATCGCCACGGGCTCACGGTGGAGCCGGACGCGGCGCGGGCGTTGGGGGCCGCAATCGGGCCCAACCTCGGAGCGCTCGCCCGCGAGCTCGAGAAGCTCGCCGACTACGTGGGGGAGCGCCGAACCCTGACGGCGGAGGACGTCGAGGCCGCGGGGACGAGCCTGCCGACCCAGGACCGCTGGCGGTGGTTCGACCTCGTGGGGGAGCGCCGCTTCGAGGAGGCCCTCCGGTCGTTGGGCGTGCTCATGGCCCAGAGCGAAAACGGCGTGGGGCTCGTCATCGGCCTCACCACACAGCTCCTGCGCGTGGGCATGGCGGTCGAGGGAGGCCCCAGGGCGCTCGAAGCGGTGCTCCCGCCCCACCAACGCTGGCTCGCCGGGCGCCTGGCCGCGCAGGCGCGCGGGTGGCGTCGCGAGGAGGTGGAGGAGGCGCTGCGCGGGCTGCTGCGCGCCGACCGCATCCTGAAGTCGAGCCCCCTCGAGGACGAGGCGGTCGTCGCGGAGTGGCTGCTCGGGATGATGGCCCGGAGACGTGCGGCGTGATCGGGCGTCCGCTCGTGGCTGTCCTGGCGCTCGCGCTCGCGGCCGGGGCGCTCCGCGCCCAGCAGACGGGGCCGCTCGATCGCGTGGACAGCCTGGCGAGCGTGGGCAGGGCGGACGCGGCCCGTGCCGCGCTGAAGGCTTGGCAGGACTCGGCCGAGGCGCATGCGTCCCGCCGGGACCGCGAGCAGGCCCTCTGGCTGCGGGCTCGCGTGACGCCGGATCCGGCGCAAGCGGAGCTCGACTACGAGCGTCTGCTGGTCGAATACCCGGGCGGACCCTACAGCGACCGGGCGTTGTTCCGGCTCGCCCAGAAGGCGTTCGTGGCCGGGGACTCGGCGGGCGCGCACAGGCGCATCGCGGAGATGGGGCGCGACTACCCGGGAAGCCTGGAGCTCCGGGAGGCGCGCGCCTGGCTGCGGAGCGTGGGCAGGCCGCCGCCACCCGCCGAGCCCGAGCCGGCGGGCGCGTCGCGACCCGCATCGGCGCGCACCGTTGCGGCGGAGCCGGCAAGGGCCCGGCCCGCCGCGTCAGGGAGCTCCGCGAGCGAGGCTCCCGCGAGGGCCGCAGGAGACAAGGTCCACGGCGAGGAAGCGGCGCACGAGCGTGCCCCCGAGCGCTCTACGGCCTCCGCCAGCCATGCTGCGTACGCGGTCCAGCTCGGGGCGTTCACGGACCTCTCCCGGGCGCGCACTCTCGCCGCGCAGGCGGGCGATGCCGGCCTGGACGCGCGCATCGTGCAGGTGCGCGGAAGCCACCTCGTGCGGGTCAGGACAGGGAGGTTTGACTCCGCGGCTTCCGCTCGCGAGTTATTAGCATTCGTTGAGCGGCTCGGATTCCGGGCCGTCGTGGTGGGGGATGTCCGCGCAGAGGAGCCTGTCCGCCGATGAACAGACGGTCCGGAAGAACGAAGTGGCAGGTGCTTCTGGCTGAGGACAACGACGACCACGCGCTGCTCATCGGGATGGCGCTCGAGCGCGCCAGCCGGCTCCCCGTCGAGGTGCGCCGCGCGCACAACGGAGACGAGGCGCTCGCGATGGTGAAAGAGGCGAGTCCCGACCTCCTCCTGCTCGATCTCAAGATGCCGGGCCGCTCGGGCCACGAGGTGCTGGAGGCGATCAAGGGGGACGACGCCCTCCGGCGCATCCCCGTCGCGGTCCTGACGTCGTCCGACCGCGACGAGGACGTGGCGCGCAGCTACGGGCTCGGAGGGAACCACTTCATCACCAAGCCCGAGAATCCGGTCGAGCTCGAGACGCGGCTGCGCTCCCTGCTCAAGAACGTGGAGGAGCTCTCCGGCATCCGGAGGGGGGCGGGCGGCCTGGAGGCTACGGCGACGAGCGCGATCAACCCGGAGAGCATGGCGGCCCGGAAGGCCGTGACATGGGGCGCGCTCGTGGCCGTGCTGGTCGCGCTGGCGATCTTCGCCTACGCGATGGGCGTGCTGCACCACTGACGGAACGGGCGCGCGCGGCGCTCCGTCAGAGGGCGGCGAGCACGCGCTCCATGCGGGCCTTCACATCCGCCGCGGCGGGCGCGAGATCGTCGCGCCCCGCGAGGGAGAGCTGGAGCTCCGGGTCGAGGATCGACACCACCGCCGTACCGGGCGCGTCGCCCTCGTAGACGATCACGTTGCACGGCAGGAGCAGGCCGACCTCGAGCTCCTCGGAGAGGGCCTGGTGCGCCAGCGGAGGGTTGCAGGTACCGAGGATCCGGTAGGGGCGGAACTCCACGCCGAGCTTCTGGGCGAGCGTGGCCCGCACGTCGATCTCGGTGAGCACGCCGAAGCCCTCGCCCTGCAGCGCCTCGCGCAGCCTGGCCTCCGCGTCCTGGACCGAAGCGTGTAGCGTCCTTCTCATCCCGTAGCTGCCAGGGACCGTCATGCTCGTGCCACCTCCTCCCGCGGGGTGCGTGTCGTGTGCGGGGACCCCGACTCTACGGTAGCGGAAACGGCCCTCGAGGGCGATGGAGGGCCGGCCTCCCGACCGGGGTGCCCCGAGCCGGCCCGTCCGGCCCGCCGGGGAGGTGGCGCTACCGTCCGCCCAGGTACTTCGCCGGGATCGGATTGTCCGGGCGCTCGCTGTCCCAGAGCACCGTCGCGATCCACCAGCGCCGGCCGTCGTTGACGAGCTGGATCGAGTTGATACCGCGCTCGAACGGCTTGGCGTCGGTCGCCGCACGGCGGGACTCGTACGTGCTGAACAGCTGCTCGATCTGGCCGAAGCGCTCCGTCTCGCGGTGCACCTCGCGCTCGAAGAAGCCCTGCTGCTGGAAGTAGGGCGCGGCGGCCTGCTCGTACTCGGTGGGCGTGAGGACGCGGTGGTGGACCTGGTGGTCCTGCGGGCTCACGCCGACCGAGATGAGGCGGGCTCCCGGGAGGAACAGCGCATCGAAGCGCTGCCAGTCCCGCTGCCGTCCCGCGGGTCCGGAGATGACCTCGTAGAGCGCGGCGACGATGCCGTCCACCGACGACACGTCCGCCGGCGTGGCTTGCTGGGCCGCGAGGCCCTCCGGGAATGTCGCGGCGAGGGCCGCGGCGAGGGCGATACACGCGATGGCTCGCACGGTGGGTGACTCCCCAGGGAGTGAGGCGAGGCAGGCGATCCAGACTAGCCCCTGCGACGCTCGTTGCGCCATACTTGGAAGCTTCCGCGCGCCCGGCCGGAGCCGCGTCAACCCGCACCAGGCTCGATGACGACGTCCGACGACACTCCCCTCATGCAGCAGTGGCGCGAGGCCAAGGCGCGGCATCGCGACGCGCTCCTGTTCTTCCGCGTCGGCGATTTCTACGAGCTCTTCCACGGCGACGCCGAGGAGGGGGCGCGCCTGCTGGGGCTGACCCTCACGTCGCGCAACAACGGCGCCGCCGCGAGGGTGCCGCTGGCGGGAGTGCCGGCCAAGGCGATCGACGAGTACCTCGCGCGCCTGATCAAGCTGGGACGGCGGGTGGCGGTTTGCGACCAGGTGGAGGACCCGGCGCTCGCCAAGGGGATCGTGCGGAGGGAGGTCACGGAGACGATCACCCCGGGCACGGTGCTGGCCGACGCACTCCTGCCCGAGCGGAGGAACAACTTCCTCGCCTCGCTCGTGCCGGACGGGGACGCGTACGGGCTGGCGGCGGTCGACGTCTCGACCGGGGAGATGAGCGTCGAAAGAGTCGACGCCGGCGAGCTCGCCGCGGCCCTGGGACGGCTCGAGCCGTCCGAGCTGCTCCTGCCGCGATCCCTCGAGGCCGGTGGGGCGGTTCCGGAGGCCGTGGCCGGCGAGGTTCCGGCGAGCACGTTCCGCGACGACTGGATGTTCGAGGAAGACCTCGGCGCCCAGGAGCTGATGCGCCTCTTCGACGTGCGGTCGCTCGAGGGCTTCGGGTTCCAGGACGGCGACGGGGCCCTGGTGAGGGCCGCGGGCGCGCTCGTGCAGTACGTGCGCGAGGTACGTCCCGCGGGGATGACCCACCTGCGCCCGGTGCGCATCCGGCGGCCGGGCCACGTGATGGTGCTGGACGAGATGACGCGGCGCAACATGGAGCTGGTCGAGCCGCTGCGGGCCGGCGCGCGAGGAGGGACGCTGCTCGCCGTGCTGGACGAGACGATCACGCCCATGGGCGCTCGCCTCCTGCGTCGGTGGATCCTCGAGCCGCTCGTGACGCCCGGGGGGATCTGGCGGCGGCAGGAGGCCGTCGCGGAGCTGGTGGAGGAGGCGGGCATGCGTGGCGCGATCCGTGCGGCACTCGGAGGGGTGGGCGACCTGGAGCGCCTCGCCGGCAAGATCGGCACGGGCCGCGTCGGACCGCGCGACCTCCTCGGGCTCCGCCGCTCTCTGGAGCGCCTGCCCGTGGTGCGCCAGGCCGGGGCCGCGGCGTCGGCCGACCTCGTGGTCGAGCTGACCGCGGAGATGGACTGCCTGGAGGACGTGGCGGACCTGCTCGCTCGTGCCATCGACGAGGAGGCACCGGCGACGCTGCAGGAGGGAGGGATCGTCCACGCCGGGTGGTCCGGGGCTCTGGACGAGCTGCGTGCGACGCGCGACGGCGCGCGCGACTTCATCGCGCGCCTGCAGGCCGGGGAGCGCGAACGCACGGGGATCGGCTCGCTCAAGGTCGGCTTCAACAAGGTCTTCGGCTACTACCTGGAGGTGACGCGCTCGAACCTCGAGCGGGTTCCGGACGACTACGTGCGCAAGCAGACGCTCGCCAACGCGGAGCGCTACTTCACGCCGGAGCTCAAGGAGTGGGAGGAGAAGGTCTTCGGAGCCGAGGACCGCATCGCCCAGCTGGAGGCCGAGCTGTTCGCGGACATCCGTGCCAGGGTCGCCGCGGAGGTCTCGCGCCTCCAGGAGACCGGAGCGCGCGTGGCGGCCCTGGACGCGCTCGCGGCCCTCGCGGACGTGGCGGAGCGCCGAGGCTACGTGCGTCCCGAGGTGCACACCGGCTTCGATCTGGAGATCCGCGCCGGTCGCCATCCGGTGGTCGAGACGATGATGCCGCGCGAGGAGTTCATTCCCAACGATCTCGTGCTGGACGAGCACGGGTGGATCGTCGTGCTCACGGGCCCCAACATGGCCGGCAAGAGCACCGTCCTTCGCCAGGTGGGTCTCATCCAGCTCCTGGCGCAGATGGGTGCGTTCGTGCCCGCCGACCGGGCCCGCCTGCCCGTGGTCGACCGGATCTTCACCCGGGTGGGTGCCTCGGACAACCTGGCGCGCGGCCAGTCCACGTTCATGGTGGAGATGAGCGAGACCGCCGCGATCGTGCACGGCGCCACGGACCGGAGCCTCATCCTCCTGGACGAGATCGGCCGGGGCACCTCCACGTACGACGGCGTCTCGATCGCCTGGGCGGTCACCGAGTACGTGCACGAGCACCTCGGCGCGAAGACGATCTTCGCCACGCACTATCACGAGCTGACCCAGCTCGGAGACCTCCTGGAGGGGGTCCGGAACCTGAACGTCTCCGTGCGCGAGCTGGGCCACGAGATCGTCTTTCTGCGCCGCCTCGTGGAGGGCGGCGCCGACCGCTCCTACGGGATCCAGGTGGCGCGCCTCGCGGGGCTGCCCGACGAGATCGTAGCCCGGGCACGGGAACTTCTCGGCGAGTTGGAGGGAACACATACCCACGGGGGCGAGGGCCTGGGGCGCCGTGGCGCCCACCGACCCGGCTCGGAGGCCGCTCCGGACCAGCTCTCGATGTTCCAGGTGGAGCACCCGGTGGTGGAGCGCCTGCGCGCGCTCGACCCCGACGGGGTGACGCCTCGGGAAGCGCTGGACCTTCTCTACGATCTGAAGAGGGACGTGAAGACTCGCGAGAGCGACCGGTGACGCGCGCCGACAGGAACGAGAGCCTCCGCAGGGTGGTCGGAGGCCTCGCGGTGGCGACACTGGTGGGCACCGCCGCCGCGTGCACGTCGGACGCACAGATCCAGCAGCCGGCACCTCTCTACGGCCACGCGTCGATCGAGTACCCGCTGCAGATGTGGGACCAGAACCGGGAGGGGGAGACGCTCCTCCGGGTCCGGGTCACCGCGATGGGCGTGGTCGACAGCGTCGTGGTCGAGAAGTCGTCGGGGTACGAGGCGTTCGACTCGGCGGCGGTCTCGGGCGTGAAGGCGATCCGGTTCAAGCCGGCGCTGCGCAACGGCAAGCGCATCGAGGTGTGGGCCGACGTCCCCGTGACCTTCTCGAAGAAGCCGCGTCCCGACACGCTGCCCTCGGCGGACTGAGACCCCTACGCGATGACGGACCGAGCGATCTCGACCCTGTTCCTCGACATCGGTGGCGTGCTCCTCACGAACGGGTGGGACCACCACGCCCGCAGGAGGGCGGCCGAGGAGTTCCGGCTCGACTACGAAGAGATGGACGAGCGGCATCGCATGACCTTCGGCACGTACGAGGAGGGTAAGCTCGACCTCGGTCGCTACCTCGAGCGGATCGTCTTCTACGAGCAGCGCCCGTTCACCCCCGGGCAGTTCACCGAGTTCATGTTCGCCCAGTCGCAGAGGCTGCCCGACACGATGGAGCGTCTGCAGGCGCTCAAGGAGCGTCACGGGCTGCGCGTGGTTGCGGTCAGCAACGAAGGGCGGGAGCTCACCGAGCACCGCGTGAGGACGTTCGATCTGCACCGCCTCATCGACTTCTTCGTGTCGTCGTGCTTCGTCCACGTGCGCAAGCCGGACGAGGACATCTACCGCATCGCCCTCGACGAGGCCCAGGCGGCTCCGGGTCAGGTCGCCTACGTGGACGACCGCCCCATGTTCGTGGAGGTGGCGAACGCGCTGGGCATCCGTGGGATCCACCACACCGGCTGCGAGGACACCCTGGCTCGTCTGGCGGAGCTGGGACTGGGCGAGTGAGCGCTGCGGGGCGCAGCGCGGGAGAGCGCACGCCCCTCGCTCAGCGACGTTTCACGAGCGTCGCTCGGGGCCTGCGCGCTCCCGCGCCTCAGGTGAGGCGCTCTGCCGCTCGCGTCGCCGCAGGGACCATGGCCAAGGCCAGGAGGAGGAGCGCCGCCGCGAGCATGACCCAACCTCCGGCGTGGCCGGACGGTGTCGCGGCGTGGATCCCCCTGTGCAGGGCGTCGAGCGCGCTCGCGACGAGCCCCGCCACGATCCAGGACCAGGCGCAGCAGCGGGCCCAGCAGGCGAGCCACAGCCACACGACGAGGACGGCTCCGGCCGTGAACGCGGCGCCACGGGCCCACGGATCGGCCGTGGGCGGAGTCGTGGCGAGCACGATGCCCAGCAGCGGCAGGAACAGGAGCGCGGCCAGGACGGCGCGCACGGGCGTCCGCCGCGACGCGGCCGCGACCACGAGGAACGGGGCGGCCACCGCGGCCACCCCCATCACCACCTGCATCGGCAGGGAGAGCGCCGGACCCAGTGCGGGCACCACGGTGCCCAGCAGCGTGGTCGGCGCCGCGGGCAGGCCGGCGGGCACCAAGGCCCTCAGCAACCCGAGCGCCGTGGGTAGAGCGCCGAGGCCGACCCCGGCGAGCAGGACGTCGCGTCGGGTGGCTCCCGTCGCGGAGTCCGGGAGGACCGGAATGCCCACCCTTCGCCGGAGCGCGTCGACCACGAGCCAGAGCGCGTAGGCGAGCAGCGCCGCGACCGGGCTGAGGAGCATGGCCACGACGGTCATGCCCAGGAAGTTCCCCCAGGGGAGGGCGGTGCTGTAGGTGGCGAGGGTCTCGGGTAGCGAGTTCAGGTCGCGGGCCACGCCCAGCAGGACGAGCGCGCCCACCCCGATCAGTACGGCGCGCCGCCCGGGTGCGGCGCCCGGGAGCACCGGCGGGCCCCGGCGCACGGCCAGCACGCCGCTCGCCGTGAGCACGGCGAGGAAGAGTACCGCGCAGACCGCGATGAGGACGTTGCGGGTCCCCGTGCGCTCGCGCAGGGTGCGCACGAACGTCTGGGGCAGGTCGACGCTCGGGCTCACGGACAGGGCCTCCTCGCCGGCGACGGTCACCGAGGCGCGTGCCTGCGCACGGTCCGGCAGCCGGAGGAGCGTGTCGGTGTAGGTCAGGGTCACGTCCTGCCGCTGGGGGCGGGCGGTCTGTCGGAGGTCCGAGCGCTCGAGCGCCAGCGTGTCGAAGCCCGCACGCGCGAGCGCGGCGCGCGCGATGCGGGCGGCTTCAGCGTCGCTCACGGAGGGGCGGGCTGCCGAGTCGGGCAGCACGTGCCGGACGCCGATCGGCGTTCCGTCGGGGCGGAGCGCGACGCTCCACTCCTCCGCGCGCTCGGCGGGTGTTCCCGCCGTGTGGACGTAGCGCACCTGCCACCATGCGGGAGGGGCGTACCGGGTGGCCAGCCTGGGCGCGAGGGAGGTGGCGTGCTCCTCGACCAGGAAGGTCCGCAGCGCCCTCTGGGATCTCGTGACCGGGAGGGCGAGCCGCCTCCATCGCGCAGGGTTCACGCCCCGCGTCGCGAGCACGGAGTCCGCGACCGCGAGCGCGCGGGCACGGCCCACGGTGAAGGGAGGCCCGAGGGTCCGTTGCCCGGGCAGCAGCACGGCCGCGGGCACGGCGGCGGCGACGACGAGCAGCGCGAGGCGCCGCGCGGCCCGCGAGAGCGTCCCGACGCCCTGCGGCGCCGTCGGCGGGAGATCGACGCGGGGTCGAGGCGCTCCGGGCTTCCATGCGACGAAGCGGCCCTCGGCGGGAAGCTCGACGAGGCTGCGCTGCCGCAGCCAGCGCCACGCCACGGAGAGGGCGGGTGCGAGCAGGACGAGAGCCACCACGGCCGCCGTCACCCGGTAGGGAAAGGCACTCCCTGCCGTGGCGAACGACCCGAAGAGCACGAGGTCGTACAGGAAGTGCGCGAGCACGGTCACGAGCAGCCCGAAGACGAGGAACAGCGTCCCCCACAGGCAGGCTTCCAGGAAGATCTCGGCCCCCCGGGAATACGGCGGCCACGACGTGTAGTTGGAGTGCGCGAACCCGAACACGAGTGCCGTCACCACCACGCCCAGGGCCATCCAGCGGGCGCGGTGCGGCCGCTCGCCCACCCAGATCGCGAGGAGCGAGAGCGGCAGCGCACGGAACAGCGACTCCTCCCAGACGCCGGCCTGCAGCGAGAGCGCGACGCCGGAGAGCCACGGCAGGGGCGTGGCGATGAGGTTCGGGTCGTCGACCAGCTCGGTGGGCACCCACCAGCCGAGAAGCTTCCGTGTGACCAGATAGAACAGCGCCACGTACGCGAAGCCGACGGCCGCCGTCGCGTAGCCTCCAGCCACGCGGCCGGCCACCTCGCGGGTGCCCCGATGCGTCCACAGGCCCCACCAGTCGAGGTGCTGCGGGAACGCGCGCCGGGCGGCCGCCTCGGCCGCTGCCAGCGTGAGGCCCACGAGGAGCGCGAAGCCTGCTCCGCTCAAGACCGCATCCAGGACGAGCGTGGCCAGGAACGTCGCCGGTGACGTCGCGGTGTCGTAGTCGAACCAGCTGCCGGGGAGCTGGTTCAGGCCGGCGGCCATGATCAGCATCCCCACGACCGCTCCGACGACCAGGGCGGGCTTCCACCGCACGCGGCCCTCGGACCCGAAGCGCTTGAGCACGAAGGCAGCCGCGATCAACAGCACGAGCATGCCGGACTGGGCGATGAGGGCGAGCAGGTCGTTGGCCGAGCGCATGTCGCCGTAACGGCGGTGGAACGACTGCGGGATCACGACGTAGGGGTGCGTTGCCGAAGGCGTGTCGCCGGCGATCACGACGTCGACGCGGAGCGGCGCCTGGCCGATGCGGAGACCCCTGCGCTGGAACGTGAACGTGCGATCCACCCGGCCGCTGGTCGGGCGCGTGACGTACGAGGAGGAGACGAGGCGCCAGCGTGCCGTGTCCTGCCGGATCCACCCGGAGAGGACCCGCTCCGCGAGCCCGCGCGCCGAGTCGACGGTGAGCTCGGGCCGGGCGTCCGAGTCCGCGAGCACCCTGCGGAAGCCCAGGAGCCGTCCGTCGGGGGCGAAGTCCGCGCGTGCTTCCCGCGGGCTCCCCGGAACGAACGCGCGCACGCTCCAGACGAAGAGCGGCACCTCGCTGCGGGCGAGCAGCCTCTGGAGCGTGTCGCCGCCTCCGCCGGACAGCTCCACGTAGGTCTCGAGAGAATCGTTGGACTCGAACCGCACGGCCATGCGTGCGCCGGGGGGGGCGAGGTCGTGCGCGCGGAAGAAGGAGTCGGCTCGCGCGAGGGCCTCCTGCCGCGTCAGCCGCTGGTGCAGCGCCAACGTGGGCAGGGCGCGCGGGAAGAGCCAAGCCGCCACGCCGCCCGCAGCCAGGGTGATCGCCGTGAGCCAGAGCCCCGGCCGTCGAACCTTCACGGCACCGTCCATCGGAGCGCTGAATCTCCACCCTCCGCCGACGCACGCAAGCGGCCACCGCCCGGCGGGCGGTGCCCGGGGCCTCCCTTGTGAACCGACTTCCTCCGCGGGAGTTTGAGTTGTCCCGCGCGGGCCGTCGCGTCCCGGCGGGCCGCTTCGTCCCCGTCCACCCCAGCCGCCGCGAGCGTCCCCATGCCGCAGCCGATCGTCGAATGCGTCCCGAACTTCTCCGAAGGCCGCGACCAGGCCGTCCTGAAGGAGATCACCGACGCCGTCGAAGCCGTCTCGGGAGTGAAGCTCCTGGACGTCGATCCCGGAGCGAACACGAATCGGACCGTCGTCACGTTCGTGGGCCCTCCGGAGGCGGTGGAGGAGGCCGCGTTCCGCGCGGTGGCGCGCGCCTCCGAGCTGATCGACATGCGCCGCCACCGCGGCGAGCACCCCCGGATGGGAGCGACCGACGTCGTGCCGTTCGTGCCGGTCTCGGACATCGGGATGGACGACTGCGCGGAGATCGCACGGCGGGTCGGCCGCAGGATCGGCGACGATCTGCGCATTCCGGTCTTCCTCTACGAGCACGCCGCCTCGCGCCCCGAGCGCCGCAACCTCTCCCGGATCCGCTCGGGGGAGTACGAGGGAATGGCGGAGAAGCTGAGGGATCCGGAGTGGCGGCCCGACTTCGGGCCGGCCGAGCTGAACCCGACGGCCGGCGTCACCGCGGTCGGCGCGCGCGAGTTCCTGATCGCCTACAACGTCGACCTGAACACGACGGACCGGCGCTACGCGAACGACATCGCGTACAGGCTGAGGGAGCGCGGGCGCTGGAAGCGCACGGGCAACGTCGAGCCGTTCTACTACAAGGGAGACGTCGTGCGCTTCCCGGCGGACGGCCGCTATCCGTGCGGGCCGTGTGACTTCGTGGCCGCCTCCTTCGAGGAGCTGGAGGCGCACTACCGCGAGGCTCACGGGGGGGATCTGCGGGAGCGCTATGCCGCGCTCGAGATCGACCCCGAGCATCCGTCCGGGCCGGTCTTCGACGACGGCCTCTTCAAGGACGTGAAGGCGATCGGCTGGGTCATCGAGGACTACGGGCGGGCGCAGATCAGCATGAACCTCACCAACTATAAGGTGAGCGCGCCGCACGAGGTGCTGGAGGCCGCGCGGGAGGAGGCGCGCAGGCGGGGGGTGGTGGTGACGGGCTCGGAGCTGGTCGGGCTCATCCCGTACGACGCCGTGCGCCGCGCCGGACACTACTACCTGCGCCGCATGATGAAGTCGACGGGCGTGCCGGTCCCCGACCTCGTGGAGACCGCGATCCAATCCATGGGCTTGAGGGACGTCGCGCCGTTCGACCCCAAGGAGAAGGTGCTGGCGCTGCCGACCGTGGACGGCCCGCTGGTGCTGCGTCCGACGCACGACTTCGTGGACGAGGTCTCCCGGGACACGCCCGCTCCCGGAGGGGGCTCGGTCGCCGCGCTGGCGGGCTCGCTGGGAAGCGCGCTGGCCTCCATGGTGGCGAACCTGTCGGTGGGGAAGGGCTCCTTCGACCAGCACTACGAGGCGTTGTGCGCCGTCGCGGAGCGCGCGCAGGACGTGAAGGACGCGCTCGTGCGCGCGGTGGACGAGGACACGCGGGCGTTCGACGCGGTCCTCGCCGGCATGCGCATGCCCCAGGACAGCGAGGCGGAGAAGGCCGAGCGCGCGCGGGTCATACAGGAGGGGTACCGCCAGGCCACGCAGGTGCCGCTCGCGACGGCGGAGCGCTGCCTCGAGGCCATGAAGCTGTGCGCGGAGATGGCGGGGCTCGCGAGCGCCCAGATGATCAGCGACGTGGGCACCGGGGCGCTGATGGCGCACGCCGGCTTGAAGGGTGCGGCCTACAACGTCCGCATCAACCTGCCGAGCATCCGCGACGAGTCGTTCCGCGGGGAAGTGCGCGCGCGGCTCGACGCCCTGCTCGCCGAGGCCGGCGAGGTGGCGCGCGGGGTGGAGGCCCGTGTGGAGGAGCTCCTGGACGGAGGTGGCGCATCGTGAGCACGGACGGTTCCGGCAGGCACCTGCGGCCGTACGACGACGTGCTGGGCGCGATCGGCTGGACGCCGCTCGTGCGCCTCAACCGCGTCGTGGACGGAGCCCGGACGCCGGTCTACGCGAAGTGCGAGTTCATGAATCCGGGAGGCTCCGTGAAGGACCGCATCGGGCTGGCCATGATCGAGGCCGCCGAGCGCGAGGGGAGACTGGCCCCGGGCGGGACGATCGTGGAGGGTACGAGCGGCAACACCGGAGTGGCGCTCGCGATGACCGCGGCGATCAAGGGATATCGGTGCATCTTCACCATGCCCGACAAGATGAGCGCCGAGAAGGTGAAGCTCCTGCGGGCGTTCGGCGCCGAGGTCGTGATCACCCCCACCGCCGTGCCTCCGGACCACCCGGAGAACTACGTGATGAAGGCCAAGGCGATCGCCGCGGAGATCGATGGCGCGGTCCTTGCCAATCAGTTCTACAACCCGGCGAACCCCGACGCGCACCATGCGAGCACGGGGCCGGAGCTGTGGGAGCAGAGCGCGGGCCGGATCACGCACTTCCTGGCGGGGGCCGGCACCGGGGGCACGATCACGGGGACCGGACGCTTCCTCAAGGAGAAGAGCGCGGACGTGCGCATCGTCGGGGTGGATCCCGAGGGCTCCATGATCGGACCGTTCTTCCACACCGGAGAGGGGGTGGAGGGTCACCCGTACAAGGTGGAGGGGCTGGGCAACGACAAGATCCCCGGAACGCTGGACCTGAGCGTGGTCGACGAGTACGTGACGGTGAGCGACCGGGACGCGTTCCTCATGGCGCGGCGGCTGACGCGCGAGGAGGGGCTGTTCGTCGGTGGCTCGTCCGGGCTCATCGTCCACGCCGCCGCCGACCTGGCCCGGGCGCTGGACGACCCGGAGGCGTTCGTGGTGGCGCTCCTGCCCGACTGGGGGGAGCACTACCTGAGCAAGTGCTTCGACGACGACTGGATGAGGGAGAACGGATACCTGGGGCGGCCGCGGCGGCACACGCTCGCGGACATGCTGCGCGGCAAGGAAGGTTCCGCGGGGCTCGTCACGGTCGGGCCCGACACCCCGGTGCGCATGGCGCTTTCGGCGATCACCGCCCACGACATCGGGCAGCTTCCGGTGGTGGCCGACGGCGAGTGCGTGGGCTCCGTGGCCGAGAGCGACCTCATGGCCCGCGTCATCGAGGAGCCCGCCCTTCTCGAGCGGGCGGTGGAGTCCGTGATGGGGCCGCCCTATCCGGTGCTGGACGCACACGTCGATGGCAGCGAGGTGACGCGCCTGCTCCAGCGCGGCAACGACGCGTGCCTGGTGAGGGAGGACGGGAGGTTGGCCGGGATCGTGACGCGCTTCGACGTCGTGCGGACCCTCACCTCGGCTGGTGCGCCGTGAGGATCGCCGTGCTCATGGGCGGCACGTCCGACGAGCGGGAAGTGTCGCTCTCCTCGGGCGCGCAGGTCGCACGGGCGCTCCGCGAGGCGGGCCACGACGTGGTCGCCGTGGACACGGCCACGGGTGTGCTCCCCCGCGCCGACGAGGAGCGCCTGCTCACGTCGGGTGTACGGTCCGACCCGCCGGGGAGGGAGAGCCTCACGCGCCTCGACGAAGGCCACACGGTCGCGCTCGCCAGGGACCCGTCCCTCGGCGAGGTCGACGTCTTCTTCCTCGCGCTTCACGGCGGGAGCGGCGAGGACGGCACGATCCAGGGGCTCCTCGAGGTCGCGGACGTCGCCTACACGGGCAGCGGGCGCCTGGGCTGCTCTCTCGCCATGGACAAGGACGTCACCAAGCGCCTGCTGCGCGACGCGGGCATCCCGACGCCGGAGTGGCTCGCCGGGGATCCGACCGCCGAGGAGGTGGTGGAGGCGCTCGGCCTCCCGGTCGTCGTGAAGGCGGCGAACGGAGGCTCGTCGCTCCGCCTCCTGCTCGCGCACGACCGTGCGGAGCTGGACGCCGCTCTGGAGCTCGCCCGCGGGTTCGACGACGTGGTTCTGGTCGAGCGCTACGTGCGGGGGCGCGAGATGACGGTCGGGGTGCTCGGTGACGAAGCGCTCCCGGTGGGCGAGATCGTGCCGGCCCACGAGCTCTTCGACTACGAGTGCAAGTACCAGCCGGGGCTCGCACGGGAGATCTTCCCGGCCGACATCCCGGGAGGTCTCGCCCGGCTCCTTCAGGACCTGGCGCTGCGCGCCCACCGGGCGCTGCGCATGAGGGACTTCTCTCGCGTCGATTTCATGGTCGACGAATCGGGAGGGCCGTGGTGCCTCGAGGCCAACGCGTTGCCGGGGATGACTGCCAACAGCCTCCTGCCCAAGGCGGCCCGGGCGGCCGGGATCTCCTTCCCGGAGCTGTGCGACCGCATCGCGGGCTTTGCTCTGGCCCGGCGGCGCACGAGCAGGAAATAGGGGCGCGGGGGGGCAGGAACCTGCCCCGTAGGCGGGGGTTTGACAGGGTGCTTCCGGGAGATCCACGACAGGGCTCGCCATGGCCTCTTCGTACAACAAGGGCTCGTACCTGAGCCACCGGTTCGGATGGACGCTCACCCCCGTGGTGAAGCGGATCATCCTCGCCAACGTGGCCGTCTACGTGCTCATCCTGGTGCTGAACCAGATAGGGGGCGGCAGCTTCGGTCAGAACTTCATCGACCGGTGGTTCGCTTTCCAGCCGACCCGGATCCTGCTGCGCCCCTGGGGCGTGTTCACGTACATGTTCGTCCATGGTGGTTTCTGGCACATCACCATGAACATGATCGTGCTCTTCTTCTTCGGGCCGCCGCTCGAGGAGGAGTGGGGCGGGCGGGAGTTCTTCAAGTACTACGTCATCTGCGGCCTCGGGGGCGTGGCGCTCAGCTACGTCTTCCTCCCGGACGCGATCATCGGCGCCTCGGCGGCCATCTTCGGCCTCATGCTCGCGTTCGCGATGCTCTGGCCGAACATGGACATCTACCTGTGGATGGTCTTCCCGATCAAGGCGAAGTGGCTGGTCGGGGCACTGTTCCTCCTGACGCTCTTCAGCGCGATCACGGAGCCCGGGGCCGGCATCGCCTACCTCGCGCACCTGGGCGGGATCGTGACCGGCCTCCTGTACCTGAAGAGCGGGTGGCGCGCCGCGCACGGCATCGAGCGACTCAAGTCGAAGGCCACGGGCGGGCACCAGCATCTGGCGATCGTCCCGCACGCACGCCGCGACCGGCACGAGGCCGAGAGCCGCACGGAGAGTCAGAGCCGTCCTCCCGAGGGCGACGCCGCCCTCTACGACGCGGTGGACGAGGTCCTCGACAAGATCTCGGCGCACGGCATGGCGTCGCTCACGCCGGACGAGCGCAAGCTGCTGGACGACGTGTCCCGCCGGCACCGCACGAACTGATGCTTGTGGACAGCGGCCCTGCGGCGGATCGCCTTCGCTGCTAGGCTGCCGCAAGAGCAGCTCCGGCGATCCCTCCTCGGCCGCCTCCGACCGGGCGCAGTCGCCTCCGCCGCCAGGCGGGCGCAATGCGGCTGCGGCGGATCCTCCTCGGAGCCCCAGGCACGGCTTGACGCCGTCGGCACACATAGCGATATATCTATCTGTCTATTCGAACCGGGAGGCGCCGTGAGCACGAACATCCTGTCGACGATGGCGGTGGAGGACACCGCGCGGTTCCTGCGGTGCCTGGGCCACCCCGTGCGCCTCCAGATCCTGGATCTGCTCGACCAGCAGGGCGAGTGCACGGTCACGGAAGTCTACGAGTCCCTCGGCCTCGAGCAGGCGGTGGCGTCTCAGCACCTCACGGTCATGCGCGACAAGGGGATTCTCGATCGGCGCAAGGACGGAGTCCACGTCTACTATCGCCTCGGCGACGAGCGGGCCCTGAAGGTCCTGGGCTGCGTGCGTCACGGGAACTGCTGAGCGAAGATCCGGCGTCGTCACTCAGCGGCGCTTTTGCTCCCCATCTTGTTCGGGCCCCTGCTCCCCACGAGCTTTCCGGATCACCCATCGAAACCGGGAGCCAGTGAGGGGGACCATGTCAGACCTTGGGAAGAAGTCGTGGGGCGGACGGCTGCACAGGGGTGCGGTCCTCGGTGCGGTCCTGTTGGTTGCCGCCTGCAGCAAGTCGGGGCCCGCCCGTCCGCCGGCGCCTCCGCCGAGCACGCAGGGCGCCCGTGCACAGGCCCGGCACACGCTCGTTCCGCCGCGCACCGACACGGCGCCCGGCCAGCCCTTCCCGGCCTCGATCGTCACCGCCATGGACCTCGACACGGTGCGCGCGGGCCGGTTCGACAACGGCAAGATGTGGACGTTCGAGTTCCCTCCCACGAAGTACTTCGCCGAGACGTACGGATTCCATCCCGACAGCGCCTGGTTCGCCGACGCTCGCCTCGGTGCCCTGCGCATCTCGGGATGCTCCGCCTCGTTCGTCTCGCCCCACGGCCTGCTCCTCACGAACCATCACTGCGCCCGGCCCTACGAGGTCCAGGTGCAGAAGCCCGGTGAGGACATCCTCGACAACGGGTTCTTCGCCCAGAACCTGGATGAGGAGCGGCCCGTCAAGAACTTCCACGCCGACCAGCTCATCGACATCATCGACGTCACCAAGGAGGTGAACGCGAAGCTCGACACGGTGCCGCTGGCGCGTCGCGAGGACGTCCGCAAGACCGTCCTCGACTCGATCCAGGCCCGCGTCCTCGCCGAGCACGGTGGCAAGAAGGCGGGCATCGTCGTGCAGATGATCTCGCTGTACGACGGCGGGCGCACCTCGGCCTACGTCTTCCGCCGCTACACGAACGTGAAGCTGGTGGCCGTGCCGGAGCTGCAGATCGGTTACTTCGGCGGGGACTACGACAACTTCACCTATCCGCGCTACAACCTCGACTTCTCGCTGTTCCGCGTGTACGGCGACGACGGCAAGCCGCTCGACACGCCGCACTACTTCAAGGTCGAGAAGGACAGCCTCACGGACGGCGAGCCCATCTTCGTCGTGGGCAACCCCGGCTCGACCAGCCGCCTCCAGACCGTCGCCCAGCTCGAGTTCCGGCGCGACGTCGGCGACAAGGACATCCTGGCGCTGCTCCGCTCGCGCATGGCCGTGTTCAGCGACTACATGAAGGCGCATCCTGAGGAGACGAAGAAGTACGACCTGCAGACGCCGTACTTCGAGATCAGCAACTCGGAGAAGGACTACGCCGGCGAGCTCAAGGGCCTCGACGACCCGGCCATCATCATGCGCCGCTGGGACTCCCAGCAGAAGTTCCAGACGGCGATCGACGCGGACTCGACGCTCAAGGCGAAGTACGGCGACCTCATCGCCCGCATGGCCGCGCTCCAGAAGAAGAGGCGCGCCGACGCGCCGGGCTTCGGGGCGTTCATCGGCCTGAACAGCTCGCTGCTGTCGTCGGCTGCGCTCCATCGTGCCCTCATCGCCTTCCAGATCATCAACGTCCGGTCCGCAGGCGGGGACTCGGCGACGCTGCACGACTTGAAGGCGCAGATGGACAGCGTGCCGCAGCAGCCGGCGGGGCTCGATTCGGCGCTGATGGCTGCGCGCTTCCAGGACTTCGAGAACTACTACGGAAAGGACAGCCCCCTCGCCCGCGCCGTCCTGGGCGGCAGCTCGCCGGCGGCGGTGGCCGCCGCCGTGATGAGCTCCACGTCGCTCGCCGACTCGGCGCAGGCGGTGGCGCTGGCCGACAGCGGCTCGCTGAGCCTGAGTGATCCCGCGATCGGGGTCGTGCGCGCCTATCTGCCGACGTTCGCCCAGTTCCAGCAGATGGTCCAGACCGTGTTCCCGGAGGAGAGCGCCATCGCCGCGGAGCTCGGACAGGCCCGGTTCGCGGTCTACGGCACGAGCGTGCCCCCGGACGCGACGTTCTCGCTCAGGATCCAGGACGGCGTGGTGAAGGGCTATCCGTACAACGGGACCGAAGCGCCGTGGCACACCACGTTCTACGGGCTCTACAACCGCCACTACTCGTTCTCGGGCCAGAAGGACTGGGCGCTGCCGAAGCGGTGGCTGGACCCGCCCTCTTCGCTCAAGCTGGCCACGCCGCTCGACTTCGTCAGCACGGCCGACATCATCGGGGGCAACTCCGGCTCGCCGGTGCTGAACGAGAAGCTCGACCTGGTGGGCCTGATCTTCGACGGCAACATCGAGAGCCTGACGGGCGACTACATCTACATGCCCAAGCTGAACCGCGCGGTCGCGGTGGACATCCATGCGATCCTCGCGGCGCTCGACAACATCTACGGGATGCAGCGCATCGTCGCGGAGATGGAGACGGGCAAGCTCGTGGCCACGCAGGCGGAGGCCGAGAAGATCCTGAAGACCATGAACTAGGGCCGCCCGGGCGGGCCGGGCGGGGCGTTCCCCTGTGGGGGATTCTCCGGCTTGCCCGCTCCCTGGGCCCTCTCTAGAATCCGGTTCCCCATGGAGAACCTGCGGGGCTCCCACTGCCCGGCACGACGGCGGCGGGAGCCCCGCTGCATCCTTCGTAAGCGCAAGGAGCGCAGTCATGGCAGCGGCCAGGGAGTACCCCACGGATCGCATCCGCAACGTCGCGATCCTGGGGCACGGTGGAGCGGGCAAGACGAGCCTCGTGGACGCCATGTGCTTCGTGTCGGGGACGTCCAAGCGGCACGGGAGCGTCGACGAGGGCCACGCCCTCACCATGCACACCCCGGAGGAGCTGGCGCACGGGATCTCGATCCAGCTCACCCCCGCCTACGCCGAGTACCTGGACTGCAAGGTCAACCTGCTGGACACGCCGGGATACCTGGACTTCACGGGTGAGGCGCTCGCGGCGGTGCGGGTGGCGGACGCCGCCGTCATCGTCGTCAGCGCGACCTCGGGCGTCGAGGTGGGGACGGAGCGGGTGTGGGAGTACTGCGAGACCCGCGGGATCCCGAGGATCTTCTTCGTCTCGATGATGGACAAGGAGAACGCGAGCTTCGAGGCTGCGTACCGGCAGATCAAGGAGCGGCTGACCGACAAGGCGATCCCGGTGGAGATCCCCGTGGGCGAAGCGACGGACTTCCACGGGATCGTCAACCTGTTCAACGAAAAGGCGCACCTGTACAAGAAGGGGACGGCGGCCGGGGAGTACGACGAGGTGGATGTCCCCGCGGAGCTGAAGGACGAGGAGGCCCGCTGGGAGACCGAGCTGCAGGAGACGCTGGCCACGACCGACGAGAAGCTCCTGGAGGCGTACCTCGAGGGAGGACGCATCTCGCGGGAGGAGGCCGTCGAGGCGATGGCCCGCGGCATGGAGCGCCGCGAGCTCTTTCCGGTCTTCTGCGGTGCGGCGCCGCTGACGTACGGCGTCCGGACGCTGCTGCAGAAGATCGTCGAGCTGTGCCCCAGCCCCGCTCAGGGGGGCATCGAGAAGGGGGCCCGGCCCGGCCTCGACCAGGAGGTCGAGATCCAGGCTGTGGACGACGGGCCGCTCACGGCGCTGGTCTTCAAGACCGCGGCGGAGCCCCACGTCGGTGAGCTCACCTTCTTCCGGGTGTTCTCGGGGACGGTGGCCAACGGCTCCGACGTGGCGAACGCAAGGGACGGCCAGATCGAGAAGCTCAACCACCTGAGCATCCCTCTGGGCAAGGAGCGCATCGAGGTGGAGCGGCTGCACGCGGGCGACATCGGCGTGGTGGCCAAGCTCAAGCACACGCACACGAACGACACCTTGTGCTCGAAGGACCGCCCGCTCGTGCTCGAGGAGATCCGCTTCCCGCGTGCCGACATCGCGGTGGCGATCCGCGGCGCGACGCGCAACGACGAAGACAAGCTGGGCGAGGTGATCCCGAGGATCCACGAGGAGGATCCGACGTTCTCGGCGGAGTTCAACGGGGAGCTGCACCAGACGATCGCGCGCGGTGTGGGGGAGCTGCACCTCGACGTGCAGTTCGAGCGCATGGCCCGCAAGTACGGTGTGAGCGTCGAGACCGAGCAGCCCCGCATCGCGTACCGCGAGACGATCACGCGGCAGGCGGAGGGGCAGGGGCGGCACAAGAAGCAGTCCGGCGGACGGGGCCAGTTCGGGGACTGCTGGGTACGCCTCTCACCGCGACCGCGCGGCCAGGGCTACGAGTTCGTCGACGCGATCAAGGGGGGCGTGATCCCCGGCAAGTACCTGCCTTCCGTCGACCGGGGCATCCAGGAGGCGTCGGAGCGGGGGGTCGTCGCTGGCTATCCGCTCGTCGACTTCGCCGCCGAGTGCTACGACGGCTCGTACCACAGCGTGGACTCCTCCGACATCGCCTTCAAGCTGGCCGGCTCCCTGGCGTTCCGGAGCGTGGCGGCCAAGGCGGGCCCGATCCTGCTCGAGCCCATGGTCGAGGTGAGCGTGACCACCCCCGACGAGTACATGGGCGACATCATGGGCGACCTCACATCGCGCAGGGGGAAGGTCCTGGGCATGGACCCGGACGGAGGGCGCACGCGCATCCGGGCGATGGTGCCGGAGGCCGAGCTCTACAAGTACGCGGCGGCGCTGCGGTCGATGACGCAGGGGCGTGCGCACCACATGCGCACGTTCGCGGGCTACGAGCCCGTGCCCGACCATATCGCACAGAAGATCATCGCCGACAAGAAGAAGGAGGCCGAGGAGGAGTAGGCGGGCGTCGGCGGGGGAGACTCGCCGGTAGGTTCGCTCGCTCCTCAGAGCCTCCACCGGATCCACGCGGGACGCCCGCCTGGCCGGGACCCACGAGGCCCGGACCGCCACCACGGCGAGGACGCATGCGGGGCGGCACCCCGAAGGGTGCCGCCCCGCTCACGCCATCGGCCCCCGCGCGGGCCGCAGAGGGGGCGTGCTCCTCAGTCCGTTACAGCTGGTAGTCCTGCTTGTGGGCCGCCTTGGGGGTCGCGCCCACG